>JAFSCK010000158.1 GCA_017436785.1 Oscillospiraceae bacterium | reverse complement strand
GAATGTCTTAAATAAAAGCGAAGATAAGAAAAGCAGTGTTCAGTTTTCAGGGTGTATCTGAAAAGTAAAGGATCTGCACCTTTAGCTCAGTTGGTAGAGCAACTGACTCTTAATCAGTGGGTCCCGGGTTCGAGTCCCTGAAGGTGCACCAAATGGCCCATTGGTCAAGTGGTTAAGACAGCGGCCTCTCACGCCGTTAACATCGGTTCGAATCCGGTATGGGTCACCAAGTCCTTTAAAAGGTCTGGTAAAAGCCAGAGAATAGTTCGTGTTGATTGTCATGTGGGTCCACCTGTTCCCATCCCGAACACAGAAGTTAAGCACATGTACGCCGACAATACTTGGCGGGCGACTGCCCGGGAAGATAGGTAACGCGAACACAAAAGCCTCGACTGAAAAGTCGAGGCTTTTTTCTGCCTGCAAGTGTCCACCGGACACTTGCGGACGGCAGGACAATACGTTGGCCTGCTCGGGAAGACGGCTAACGTGAACATAGAAGCATCGACTGAAAAGTCGGGGCTTTTTCTTTTGTAAACATGCACCCGCATGTACAAAATATATAGGGCTTGTCAGACGTGGGGCCATACAAACTGAGGCTTGATCTGCTTGACAAGTTAGGAAGAAATCAATACAATATTGTCAAGCAAAATTTTGGGATGTGTAACGATGAAAATCAATGAAGTAATGAACAGTCGGATCGGTTTTTGGGTGCAGATCTTTGCGGTTTATGCGTGGCTTACGGTTCTTTCCCCTCTGGCAGGCACAGATACCTATTATAGTGTTTACATATTGTGCGGAATTGCCGGGCTGCTGTGCCTGTTTTGGAATCATTGGACATGGTTGGACATGCCCCTGTCTTCTAGGGAACAGAAAGCTGCAGGCCGGCTGACAGTATGCGGGGTGCTGTATGCCTTGGCGGTGGTTCTGGCAAACTATGCGCTGTTTGAACCCTTTTCCTCCTTGCAGAATGTATGGAACCTATTTTGCTGCCTTGCCGGTGGCTTCTCCGTTGCCTATCAGATCCTCTGGACCCTTTGGACAAAGCTGCCTATTGTAACTCCAGATATACAAAGGCGGCAGCCGGGACGGGTTTTCCTGTTTGTTTTCTTTTCTGTTGCGTTGATCGATCTTGCATATCTGCTGTTTGTCCTATATCCCGGTGTGCTGACAAAGGATGCCATATCTACCATGGCCCAGATCTTGGGTCACCGTGGTTACGATAATGTGATGCCTTTCTGGCATACAGTGACGGTGGAAGTGTTTGTAGAGCTTGGGCTGCGTTTGTTTGGAGATATCAATGCGGCTATTGCCTTGTTCCATGTGGTGCAGATCCTGTTTATGGCGGCCTGCATGGGGCTGGTAGTGATGACCCTTTACCAGATCGGGGCCCCTGCGGTATTTTTGGGGGCAGTTATCGCCATCTATGCCTTGATGCCCTACAATATCGTATACAGTGTCACACTTTGGAAAGATGTTCCTTTCTCCGGAGCTGCCGTGCTGATGATTGCGGGCTTATACCGCCTGATTAAGGGGGTGGGCAGGCATACTTGGCTGAATTATGGGCTTTTTATTGGGGGAACGATTGGCTTTAGCCTTTGGCGGACCAATGGCTGGTACGCGTTTTTGGTGACGGTGCTGGTGATGCTGTTCCTGATGCGGAAAAAATTTGGAAAATTGATCCGTATTATGGCGCTGGTACTGCTGCTGTGTTGGGTCCTGATTAACCCAGTACTGGATGCGCTGGCAGTTACGGAAACCGATTTTGTGGAGGCTTTCGCTGTGCCTATGCAGCAGGTAGCACGGGTGGTGGCCAGCGGCAGAGAACTGTCGGAGGAACAAACGGAAATGCTGTCAGAAATTTTCGATATTGAACAGATTCCACAGAAATATGATCCCAAGACAGTCGATCCAATTAAATTTGAAACCTTCCGGTATGAGAAAGTGGACCATATTCTGGAAAACTGGCAGGAGTATTTGAAATTATATGTAGAGCTGGGACTGCAGCATCCCGGGGATTACGGCAAGGCGTGGATCGAGGAAACGAAGGGCTATTGGAACGGCGGATACCGTTATTGGGTATATACCCTGCAGATGGAAGAAAATCAGTATGGCATCTTCCAGACCCGAGGAGAGAATCTTTTCTCCAGAATTTTCGGTGCAGCCTTCCGATTTGCGGAGCGGCAGGGAATCTTGCAATGGACCACAAGCATTGGTCTGTATGTTTGGGTGCTGATAGCCTGTACAATTATCAACGTACTGAAAAGAAGAGAGGAATTTCTATTATCCATTCCTCTGCTGGTGCTTCTATTGGGCCTGTGGTTGGGTGCGCCGGTTTTTGCAGAATTTCGCTATGCCTACCCGGTGGTGTTGACGCTGCCCTTGATTCTGGGGGTTACCTGCTTCCAGCAGGAACAATAAAAAACAGCAGCCCCTCTGCTATTTGGCGGAGGGGCTGGATCAATTCTTTTTATAAAATGTAAACGCTCCGCACAAGCATCCTCCCGCCAGCAGTAGTGAGGAAAGCCATCCGGCATGTGTGTTGACGATATGGTTAACAGTGCCTGCGAGAAAGCAGCAAGCCGCTATTGCAAATAGAATGCAAAGAAGCTTAGCTATCTTCATAATTACCCTCTCCTTCGCGATATAAAATGTTATCGATCTGTCAAGATCATATCACAGAAAATCAACTTATACAAGAACAGGCACAGCAGTTTATCCATCTGCTGTGCCTGTTAACTATTTTATGGGTATCTGCATTTTTCTGGCAGCCTTCTCTGGTTTATTTCTGCTCTTCGTTATGTTTCTTCCCCTTTTTGCGGATATTGAGCTTTCTTACCCGCTTGGTGAGCAGCAGGATCAGGGTGATGAGGATGCCGTAAACTACCAGATAAGGGGAATTGGCGACGATCCAGACGATGAAGTCTACGAAGCCTTCCCACAGGCCTTCCAGACTGTTGGAGAAGCCTTCAGTGATGCGTTCCAGGAAGGTGGGCTCCTCCACGGGGGTGTACTCCTGCACTTCCTCGATGCTTAAGTAGATGGTGGCGTAATCGATCTGGTTGTCATACAGCCGCAGTTGGGAGGTGACCCGTTCCAGCTCGTAGCGGACATCCGTCAGCCGGGCTTCAATTTCCAGAAGGTCAGCCATGGTTTCGGCCTGCTCCATAAAGTCCAGCAGCCGGGCTTCCTCAGTTTGCAGGGCCTTCATGCGGCTTTCTGTGGATACATAGTTCAGGGTCACATCCTCCAGATTCTTTTCTTTCCGGACCACATTGGCGATGCCGTCGATCTCCTCGGTAAACCGGTCCACATCCTCGGCGGGGACCCGGATGGTCAGGTTGGCATTGCGGTAGCGGCGGTTGGAATAGGTGCTGCCGTTGTAGATATTCTGGTCCTCCACATAGCCGTTTAAGCTTCGGATGTGCTGGTCCAGAGCTTCCGTCATGGCGTCCAGATCATTGGTTTCGGCGGTGAGGTGGACCGTGATGATCCATTTCCGGCTTTCCGGCAGGGCAGTGGAGCCGGTCTCACCGGCACCGGGAGAACCCATGGTGAGAGAAGCATTCATGTCCATGGCCATAGGAGCTTCGGCGGCTTCCTCTCTCACGGCGTATTCCATGGCGGCGCTTTTGCTGCTGCCGCCGCAGGCGGTGAGAAGGGTGCACAGCATCAGCAGGGCAAGAAATGCGGACAGTATCTTTTTCATTTTCATAGGTCATGACCTCCTTCTACTGATATACTCGTCAAATTTTTAAGCTGGTTGCAGATTATTTAAAAAGATTGGAAAATTTTGCAAGGGGCTCGATGACAGTGGAAAGGTCCTCAATGGCCTGATTCAGGGCATCAAAGTCGATGGTGTTCAGCTTGTCCATGGTCTGCTGCAGGCTCTGCTGGCCGGTGGTGACCAGCGCATCCACATTGTCCACCATGGAGCCAAAATCCACGCTGGCCAGCTGACTGGTGGTCTGCTCCAGATTACCCAGCACGGACTGCATCTGGGTCAGTACGGCATCCACCCGAGGCAAAATGGTGGTGATCTGGGGCAGAAGTCCGGAAACCATAATGATGGCAGCGATGCAGCACAGGACGGTCAGAAGCATCAAAATGCACAGAAGACGGCTGGTGCGGACCTGCTGGCGGTTGGTTTTCTCGATTTTTTGGAGAAGCTCCAGAATTTCCTTGTTTTCTTCCATGATGGGCACCTCTTTCTTTATGCAAAATCGTAGGGACGATGCCCACATCGCTCCGCAAAATATCGGGGATAGGGCCGATGTGGGCATCGTCCCCTACGCGGAGATTATCGCTGGGCATCGATCTTTTCTTTTAATTCGGTGAGGTAGAGCCAGCGTTCGGTTTTGGATTCCAATTGCTGCTCCAGCTGGGTCAGGGCATCGGAAAGCTCCTGCAGCCGGACATAATCACTGCCGGCTTCAGCCTGCATTTTTTGGTTTTCTTCAATGGCTGCTTCCAGTGCGGCGATATCCTCCTCAATGGTGGCAAATTCCCGTTCTTCCTTATAAGAAAATTTCAGCTTCTTCTCCCGGGGACGATCCACGGAAGTCTTGGGCTTTTCCAGCTTGGGAGCTGTTTCCTCCCGGCGCTTGGCAGCCCAGTCGGTCCAGTTGCCGGTGTAGACCTGCACCTTTCCATCGCCCCGGACCTCGAAAATGGTATCTGCCAGCTTGTCGAGGAAGAAACGGTCGTGGGAGACTGTCACGATGGGGCCGGAGAAGCTTTGCAGGTAATCCTCCAGAATGGAGAGGGTCATCACATCCAGATCATTGGTAGGCTCATCCAGCAGCAGGACATTGGGAGCCTCCATCAGCACCGACAGCAGATAAAGCCGCCGCCGTTCGCCGCCGGACAGCCGCCCGATGGTCACGCTTTGCAGGTCAGAGGGGAAGAGGAACCGCTCCATCATCTGCTTGGCGGTGAAGGTGCCCTCCTCTGTCTTGACCTCCCGGGCGATTTCGTGGATAAAGTCATAGACCCGCTGGTTGAGGTCCAGCTCCCGGCCCTCCTGAGAAAAGTGGCCGATCTTGACCGTGGTACCGATGTCCACAAAGCCTGCGTCAGGCGGCAATTGTCCTGCGATCATGTGCAGCAGCGTGGATTTGCCGGCGCCGTTGCGGCCTACGATGCCGATGCGGTCCCCACGGAGCAGGTTATAGGAAAACGTTTCGATGATGGGACGGCCGTCATAGGCCTTGCTGATGCCGTGGAGCTCGATGATCTTTCGGCCCAAACGGCTGGAGGCCGCAGCCATCTGCACATTTTCGTCGGTTTCGGGAGCCTCTTGATTTTTTAGGGCCTCATAGCGCTGGATACGGTCCTTGGACTTGGTGGTGCGGGCCTTGCAGCCCTGCATGATCCATTCCCGCTCCACCCGGAGGATAGACTGGCGCTTGCGCTCGCTGGCCTCCGCCATCTCATAGCGCTGTTCCTTTAATTCCAGATATTTGGAATAGTTGGCTTCGTAGTGATACAGCTTGCCGCGGGACAGCTCGGTGATGTGGTTCACCACCCGTTCCAGAAAGTAGCGGTCGTGGGTCACCATAACAAGGCCGCCCCGGAAGGCCCGGAGCCGGTCCTCCAGCCACGCTACCATTTCGCTGTCCAAGTGGTTGGTAGGCTCATCCAGCACCAGCACATCCGCCGGGTGGACCAGCGCAGCCACCAGCGCCACCCGCTTGCGCTGACCGCCGGAAAGGGTGCCGATTTTCTGAGAAAAGTCAGTAAAGCCCAGTTTGGTCAGCATGGACTTGGCTTCGTATTCATTCAGCTCCCGAAATTCTGCCGGAAAATGGAGGAAGACCTGCTCCAGAAGGGTGGCGCTGTCCTCCATGACAGGATTCTGGGACAGGTAGCTGATCTGAACGTTGGGATTGCGGGTCAGCTTTCCTTCATCGGGGGGCAGCTGACCGGAAAGGACCTTCAAAAAGGTGGATTTTCCCGTGCCGTTGATGCCAAGGATGCCCACCTTGTCTCCCTCGTTCAGGTAAAAATTCACATGGGACAGCAGCTGCCTGCTGCCAAAGTTGATAGATAGGTTTTCTGCGGATAAAAGCATGATGTTCTCCTGATGGTGGTCTTTTCTTTCATTCTATCATAGGATGGGGGGATTTACAAATTGTTTCTTTGCGAATGTGGAGTATTGTCCTGTGTAGGGGCGATTCCTGAACCGCTCCTACATAGAGATATCTTTCCGCAGAAGACCAATGCAGGGAAATATTGGTTGACAAATATCGATATTTTTTATACAATAAACATACCCTCTTACATGACTGACGGGTTTCGCGGGGATCACCGCGGGGGAGTGTAGGAGCAGCGCGCCGACCGTCTGGGCAATTCAGTTTGAGGCTGGATTGTCCTTTTGTTTTTTCAGCCTTCAAAAATCATAATTTAGAGGTGTGTATTATGAAAAAAATCAAAGTCCTCCCCGAAAGCGATTTTCTGAAGCTGTTCTTCGCCCTCCTGTCTGTGGTGTTTGTGGCAGCAGCCTGTTTCATGCCGGATCGGGATACCATGCTTTCCGGTCTGTGGCAGATCTGGAGCCAGCCCGGAAAGATCACCACCAACGATTTCGCACTGGGTGGCTTTGCCGCGACCTTTCTGAACATGGGTCTGGTGGGTGCCTGCTTTACGGTGCTGTTCTATGTGCTGAAGGCCACTGCCAACAACGTATCCACCCTTGCCTTCCTGCTGACCCTGGGCTTCAGCTCCTGGGGCATCACCGTGGTGAACATCTGGCCCACCATTGCGGGCGTTATTGTCTACAGTCTGGTGCGGAAGGAAAAGCTGGGTGCCAACATCAACGCCATGATGTTCTCCACCGGCATTGCACCCCTGATCACCGATCTGCTGGTGCGCTATCCCAATGCAGAGGTGGTGGGCTTTAACCTGCCCGGTCTGCTGGTGGCCCTGCTGGTGGGCTTCCTCATCGGCTTTGCCCTGCCTGCGGGTCTGGGCCATGCGCCCAATGTCCATAAGGGCTTCGACCTGTATTCTGCCGCGGTTCCCGTTTGCTTTTTTGCCTTCTTCCTGAACGCCACCCTGTATAAGACGCTGGGCATCGACCTGCCTGCCGTGTCCTCTGATCTGGGTGTGGCTTCCCAGTCCATCGTCAATATTTTCTGCATCCTTGTCTTCGGTGCCTGCGTGGCCTGCGCACTGGCCATGGGCTGCAAGTGGAAGGATTACATGCAGCTTCTGCGGGCGGAGGGCCATGTGGCCAATGTCAGCGGCAAGCTGGGCACGCCTGTGCTGCTGATGAATGTGGGCATCTACGGCCTGTTCATTCTGGCTTATTATAACCTGATCGGCGCCAGCTTTAACGCTGTCACCTTCGGCATTATCTTCTGCATGCTGTGCACCTGCAATTCCGGCTCCCATCCCGGCAATGTTTGGCCCATCATGCTGGGCTATGTGGTGGCCTCCACCGTCTTCGGCTGGCTGTCCGCGCTGGCAGGCGGCAACTTCTCTCTGGCCGTCAATGCGCAGGCGATTGCCATCGGCCTGTGCTTCGCCAACGGCCTGAGCCCTATCGTTAGCAAGTACGGCTGGTTCTGGGGCATGGTCTCCGCCATCATGCACTATCTGCTGGTGACCTCTGTGCCCAATATGCACGGTGGCTACTGCCTGTACAACGGCGGCTTCACCGCAGCGGTGATCTGCGTGCTTCTGGTTCCCGAGCTGGAGCGCTTCGTGAAAACCAAAGAGGAAAAGAAAGCCCTGAAGCAGTAATCTTCTCCAATCCCCGCCTGATCTGCAGGCGGGGATTTTTGCGGAAGTGCTGGACAAGTATGGCAAATTATGGTTTAATAAACGAAAAGAAAACGGGCGGAGGCATGGATATGAAACGACTCAACACCCTTCCCGAGGGGGAATTTCTGAAGCTGTTTTTTCTGTTTTTCAGCGGCAGCTTCCTGGCGGCGGCCTTCTGCATGCCGGACCGGGGGCAGATGCTTCCCGGCCTGTGGGCGATTCTCAGCAACCCTACCAAGGCATCCACCAGCTTTTTCTCCATCGGCGGTTACGCGGCCACCTTCCTGAATATGGGTCTGGTGGGCCTGATCTGCACGGCGCTGTACTGGCTTCCGGGAGAAAAATCCAATTCCGCGGCTACGCTGGTGACCATCCTCACCACCGGCTTTGGCTCTTGGGGCATCCACATTCTGAATATGTGGCCTACGGTGTTCGGCGTGATGCTCCACTGCTTTGTGAAGGGGGAAAAGCTGGGGAAATACAGCAATGCCATGCTGTTCTCCACGGGCCTTGCACCCTTCATCTCGGAGCTGATGGTCCGCTATCCCCATAGGGAGGTGGTGGGCTTTACCCCCGGCGGCATGGTGCTGGCTCTGGCTGTGGGCATGGCGGTAGGCTTTTTTCTGCCGGCGGGACTGGACAACTCCCCCAAGGTCCATAAGGGCTTTGACCTGTATTCTGCAGCGCTGCCGGTGGGTATGACTGCCTTCCTGATGCAGGGCGTGCTGTATAAGGCCATGGGCGTGGAGATCCCGGCGGCGGTGTCCGACCTGTCGGTGGCGGATCCCCAAATCACCAATACGTTCTGCATCCTTTTGTTCTGCAGCTGCATCGTGCTGGCCCTTTTGATGGGCTGCCGGCCGAAGGACTACTGGGACATGATGTATGCGGCCAAGCCTGCCACCAACTTTTCTGCGGTCTACGGAAACGCGGTTTTCCTGATGAATGTGGGACTGTACGGCCTGTTCATTCTGGGGTATTACAACTGGATCGGTGCCACCTTCAACGGCGTGACCTTTGGCGTCATGTTCTGTATGCTCTCCACCTGCAATTCCGGCTCCCATCCCGGCAATATCTGGCTGATCACGCTGGGTTACGGACTGGCATCCAAGCTGTTCCAGCTGCTGTCCCCCTTCACCGGCGGCAATTTTTCCCAGTATCTGGATTCCCAGTCCATCGTGGTGGGCTTGTGCTATGCCAACGGCCTGAGCCCCATTGCCGATGAGTACGGCTGGATGTACGGCGTGGTGGCGGCCATGTTCCACTTCTGCATGGTCACCACGGTGCCGGAGCTTCACGGCGGCATGTGCCTGTATAACGGCGGCTTTACCGCCGCGCTGGTGTGTCTGCTGATGCTGCCGGGGCTGGAGCGGCATTTTAAAACCAAGTGGCAGCGGCGGGAGCTGCGGCAAAGGTAATGGAGCGAAATCTGCAGGGAGGCGAAAAACGCCTCCCTGTTTTACAGGGGCTGGCTAATTTACCAAAATTTTTCGTATTTTTCTGACACTGCGCCCATGGACAAGGGCGGCGCAGCGTGCTATTATGACACTAGGACCCTGACATTAAGCGTTTTCAGCTGCGTGAAAGGTGCGAATATGGTTTCCGCAGCCGCAGAAGCATCTGCGGCGGATTTCCGTTGCCGTGCCCTTTGGGACACGGTCATTTTATTTTCAGGAGGAATTTCCATGGAAACACGGGTAGCAGTCATGAGCATCATTGTAGAAAACAGTGAGGCGGTGGAGAAACTGAACGCGATTCTGCACGAATATGGGGAGTACATCATCGGACGGATGGGAATTCCCTACCGCAAGCGTAAGGTCAACATCATTGCCATTGCACTGGATGCACCCCAGAATACCATCTCCGCCCTGTCCGGGAAAATTGGCAGCTTAAAGGGCATCAGTGTCAAGACCGCCTATTCCGGTGTGGTAAGCACTGAGTAAAGAGAGGTATTTTTATGAACAAGAAAATTCGCTGGATCACAGAAACGGCCATTCTACTGGCACTGCTGGTGAGCTTGCAGTATATTACCAAGCCCATGGGGCAGCTGGTCACCGGCTCCTGCGTCAATGCCATTTTGGCCATTGCGGCCCTGGTTGGCGGCCTTTCCAGCGGTCTGACCATTGCGCTGGTTTCTCCGGTGCTGGCCTTCCTGCTGGGCATCGCGCCCCAGATCCTGACCGTGCCTGCCATCATGGCCGGCAACAGCGTGTATGTGGTGCTGCTCCATCTGCTGGCAGATCAGAACGGCAAGAATCTTGGTAAGCAGATCGCCGCATGGCTTCTTGCGTCTGTCGCCAAGTTTGCGGCCCTGTATTTCATCGTGGTAAAGCTGATCTGCGGTGTGCTGTCAGAGAGCCTGCTGGCCTCCGGTACCCTGAGGGCGCCCATGCTGAAGGCCCTGCCTGCCACCTTCTCCTGGCCTCAGCTCATCACCGCCCTCATCGGCGGTGCCATCGCCTTGGCCATCGTACCCGCGTTGCGGAAGGCTTTGCGGAAGTAAATAAAGAACACCCGGACGAAAGCGTGATGTTCTTAGCGGAGTATTACGCAACCGGGTAGGATTAACGCAAACCATATACGAAAGAATGACCAGGCAAGTAAGCACACTTGCCTGGTCATTTTACGCAATAAACGAAGAACTCTGTTTTGTACCGCACTGGGTTCAGAAAGGGATTCCGCCGCGAATTTCGGCTCCTCAATCTGTGCAGGATTTACCCAGTGCTTTGCCTGCCAATTGTTTTACAGCTTCGTACCACAGCTGCCGCAGAATCCGGCACCGCTTTCGTTTTTTGCGCCGCATTCACTGCAAAATCTGCCGCCGGAGATTTGCTGCGGAATCGCTTCGGGAATGGCAGCAGGCTCTTCGGAAACAGGGGTATCATACGCAGGTGGATCGTAAGCAGGTGCACCTGTATAGGAGGGGTGGGGATTTTCGGCCTTGGCCTTTTCCCACAGCTCCTTAAACTTGGCGGAAATACCGCTGAGTGTGCCATAGAGGTCAAAGGTGATCTCCGTAGTGGTTGCCACGGACATATAGCCAGCCATGGTTTGGCATAGGATGTAGCTGTCCAGGAACGCAAACTTGACCACCCATGCGATCAAACAGGCCACCACAAAGGCGAACAACCCGCTCAGCTTCAGCAGCTTGAAAACCAGACCAACGGGGACAAAGACGATCAGCACCGCCGCCAGTGTTGCCAGAACCAGCTTCACCATGGTTATGACTGCATTCTTCAGCAGGCTCTTAATATTCTGGGCATAGATCACAACACCGTCACAGGCACTCTGGAAGGTACCCTGTTCCGCTTTGTAGAAGGTGTAACCCAGGCAGCACTCGTCGATATAGCCCAGGGAAAGATCTACAAACCATTTGGCAAGGCTTGCCACCTTGTCCATACCGGGAACGAAGTCCAGAAAATTGCTGACTTTTTCAATGCCTCTCTGGATCTCCTTCACCGCTCCCGCCACCAGCTTATCCACGGCAAAGTACACATTGGAGGTAACAAAACGCTCTTTTACCTTATCCTTGCCATACTGCACCTGATTATCCGGAACATTTCCCGTGGCAGCGGCTTCTGCCAGCACGGCAATATGTCCCGCTTTGACCAGATAGCCTGCATAGTTCATAACGATCAGATGAACAAACTTGATACAGCTGCCCCAGAGCAGGAAACCAATGATCAGGCCGAAATCACCAAAGAGCCAGCCGATACCACAGAGAATTGCCAGCAGCAAACCCATGATCAGCACCATGGTGCCGCCCAATACGAATTTCGCCATACAGAATGGCATAGTCTTACGGAATAGCTGTTCTGCTTTCATTGTGTGATTCCTCCTTGTCACAGTATAATGATATTATTTTTATCGCCGGAACAATTTTGCAAAGTCTTTCAGATCATCCAGACCGATGTCCTTGCTCATTTTGGGCTCGGGCTTTACATAATCGAAGCCGCCGTAGGGTTCTCTCCGGCAGAAGCCGATGCAGGCGCAGTCGGGATCGCCCTCGAAGCAATGCTCCGTATCCACATTGTAAACCACACCATCGATCCGCTTGAAAAGCTGTGCCTGGGTGGGGTTCTGGCCTGCGGGACGGAATCCGTTCTGCTGCAAAATCTGGCGGTACTGCTCCACAGCACGGTGGGCAGCACCGGTATTGCCGTTAAAGGAGGCGGAGAAGTTCACACCGTCACTGCCGTAGTCCTCGATGTACAATTCACCGTCGCAGGTCCACTTGGGATACTGAGGAAGGATCTCATCCCATTGGGCCAATACCTTGGCATTCTTACGCGCTGCCATTTCTTCCTCCTGAACAGCAACGGGGAGCTTGGTGCCGCAGTCCTGGCAGAACTTCATGCCCACACTGTTCTGCTTACCGCACTCAGGGCAGACCGCGCTCTGGCCCAGAGTCTGCTCCGGCAGCTTCGCACCACAGCCGGGGCAGAATTTCTTCTCTGCCGAGGTGGGCTGACCGCACTCGGGGCAGACCTTCAAATCCTTGGTCATCTGGTTGGCATAGCTCTGCATGGACCGTTCCAGATTGGCAAAGGCTCCCTCCAGCGAGGAAGTAGTCTGCCGGGTCTGCTGGGCGGCATTGCCCGCAGCCTGGTCAAAATGCTCTGCGGCTTTATTGGCATATTCTGTGGCTCTGGGCTCCACAGCCTGTTTCACTGCTTTGCCCACGGCATCACTGATGCCTCTGCTGATACCCTGACTGACCGCATTGCGAATGGTTCTTTTCAGAAAGCTCATAATTATCCTCCCTTTGTTACAGATCCTTGTAGCGGATCAGAATCTGTCTTCTGCCGGAAACCTCCAGCTTCTTGTAGATGTTCTTACAGTGAAAATGAATAGACGAACTGCTGATAAACAGTTCCTTTGCGAT
>JAFSCK010000001.1 GCA_017436785.1 Oscillospiraceae bacterium | reverse complement strand
TCAGGCTTCCACATGCTGTTGGCATAGTCCAGTCTGGTGTGGATACAGCTCCAGACTGAGAACACCTTCTCCGGATCTATCTCCAGATACCGGCGTTCAAAGTCATAGATCTGCATTGGCAGGGGTACATCGAGCAGGTAGAAGGTTTCCCATTCACAGTTGCGGCGAGCCTTTCCGAAGTTCGGATGAGAGAAGTTTGCACTTATGGTGCTTAAAATCTCTTTTAGGTTCGCTCTCTGGAAAGGAATCCAGCAGTAACGGCCTTGCTCAAAGTCGGCGTAATACGCGTTCTGGAAGCGCCTGGAGCCGTCATAGACCACCTTATGGATGTCCATACCGCATTCAACCAGAATTGCTTCCAGTTCGCTGAAGGTCAGTCCGTCTTCTGTCTCCTTGTCCACGATCTCAGGGGTGAGTGGGTCAAAACGAGTCATACAGCCACGGACATCTTTCAGCAGGGTTAGGTGTTGTTGCATCGGATCACTCCTTGTCATTAGATTTCTATATAACGGTACAGCCTTGAGGCTCCCCGGAAATAAGGTTGGGGAGCCAAATGCTCCATATACAAAAAAAGAACCCACAATGAAAGAAACTCTCTCACTGTGGGTTCTCTTGCTAACAACGACAGGAATGCCGATGCTTTAGTTGTCAAAAGGTAGAGGGGTGACCCCTCCTGCGTTGAATCTCTATGTGCATCTACCTCAGATGCAGAAGAACGCAAAAAAGCCCGAAGACATAACGACTTCGGGCATAGAAATAATCGGACACTTTTGATTGCTTACGCAAAACAACGAAACTTTAGTATTAGTATTATACCATAGCTATATGTTTTAGTCAATAGTCCGAAACTAAATAATTGAAAGTACTCTGCAATTGCTCTCAAACCAAAGATAGCTTCCACTATATTTTCACTATTGTTACACTATTTTCCTATTGGCAATAAGGACACCCAAGGATATGTTTTTCAAACCATCCCCCACGAAACAGGATCAGGTATCGAGCTCGATGGCCACATCACCATTCTCATTGATTACAAGCTTCATCTTACTGATATGCTTTGCAAAAAACTGCTTCTGCTCCGCAGGCTTCATTTGGATGCGGGTGGCGTTCAGGGCTTCCTTGAACATCTCATGCACATTCAGCTGCACTGACTTGTTGAGGATTCGGTAGATCTCGTTGAAGAGCGCCCGCCTCTTGATGATTTCGCAGTTGCCGTCATAAAAGCTGTCGATGTAACAGTAAAATATGCCATGCTTTGCAAGCATTGCCTTCATCTCCGGACCACACTTTTCTTTCTCGATCATCATCAAAAATCGCGCATCCGGAAGTGTTGAGATCAGTCCCCAATAATCGGAATCACTGGAAACGATCACAAAGGAGTCCACCTGATCCCGGTAATGCTCCCGGCAGGTAAGGGCCGTCATCTCAATATCTACCAAAGATTTTTCCTCTTTCACGCGCTTCGTCATAATATGCTCCACCGGGATCGAGGTGCAGCTCTCCAAAATGCGCCAGGCGTTGACTGTATGGACATCATCAAAGAGCATGATTTTATGGATCTTTGAAAGCGCCTTTGCCTCCAGACCGTTAAGCACAGCACAGAATCGGTATGGGTCAGAGTTCTCGCAGTCCACTACCATTACCACTTTATTCGCACCACCAATAAAATCGTAGATATTCTCCTTCACAAAATCGCCGATATCGGATACCTTTGCAAAATCTGTAAAGCGGTCCTTGTGCGCCTGATACAGCAGTGACACAAACTTTTTGTCGCTGAACAAGATGTTTCCGCACTGATTGGGCTTCCAGTTGATATAGATGCCATAGGGATAGCACTCCATATTCTTGAAATAGACATCCGCAGCTTCCTTTGCGCCACGTTCTGTCAGACCGTTTTTCATAACGAAAAGATCCCGTATGTAATTCCAGTTCAGCCATACCGGAAACAGGTTTTTGCAATTGTTGACCCTGTCGCAAATATACCGATTCAGCTCAATAATGAGGTGCACCAGCTGTGTGCCGGCGCGTTTGCTTAAATAGATACCGTCTGCACGCAGTTGTTCAAGGGCATCCTGCGGCATATACTCCGGCACAGAATAGATGCTTTTGAACTCCTTCTGGATCTGTTCATTGATCTTTCCAAACCAGCGCTCTGCAGCAGATCGCACCATGCATAGGTTTCGCAGAATCCGTGCATTTTTAAGTAAATCAAGTTCGTCGTAGATATCTAGCCGCAAGGGCTCATCCGCCTGTTCGAAATGCCATCGGTAGACACCGATCAGATATGCTACTTTTGAAACGATTTCGTGGGTACTGTCCCGGTTTCGAATGCGTTCATCCTCTTGATAAACGTAAGGAGCAATCATATCTTGCGTATTATCTTGCATACTATCTTCCTTTCTGTCTTTACTCCTCTCGGAGTACTAGATTATACTTTTCCATTTTCATCTCCAGCTCTTGCAGGGAGTGCCACCCTAAATTTCTTATTCTCAACAAACTCTCTTTAGATAAATCCAGCAGTTGTCCCACCGTGTTGATGTTCGCCCGTCTCAGACAATTATAAAGACGCACACTCAGATCCAGGATGTCCACGGATGCCTCCTCAATCGGAATGGTAGAATCATCTTCCTGCTGTTGATAGGGATTGCTTAGCAGCGGTGCTTGGGCCCCCATACCGCCGTTCCTAAATCCTTCCTTGTACCCCTGATTGTAGAATAATTCTCGGCAGCTCTCCCGGTATCTTTCCATCTGCGCTACCACACCATACCGAAGTAATGCGAAACGAGCAGGATGACGCAGCTTCCGTATTGCCTTATCATGGATCTGCCGGATCCGCTCCGATTGCAGTCCGAATTTCTCCCCGATCGCACGGTAGGTCAGAGCCATCTGGTAGCGGTATCGCAAGACTTGTTCTTCTCTGTCCGTAATTGTGGAGATCAGCACATACTCCAAAGCTCCACGGTAATCTGCCGGAAGGCTCTCTTCTGTGACTTCATCGTCCCTTGTGATTGCCTTGTAAACATTGAAAGGCCATTCGTTCTTATCGACCCATTTGCTCATAATTAACCTCCTATTTTTCTGGCACAACGGCCACGATTTGGTTTTCAGAGATAAAGGGATGTTCCCAATATCTTGAATCAAGTGAGTTTTGCCTATTGTCTCCCAGCAGGAAATAGCATCCCGGCGGCACGCGAATCTGAGTTTCGTCCCGATTCGGTATAGGGAGGGATGTCATATACTCCAGACTGGAATAATCAACGATGTCTCCTGGTCCTGCTGCCACGCGTTTCACCTGCAGGACTCCGTCCTTCTCGAAAATAACAATGTCGCCAACTTCCGGCGTGTCATGGATGCGCAGGCCAATGAGGAAGCTGCCTTCCTGCAAGGTCGGCTCCATAGATGCCGAAGGTACATATCCGATCAGGATCACAAACCGCAGCAGCAGATAGAATAAGAGGGTCAACACCACCGGAACGATCCAGGGTTTGACCCTCTTCCATATTGTCTTCATCATGCAGCCTCCGAACACATGTATTCCTGCAGTTCAGGAATGCTCTTCAGATATCTTCGAGCCCTGGTCATCCACATACGAACAGTTGCCGCCTCGGCGCACAGCAGTTTTGCGATTTCCTTGCTGTTATACCCTTGGATCGTAAGCTCCAGGCAAGTGATTCCTCTTGCAGCAGCTTCGGAAGCATCAGCCTTTGCCTGCTGGAGGAGGTGGCGCAATTCTGTCTCGCGCAGAGGGTCCTGTTCGGAAGACCGGGCGTCGACGACGGCGTCGATCGTATCGGAACCCTGCTCTTTCTGAATCAGTCTGGTACAGCGGGCTAATTCATCGCAGATCTCATTCCAGATCAGCCTATATGCATAAGTCGAGAAGCATCCGCCTTTATCTGTTGCTGCAGCTTTACACAGACCGATACAACCGGTCTGGAACAGGTCATCATATTCCGGCGTGCCGGCCTGGCCTAAACCATGGACCTTATCCTTGATGACCTTGCCCACCAGACCCATATTTTCTTCAACAATTCGCATTTGCTCGGACGTCAGTGTCATGATGATCGTTCCTCCTCTTTTTAGATTTCATATGGGTTTCATAGAATGTGAGCTGCTTCTTGGTTTCGCGGATCACCAGCTCGCACTGCATTTCACTCAGCTGGGCAATGTGGGCCTTATCTTGAGGGACACCCAATACCGAACTGAGCCAACCGTAGGCAGTCTGCTTGGGCATGAAGCCCTTCAGATACAGCTGGTTAAACAGTCTGTGGGCATCAGTCCGCAAGGCCCGCAGTTTTCCGTTGGCCATCTGACCGATGGGAATCGCTGTTCCTTTCTGCGTCCGGATATAGGCATCGCAAGCGGGATAGTTCTTGCATACATAAAGCATCACGTCATCATCGTTTTCTTGGTAGATGCCGGTTGCACTGCGGTACACAGTGGTGCTGCCACAGTAGGGGCAACGGGGTGCGTAGTTGGTAACTCCCTTTCTTTTCTTTTTATGATTCACGGTAATAATCCTCCTAAATGCAAAAAATACCGGAAGGCGCAATGCCGTAGATGCTCGGTGGGAAACCCCATCGAGGCCTAAAGCAAAGCAACCTTCCGGTTAAGTATTCTGTTGGCTCGCACCATTAAGGACCGCTTATCCACGCTAAGTCCGTAACGATTCCGCTACCCACCCGGGTGCGTCAGACGACAGGTGCACTTCTGTCGGATCGAAAGCCTGGGTGCAAGCCCCTGCCACACCTGCATTGTAGCACCTGTTTTTGGCATAGTCAACACATAACGGAATGGTTTTGAAAAGTTCTACTTTTCGCACAATTTGCGGTCTCCCATACTCATTTGGCGGTCAAAATTCGTCATTTTCATCATCCGCATTGCTGCTGGATTGCGCACGACGCTTCTGGTAGAAGTTAATACCAACCAGTGCGCCAACTGCAACCAGCAAGCCGCCACCGAACATGATGATATGGGAAATAGGAATTCCTGCGACCTTGCCATCTTCTTCAGTGGGTTCAGTAGGTGTTACTTCCTCAATGTCCTCGAGTTCATCCTTGTCAACAGTGGAGTCGTCGGTGGGGATGCTCTCGGAAGGGGTGTTTTCGGAAGGTGCAGTTTCACTGGGGGCAGGAGCTTCGGTTTCGGAGCTGAGGCAGGACAGCACATAGGAAGAGCTGCCGCCGATCTCCAGGCGCAGTACACCGTCTTCACCTACAGGTATGGGATCGGGATACTTGCCATAATCGGTGGTCAGTTCAAAGGTAACGCCGGCCCATTCCTGGCCCAGGTGGATCTCCAGCTTTTCAGGGGTGGCTACCTGCATTTCATCGCCGTTGGTGCCCTGGGATGCGGCAGAAACGCCAATAGGGAAACAAAGAATACACATCAGCGCCAACACAAGGGCGACGCTTTTCCAAATTTTCGCTTTCATAATATCCTCCTTAGGATGTTATTGGTTTTCTTCAACCGGCTCGCAGAATACAAGGTATCTCTGCCGGCCGCCGGATGCATAGGGGTGGCAGGTCATCAGGGTAACCAGCTCTCTACCGGGCTGGATCAGGATCTTCTCTACCTCGTTAGGCATAATGATCTTGATCTCAACGACCTCATAAGTGGTGGTTTCCCAAAGGTTGGTGATGGTCACCTCATCGCCAACTTCCAGCTTGGTGATATAGCGGAAGTAACTGGCGCCGCCCCAGCCTCTGTGCCCGGCAATGACACTGTTGGTGTTCTCACCGCCCAGTGGGATACTGGTTTGGCTCAGGTGTGCAGCTCCATCTGCCAAGTGCTGATAAGTGGCGCCTAAATATATAGGCATCTCCAGTTCCAGTTTGGGTATGGAGATCACACCAAAGATCTCATCCTCGAGGCCATAATCCGCAAGCTTGAAGCTGGGTTTCTCATAGGCATACTCACAGCTCAGGTTTTGCTGTCCCTCGCGATAGATGGTGGCATTGTATGCCTGCATGTCGTACCACAGCTCTGTGTAGATCTCAGGTGCCTGCGTAGTATCCGGTGGCAAGGTTACCTCGGTTACGAAGGAGCCGGTAGGTTCTGTATTGGGTCTGGTCGGCCGTGTAGGATCCCGATCCAGGAAGTCCTCTGCTTTGATTTCAATCTGGCGATCAATAAGATATCCGGAGATCGTAGGATACAGGGAGATGCCAAGGCCCACCAGGAATACCAGACTCATTACGATTATGATAAAGGTACGTAGCTTACCCACGGCGTCTCCTCCTTACAAACCAGAAGACCAACAGTCCCAGCCCCAGTATGACCACCGCGCCGATTCCAATCAGAATGCCCTGCAGATACTGCTGCTCCCAGGTGGATTTCACCGGCTCTTCGGTTCCCAGCTTCTCCTCGACGATCACTTCCGCCTCTTCATACTCGATGCGGGTGCCTCTAACCAGCAAGCGATGGGTGTTGACGCCAAAGGGCGTGCAGGTCACCAGCGTGCAGAGGTCATTTCCTATTTCAGTCTGGAGAAATGTGGTGTCATAAGGGAGCACTGTCTTGATCTGGTCGACTTGATAAGCCAGTTTCTCGCCGAGTACATCAAGGAAAAAGATGTCTCCCTTTTTCAGCCGATCTAAATCAGAAAACATCTTTTGAGATGCCATACCGGAATGGGCAGTGAGGACACTGTGGGTGCTTTCACCTCCTACAGGTAAAGAGCTGCCCAGCAGATGCCCCACGCCCCGTTCCAGTGTGGAGTTGTTAGTGCCATGGTATATGGGAAGCGTGACACCGATGGTCGGAATCTCTACATATCCCATGATTCCGTCGCCGGCCAGATTCAAAAGCGAACCGTAGTTTTCAGAGGCGCTGAGCAGGGCTTCTTTCGAGAAGCTGTCCTCATCTTGCGCGCCGGGCAGAATGGTTTGGTTGTAAGCCACCGCCAGTTCTTTTGCTTCGATCAGCTTGGTGTTGTCT
>JAFSCK010000157.1 GCA_017436785.1 Oscillospiraceae bacterium | reverse complement strand
GGAATGTAAGCGGAAACTTCCATACCATTGGTCAGACGCACACGGGCGATCTTACGCAGTGCGGAGTTGGGCTTCTTGGGGGTGGTGGTACGAACAGCAGTGCAAACACCACGCTTCTGGGGGGAGGGCAGAGTAGTTGCCTTGTTCTCCAGAGTGTTCAGACCTCTCTGCAGAGCAGGAGCGGTGGACTTGTAGGTGACCTGCTGACGGCCATTTCTAACGAGCTGATTAAAAGTAGGCATTGATTTTCTCCTTTCTTTCATTCTCGCCTTTTTGGGGCGGGTCTATATTCTACGGATTTTTCCGATAGAATCAGGAATTGAGGACGGCTGCCGCCGCTGCCCCCACTTCGATGCCGCAGGCCCGGCCGAGCTCGGCCATGGTTGGCACCCAAGTGATTTGTATGTGATTGGCTGCGCACAGTTCCTCAAGAGGCTCTGTCACAGCGGGATCGGCGTTTTCTGCAAGGAAAACGGACCGCACACGGCTGTCCCTGACAGCTTTTTTCAGCTGTTTGGTGCCGACCACCACCTTCTGCGTGGCAAGGTCCGGCAAACTGCCGTACTTCGGTATTCTACAATCTTTTTTCTTATCCATACAAAAACATATTATACGCACTTTTCCGAAAAAGTCAACAAAAAGTTGGGATTTATTTTTGTGATAATGCTATTTTCTGTGTATCATTTTCGCTTTATTCTTCCCTTTTCCTTGCTTCCATGATACAATCACAAAAATCTTTCTCCGGAGGACAATTCTATGGAGCATACCGAAAAATGGCTGGAATGGGCCGTTGAATTGCAGGCACTGGCACAGGCCGGACTTTTCTATGGTAAGGATGTTTTCGACCGGGAACGGTATCAGCGTATCCGGGAGATCTCCGCAGAAATGGTAGCATGCCAAACTGATCTGCCAAAAAACCGGGTAATGGAGCTGTTCTGTAATGAATCCGGCTATCAGACACCGAAAATCGACACCCGGGCAGCGATTTTTCAGGATAACCGCATTCTTCTGGTACAGGAGCGTAACGGCAAATGGTCCCTTCCCGGCGGTTGGTGTGATGTGAATCTGTCCGTAAAAGAAAACACCGTCAAGGAAGTCAAGGAGGAAGCCGGGCTGGATGTGTCCGCTGACCTCATTATTGCGGTTCAGGACAGAAAGAAGCACAACTCCCCCGCCTACGCCTACGGAATCTGCAAGATCTTTGTCCTGTGCCGCGCCCTTGGCGGCAGCTTCGAAGCGAATCCCGAAACCACCGACGCCCGTTACTTCCTGCCGGATTCCCTCCCCGTTCTGGCCGAAGAAAAGAACACCGCTGCTCAAATCAACATGTGCTTCGATGCTTACAATGCAGAGCATTGGACAACGCTGTTTGATTAAGCGCATTTCCGGTTTCTTTTCTCCCTTTACCCCAAAAGAGGTAGCTTTCTCCTTCAACATTCGATAAAATGGCACCGGATGCATGGCATCCGGTGCTGCTGGAAAGCAAGCGGTCGGCCCTTCTGACGGAGGGCAGCTTCTTATGCCCTCTGGTTTTACGAAAGGAGGGCGATAGCCAATGGTTACATACACAGATTTGATCCAAATCGGTATCTTAATTGTTGGAATCATCAGCCTGTTTCAACAGGCAAAAAAGAAGTGATCGCCGGCACCCTCAGAAAGTACGGCGATCACATCAAGTAACTTCTAAGGGCTGACCGTTTCCGGCAGCACCTTTTTGTATGTATATTATAGTCATTTAGAAGCAAAATGTCAACCCTCTCTCCCGCAAAAAGCCCGACACCAAATGGTGACGGGCTTTCTATATTGGGTTAGTTCAGCGCATTTTCCATCATTTCCTCGGGCAGTCTTGCCTCAGGAGTGGCACCGGGCTGGTAGTCGCGGTAGGCGGCCAGACCGGAGCCGGCGGGGATCAGCTTACCGATCAGGACATTCTCCTTCAGACCAACCAGATGGTCCACCTTGCCCTTGATAGCAGCATCAGTCAGGACCTTAGTGGTCTCCTGGAAGGATGCGGCGGACAGGAAGGAGTCAGTTGCCAGAGCGGCCTTGGTGATACCCAGCAGGATGGCACTGGATTCTGCCAGACGCAGCTCGGTCTCACCGGCATCGATGCGCTTCTGCACAGCAGCGTTGGCATCCTCGAACTCGAAGATATCCACAGTGCTGCCGGTAAGCAGAGCGGTATCGCCGGGCTCCTCGACACGGACCTTACGCATCATCTGACGGATGATGACCTCGATATGCTTATCGTTGATCTCAACGCCTTGCTGACGGTACACGGCCTGAACAGACTGGACCAGATAATCCTGAACTGCTTCCACACCGGAGATACGCAGAACGTCCTGAGGATACAGAGCACCGTCGGTGATGGGCTCGCCCTTGAGGACCTGCTTGCCATGAACGACCTTCAGGCCCACGGAGTAAGGCACCTGATAGACCTTGACCTCGCCGTCGTCAGCGGTAACAGTGATGTTACGCAGAGCGGTACGGTGGGTATCGTCGATGTTGACGATACCAGTGATCTCGGAGATCTGTGCCATCTTCTTGGGACGGCGGGCCTCGAACAGTTCTTCAACTCTGGGAAGACCCTGGGTGATATCGTCACCGGCAACGCCGCCGGAGTGGAAGGTACGCATGGTCAGCTGGGTACCGGGCTCACCGATGGACTGTGCTGCGATAACACCGACAGCTTCGCCCAGATCCACTTCCTTGGAAGTAGCCAGGTTCATGCCATAGCACTTGGCACAGACACCCACACGGGCACGGCAGGCCAGAATGGTGCGGATATAGATCTTCTCGATGCCAGCAGCTTCAAACTTGGCAGCATCCTCAGGCATCATCATGACATCCTTGGAGTGCAGCAGCTCACCGGTAACGGGATGCAGCACATCGCTGACAGGATAACGGCCACGGATACGGTTGCCGAAGGTATCGATGATGTCACCGTTCTTATCGTAGACCGCACCGACCCAAATACCGTTGGTAGTATGGCAGTTGGTCTCACGGATGATGACATCCTGAGAAACGTCGACCATTCGGCGGGTCAGGTAGCCGGAGTCAGCGGTACGCAGAGCGGTATCGGTCATACCCTTACGGGCACCCTTAGAGGAGATGAAGTATTCCAGAACAGACAGACCTTCACGGAAGTTTGCCTTAACAGGGATCTCGACGGTACGGCCGGAGGTATCTGCCATCAGGCCACGCATACCGCCCAGCTGACGGATCTGAGCCATGGAGCCACGGGCGCCGGAGTCAGCCATCATGTAGATGGGGTTGAACTCATCCATGCTGCCCTGCAGGGCATCGGTAACATCCTTGGTGGTCTTTTCCCACTGCTGGACCACCAGACGGTAACGTTCCTCGTTGGTGATGAAGCCGTTGCGGTAGAAGTTTTCGATCTCCACGATCTTGGCCTCTGCGGCCTTGATCATGTCCTTCTTAACGGCAGGAACCACCATGTCCGCAATGGACACGGAGATAGCACCCTTGGTGGAGTACTTATAGCCCAGCGCCTTGATCTTATCCAGCATCTCAGTGGAGACGGTGAAGCCATGGCGGCGGATGCACTTGTCGATGATCTTACCCAGCTGCTTCTTGCCGACCAGGAAGTCGATCTCCAGATCGAACTCGTGACCGGGCTGGGTGCGGTCCACGAAGCCCAGATCCTGAGGAATGGGCTCGTTGTAGATCAGACGGCCAACGGTGGCGTTGATCAGGCGGTATTCCATCTTGCCTTCGATCTTCTTGCCGTAACGGACCAGAATGGGCGCATGCAGGCCAATGGCACCGTCTGCATAGGCAGCGATGGCTTCCTCGGGAGAGGAGTAGCTGTGGACGGGACGGAACTTAGCCTCTGCCTTCTTTTCAGCCTTGGCCTTCTTGTTGGCAGCGAGGAACTCGTCGGCATCCACGATCTGGCCTGCGGGCAGGCCGGTATCACCGGCATCGGTGACGAAGACAGTCTCGGCACCCTTCTCAGCCTTACCCAGACGGGTATAGGTCAGGTAGTAGGCACCCAAGATCATATCCTGCGTAGGCACGGTAACGGGCTTGCCGTCCTGAGGACGCAGCAGGTTGTTGGCAGACAGCATCAGCATACGGGCCTCAGCCTGTGCTTCGGGAGACAGGGGCACGTGGATAGCCATCTGGTCGCCGTCAAAGTCGGCGTTAAATGCAGTACAGCAAAGAGGATGCAGCTTCAGTGCGCGGCCTTCCACCAGCACAGGCTCGAAGGCCTGAATGCCCAGACGGTGCAGGGTAGGTGCACGGTTCAGCATGACGGGACGGTCCTTAATGATCTCGTCCAGAGCATCCCAGACCTCGGTCTTGCCCTTATCGATCATCTTCTTTGCGGACTTGATGTTGTTAGCCAGACCATCGGAGACCAGCTTCTTCATAACGAAGGGACGGAACAGCTCGATGGCCATTTCCTTGGGCACACCGCACTGATACAGCTTCAGCTCGGGGCCGACAACGATAACAGAACGGCCGGAGTAGTCAACACGCTTACCCAGCAGATTCTGACGGAAACGGCCCTGCTTGCCCTTCAGCATGTCACTGAGGGACTTCAGTGCGCGGTTATTGGCACCGGTAACGGCGCGGCCGCGGCGGCCATTGTCGATCAGGGCATCCACAGCCTCCTGCAGCATACGCTTTTCGTTGCGGATGATGATGTCAGGAGCATGGAGCTGGACCAGACGCTTCAGACGGTTGTTGCGGTTGATGACGCGGCGGTACAGGTCGTTCAGGTCGGAGGTGGCGAAACGGCCGCCGTCCAGCTGGATCATGGGGCGGATATCAGGCGGGATGACGGGCAGCACATCCATGACCATCCAGCTGGGCTTATTGCCGGATTCCCGGAAGGCTTCCACCACTTCCAGACGCTTGACCAGACGCAGCTTCTTCTGGGAGGAGGCGTTTTTCAGTTCCGCACGCAGCTGCTCGGACAGCTGGTCCAGATCAATCTGCTCCAGCAGTTCCTTCACTGCTTCAGCGCCCATGCCGGCCTTGAAATCGTCCTCATACTTTTCCCGCATGTCCCGGTATTCCTTCTCAGTCAGAACCTGATTTCTGGCCAGAGGTGCATCGCCGGGATCGGTGACGATATAGGCAGCAAAGTACAGGACCTTCT
>JAFSCK010000156.1 GCA_017436785.1 Oscillospiraceae bacterium | reverse complement strand
AAGGGGCAGGTCATGGGACGCAGGGCGAAGCACTCCTTCTCCTCATCGTGGGGATCGCCCATGATAAACATGCCGTCCAGATAGTGGTCCCAGTGGCCAGAGATCCGGTACAGATCCCGCTTTGCCATCAGGGGGGTCTTGGTCAGCAGGTAGCCGCGCTTCTGCTCCTCGTCCTCCACCCAGCGCTGCAGGGTCTGGATGACCCGGGCACCCTTGGGCAGCAGGATGGGCAGGCCCTGACCGATCTCTTCCACGGTGGTGAAAAATTCCAGTTCCCGGCCCAGCTTATTGTGGTCCCGCTTCAGGGCTTCTTCCTGCGCCTTCAGGTAGGCATCCAGCTCGTCCTTGCTGGGGAAGCCGATGCCGTAGATGCGCTGCAGCATCTTGCGGTTACTATCACCACGCCAGTAAGCGCCGCAGGATTTGGTCAGCTTGAAGCCGTTGTGGCGCAGACGGCCGGTGTGGTCCAGATGGGGACCGGCGCACAGGTCGGTAAATTCGCCCTGGGTATAGAAGGAGATGACGGCATCGGCGGGCAGGTCCTCGATGAGCTCCTTCTTATAGGGCTCATTGTTGGCCTCAGCCCAAGCAATGGCTTCTTCACGGGGCAGCTCGGTGCGGACCAGCTTGATGCGCTCCTTGACGATTTTCTTCATCTCGGCTTCAATCTTGGTCAGGTGCTCGGGGGTGAAGGAGAAGGGGGCGTCGAAGTCGTAGTACCAGCCCTCGTCGATGGCGGGGCCAATAGCCAGCTGGACCTCGGGCCACAGACGCTTGACGGCCTGGGCCATCACATGGGAGCTGGTGTGCCAGAAGGTCTTGCGGTATTCGGGGTTTTCAAAGGTGTAGAGATTTTCGTTTTCCATTTGTGGTTCCTCCTTGGTGTGATTCACGCACAGGCCCACTGCATAGTTGGCGTGTACGTTTTTGGGGCGGAGAATATAAAAATCCCACCCCTGAATGGATCAGGGGTGGGATACAAAAGTCAGTATTCCACGGTTCCACCCTGGTTGCCCTGCATGGCAGAGCCACTCATTGACGCGGTAACGGGCGCACCCGGCGGGACATTTCTTCCCCGCGGCTCGGAAGTGGTATCCTTTTCGGCAGGGGCACGGAAACCTTGCACCAAATGGTTTCCTCTCTGGGAGTCTTTCCGGAAAGGCGTGTCTTCGTCATTGCTTTTAACTGACTAAAAAATATCACAAAATCTTTGGAAAGTCAATGCCCTGCCGGAAAACAACGGCTTGTCGAAAGCCAAAAGTTTGGGGCGAAATGGTGGGCGAAGTTGGCCATAATGCTGGGGAAGGGGGAAACAGCAGGAGGTTACAAGGGTCGACTGGTTATGTAAATATTTGTAACTATTCGACACCGGATATCGTGGTATTCTAACGAAAAACGACCGATATCTTGTGGAGGGTTGACATAATTTCCATAACTATTTTATGCCAAAAGTTGATGAAATATCTGAAAAATAAAGAAAAACTTGACTTTTTAAGATAAAATGATATAATAACCCCAACAAAGACAGCTGCGGAGAAAATGTGTAACTTTTTGATACAGATGAGATCGCCGGGGTGCTTTGCAACCTTTTGTCCGGGAGGCAGCCTTATGAGAAAGTACCAGTCCAAAGCCATGCGCAGAAGAAATTTCGTGATCCGGCTCTATGTGGCCCTGCTCAGTGCCATTCTGGGACTTTCTGTGACGGCGCTGCTGGCCCGGCCGGCGCTGGCTACCACCTATGTCATTACCGACGGGGACCGGGTAGTGACCTACACCACCTTTGCCACCGACCCGGCGGAGGTTCTGGGACAGGCCGGGGTGGAGCTGGCGGAAAACGACACCTACACCACAGAGGCGGTGGAGGGCGGAGCTGCCATTACGGTGAGCCGTGCCCAGAATATCACCATCCACTACCATGGGCAGACCACGGGTGCCACCAGTATGGGGGAGACAGTAGGGGAGCTGCTGGACCGCCTGAAGCTGGTGCCCACCGGAGAGGACGTGGTCTCCCATGGTATGGAAGAACTTACTTACGACGGCATGGAGCTGCGCATTGACCGCATCCAGCGGGTGCAGGAGACCTTCACCACGGCAGTTCCCTATGAAGTGGTCCGCTACAGTGCGCCGGAGGTCCCGGAGGGAACGGAGGCGGTCCTTGCGGAAGGCGTGGATGGAGAGCTGCTTTGCAGCGCGGAGGTGACCTACCGCAATGGGATCGAGGAAAGCCGAGTCCTGCTCAGTGAGACTGTGACCCGAAATCCGGTGACGGAGGTCATCGGCGTGGGTACCGGGACGGAAAGAGAGGAAGCAGACCCGGAGAGTATGCCGGTCATTGGGGATGGATACATCCTGCTGCCCACCGGGGAAATGCTGACCTATACCCACAGTGACACGGTCCGGGCCACGGCCTACACCCATACGGACAGCGGCTGCGACATGACCACAGCCACCGGCACCACGGTCCACTGGGGCACCGTGGCGGTGGATCCCCGATACATCCCCTATGGTACCCGGATGTTCATCATGGCCAGCGACGGCTCTTATGTCTACGGCATCGCTACTGCCGAGGACTGCGGCGGCGATATCAAAGGCGACCGGATGGACCTGTATATGCCCACCTATTCCCAGTGCATCCAGTTCGGAAGACGCAGATGCACCCTGTATTTTTTGGGGTAATAAATGATCGTTTAATGCACTGTTGAAAAAATACATGTCATTGCGAACCAGCGCGCACGCTGGTGTGGCAATCCCCATCAAATGTCCGCGCAGAAACAGAAATTGGTGGCAAGTACAAATTTGCGGGAGATTGCCACGTCGGCCTACGGCCTCCTCGCAATGACATACGTTTT
>JAFSCK010000155.1 GCA_017436785.1 Oscillospiraceae bacterium | reverse complement strand
TCTCTTATCATGGTTTCTACAACCATCTGCTTAAACTCTCCCGTATATCGCTTGTTCGGTATTCCTTTAGGCATAATAAAAGCACCCCATTTCTTAGTACAAGTATATCATACTTGTCTAACAAATGGGGTGCAGTTCACGGGATGGAAGGGGCGCTTTTATGTGGAAATGGAATTTTCGATCACAGAACGATGAAGGTGCAGCCGGCAGGGGCTACTTCTACCTTGCCTTCTGCGGCAACGCCGGTCAGTGCGGGCAGCTCGTCGTTTTCGCCCAGGGCCAGCTCCCTGCCGTTGAGGAGCATGGTGCGGGAGCGGAACTTGCCGTTGCCGGTGAGGGCATAGACGATGGCTTCCTTGGGCAGCTCTACGGTGGTGGTCTCGTCGGAGTTGTTGATCACCAGATAGACGCAGCCTTCCTTGCCATCCTTGCGGGAGTGGCAGTAAACATGAGCGCCTTCCCGGATTTCTTCACCGCAGTCATAAACGGTGGTGCCCATCAGGGTGTTCCACAGCTTCACGGCAAAGTAGTTGGGCCGGGGCAGGAAGGTGCCGTGCTTCAGATAGCCATAGTCGGAGGATGCCAGGGTGTTGTGGAAGATGATGCCGTCGGTGGCATAGGAGAAGCTGCCCAGCTCGTTCAGAGTACGGGGGACATCGGCGTAGGTGGAAGCCCAGGTATTGCCGCCGCAGCCGGCATCACCGGCCTCAGTGACCCAGATCTGACCGCCGGGAACATGCTTGTCCCGCAGGGGGCAGTAATATCTGGTGTGCTCGGAAACCTTGCCCAGATACTTCTCGCTGAGGATCTGGCTGAAATCCCAGTGGTTGTTGCCCATGGCGGCGCCGCGCTCGGAAACGCCGTTGTAGTAGTGATAGCAGAACACATCCAGCTTCTCGGTGGTATGCTCCAGCATATCGTCGGTGGAGATCATCTCATACATATCGCCGCCGGAAACCTCATCGCCGGGGCCGATGGGAACTTCACCCACGCAGCAGGGGCCCACGATCAGCACATCGGGATAGTTCTCCCGGATGAACTTTGCCATGATGTCGTGGTCACGGCCGAAATGCTTGGTGGTATAGCCCTCAGGCAGACCGGTATAGGCCAGAATGTTGGGCTCGTTGGTAAATTCCACAGCCTCCACAGGCACACCGAAGTCGCGGCTGTAATCCATGATCAGCTTGCACTGTGCCACATCCCAGGGTTCCTCGGCATGGTGGTTGCCCTCGCAGTTGGCGAAAGAGATCTGCAGCTTGCCGCCTACAGCCTTGACAAAGTTCAGAAGATTGTCCCACTGGTGCTTTTTCAGCACATTCTGATAGCCCTCGGGAGCGGTGCCGGCGGGATACTTATCCTCAAAGTCGTAGTAGGTCTTGTTGGCCCAGGTGCCGGATACCCGGATCCAGGCGGGGCCCAGGTCCTTTGCCAGCTTCAGCAGCCGGGGATTGGTGGTATCGATGGGATCATACCACTGGTGCAGGTTGCCCATGTCCCGGGGGTCCGGGGGCAGGAATTCCTCCGTGCCGTCCACCTGTGCCTCGGTATAGGCGCTCCAGAAGGTGCCGCCGGTGACTTCGGTCATCTCCACATTATAGGAGACCATCCGTTCATCTACGGTACGCAGCACCTTCAATTCTTCGGGATTCAGCTTTATGATCTGTGCCATAGTTTTGTTTCCTTTCCGTATATAATTCACGTAAGACTCCGATGGGAGCCATGACAGACAAATCTGCTGCCCGGAGGCCGGTGGGAGGAGGTGTGAACAAAAGACACCTCCGGGCAGCGGGAAAAAGGCGCACTTCCGAAGAGGTTTGTTAACTGCCCGGAACTATGGCTGATAGTGCTTTGGTTTGTAAGGAGATCAAAGCATCCCGGACAGTTAGCAAGCCCCTTCGGAGCCGTCATCAAAAGCATCTGTTAGCCGCCCGGACAAACAATGGCAAAATTGTTTGGTGATAAGTGGTAAGGAGAAAGACCCGAACGGCTAACAGATGCCTTTGGTGTGTTTTGGAAGGTGGGCGGCGGCAAGCCGCCGCCCATAGGTGGAAAGAGGAGAAAATCTTACTTGCCCAGCTTGGCAGCCTTCCACTCAGCCATCTTGGCGCGAACATCCTTGTTGATGTTCCAGATGAAGGTGAAGCAGCTCCAGGAGCCCAGAGCAGCGATCAGGGGGAAGCCCAGGACCATCAGCTTGATGCCCATGATGGTGAAGTCGGACTGCTCGCCGCCGGCGTTGGCAACAGCAGCGTCATAGCCGATGGCGGCAATGATCAGAACGGAAGCGGAGTTGGCGATGGTGGAGCCAATACGGCGGGACAGGGAGAAGAAACCGTAGATGGTGCCCTCGTTACGCTTGCCGGTGAGGTACTCGTTGTAGTCAATGGACTCGGCAACCAGGCCCCACTGCATCTGAACGGACATCTGCACCAGAGCGCCGGCGCAGGAGTTCCAGACGACGAACAGAACTGCGTTCATCTCAGCGGCCATCAGTGCGTACGCCAGCAGGCCAGCGTAAGCGATCAGACCAGCCAGCAGGCACATACGGATGATCAGGACCAGATCCCATTTCTTGGTCAGGATGGGAGCCGCCAGCAGGATGACCACCATCAGAGCGGTGGACATGGTGGAGCCCAGGGACTGGATGGAGATGTTGTGCAGAACGTCAACATACATATAGGTGGTAGCGCCCTGAGCCAGAGCCTGAACACCGCAGATGCAGATGGAGTGCAGGACCAGAGCCAGGAAGGCGCGGTTCTTGGTGATGATGTTCCAGATGTCGGTGATCTTGAACTTCTCGGCATCCTTTTCTTCCTGAGTCTTCTCCACCACCTTGGAAGGATCGACCTTGTTGCGCTCCTCAGTCAGAGCGTAGTGCAGGAACACCAGAATGCCCATGGGGATGGCCATAACGATGGCGGTCTTGGCGAAGCCGGCATTGTCCATGCCGAACTTGCCCAGGCACAGAGGGATCAGAGCGCCGCCGACGAAGCCGCCCAGAGTGGAGCCGAAGCCGCGGGCGGAGGACAATGTTGCGCGCTCATTGTCGTTCATAGCCATGTTGCCGATGAGGGAGCCCATGCCGATGTTCATCATGGTGTAGCCAGCCTCGAAGACGATCTTCAGGATGAATGCGGAAGCGATCATCATAACGCCGCCGCCCATCATGGGAGGAACCACGAAGAAGGAAATCAGACCGATGACCAGGATGGGAATAGAAGCCAGGATCCAAGGACGGAACTTGTCTGCGCCGGGCTTGGCCTTGGCGAAGAACATATCCATGATGGTGCCCATCAGGGGGTCGTTCACCGCGTCCCAGATGTTCCAGATCAGCAGCATGGTTGCCAGGATACCGGCGTTGACTTCCAGGTTGACCTGCAGGAAACGGGTCATATAACCGGAAACCATGTACAGGCCACAGACGCCGCCTGCGTCGCCGCAGCCATAGCCGAAGATGTGCTTGGCAGTCAGCTTTTCAGAGGGCTTTTTTGCGATTGTTGCCATTGAAAATTTCTCCTTTTTGATATTTTTTCCGCAGAAACGGAGGATATGAACAAATTATAAACCGATGGTATCGCAAAGTTAATTGTTATTTTGCCGTTTTTTGTTTGCAATTCCGACGGATTGTGATATAATATTTATCACAATATCAACTTGCACAAATTCGGGTGGTGTCTTTTATGAATATGCACAAGGTCCGGCATCTGGCGACCCTGCTTCACACAAATTACTCCCCGGAGGTCCAGCGCTATGTTTCCTCCGAGCTGGAGGGGCTGGGGCTGACGATTGCGGAAATGTATCACTTTCTGGAGATGAAGACCCCCTTTGTGGAGGTATTCCGGGATGCGGGCGAGAAGAACACCTCCTCTGCCATCCATTCCCACCGGTTTCTGGAGATCGTGTATTGCCAGAGCAGCTATGGCGCCCAGTATCTCATCGGCTCCCAGCGCTATGACCTGCAGCACGGAGATATCGTGATCGTGCCGCCGGGCGTCAGCCACGCTTCCCTGATGCCGGGGCAAAGCATCGAGCCTTACCGGAGCATCGTCCTCTGGATCAGCCCGGTTTACCTGTCCAAGCTCCAGGAGAATTTTCCCTTTTTCCGCAATTACGACATCCCCGGAGGGACGGTGATCCGGACGGCGGGAACCTTCTGGGAGCATCTGGATCTCTATTTCCAGAACATTATGGAAGAGGACTCCCTGCAGGCTGCCGGGGCAGAGCCGGCCATGGCGGCTTATGTGATCCTGCTGCTGACCCAGATCACCCGGGCTTTGACGGACACCTCCATACCCACCCAGGCCCTGGAAAAGGAGGAACTGCTGGACCGGATTCTGGCCTATGTGGAAAGCTCCCTGCCGGAAAAGCTTACCCTGGAAGGGACGGCAGACCGGTTCTGGATCAGCACCACCACCTTGTCCGGGCTGTTCCGTCAGAAAATGGGCATCAGCTTCTATCAATACATCCTGCAGCGCCGGGTGGCGGAAGCGAAAAATCTGATCTACGATCAGGAGCCCATCGACAAGATCCCGGGAAAGGTGGGCTTCGGGGATTATTCCGCCTTTTTCCGGGCATTCAAAAAGGAAGTGGGGATGTCCCCCAGACAGTTTCGGAAGTTCATTGGATCTGATCCTGACAGGAAGGATGTATGAAAGACGTACAAAAAAACGCCGCCCAAACCGGGCGGCGCTTCCATGTTGTCGGATATATCAAATTCTTCCTTGACCAGGCGGTGATTCAGCCTGTTTGCAGGGATCGGCATTTGGTCAGAGCATCGAAAAATATTTCAGTGCGTCCCGGATGGCTTCTTCCTTTTCCGGAGGTACCTGGGGCTGGGGTCTTCCGCCAGGAGAAGGCAGATTATGGTTTTCACCCACATCCAGACCGCATTTGCGTTTGACCTGAGCGATGTACAGACTGGAAACCTTCAATCCGTGATGTTTCAGAACGTACTCCTTGATCTCCGGATAGGTCGCTTTGGATTCGGCAGCGGTGATATCCAGTTCGTCCAGCTCCAAGTCGATCTCGATCACGTCATCCGGCGTTTTTCTGGACAGGGTAACAACACTCTCCACATGGCTGCATCTTGGGAACAGGTCTGCTGCCATGGCATTTTTCAGGATGTAGCCTCTTTCCTTCAGCAGGGCCACGTCCCGGGCCAGTGTCGCCGGGTCGCAGCTGACGTAGACGATGCGGCGAGGGGACATGCGGTGGAGGGCTTCGATGGTGTCGGCATTGAGGCCCTTTCGGGGCGGGTCCACCACCACCACATCAGGGCGGATGCCCTTTTGCTCCAGCTCCAGCGCTGCGGCGCCTGCATCACCGCAGAAAAATTCTGCATTTTCGATTCCGTTGCGCTTTGCATTGTCCTTGGCATCCTCCACAGCTTGGGGGATAACCTCCACGCCTATGACCTTTCCGGCAGCGGAGGCCATGGCCAGCGTGATGGTGCCCACGCCGCAATACAGGTCCAGCACCAGATCGTTCTTGGTGATCTCCGCCTGCGCAATGGCGGCCTCGTAAAGGCGCTGGGCCTGATGGTGGTTCACCTGATAGAAGGACCGGGGAGACAGCCGGAAGGTCAGGCCGCAGAGGGTATCCTCGATGAATCCCGGGCCATGGAGGGTGAGGAATTTGTCCCCCAGCACCGTGTTGCCCTTTTTGGTGTTGACGGACAGCACCAAGGTTGTAAAGCCGGGGATCTTTTGCAGCCGCTTCAGCAGCTCCTCCACCTTGGGCAGCCGGTCGCCGTTGCAGACCAAGCACACCAGCACCTGCCCGGATAACACACCCCGGCGGACGTAAATATGCCGCAGCAGCCCCTTATGGGCCGCCTCGTCGTAGACGGAAACGCGGTGCTGGTTGACATAATCCATCACCGCATCCTTGACAGCATCGGTTTCCGTGGGCAAAATCAGGCAGCGTTTGTTTTCCACCACATCATGGGTGCCGGCCCGGAAGAAGCCGGCGTAGGCCCGGCCCTTTTTGGCGGACACGGGATACTGGGCCTTGTTCCGGTAGCCGTAGCAGGTGGGGGCGGCGAGAATGGGCACATTTTCCAGCGTTTCGCCGCCAATCCGGTTCAGGCAGGACTTCACCCGGTCCGCCTTCAGCCGGGACTCCTCTTCGTAGTCCATGTGCCAGAAATCGCAGCCGCCGCAAAGCTTGGCAACGGGGCATTCCCGGTTGACGCGGTGGGGAGATTTTTCCAGAATCTCTACAATTTTTCCGGCGGCCCAAGTCTTCTGAGCCTTCTCGATCCGCACCCGGACTTTTTCTCCCGCAATGGCATTGGGGATGAAGACGGCACAGCCCTCAATGTGGGCCACACCCTGTCCCTCGTTGGTATAGTCCGTAATGACGGTCTCGTAAATTTCGTTTTTGATCAGCATGGGGGTCCTCCGTATCGGATGAAAGCTTCCTGTAGGGCGGGCTGCCCTACAGAAAGGCTTTATAAAATCGCTTCCATGTAAATTTTCCGGGGCTTCAGGCCCTGTTTTTCGTAGAAGGCCATGGCGCTGTCGTTGCCGCACCAGACGTTCAGGGTAACGGTGCGGCAGCCGATTTGGCGGGCATAGGCGCAGGCGTGCTCATAAAGCACCTTGCCCACATGCTTCCCCCGGCAGGCTTCGTCCACACACAGATCATCGATGTACAGGGTCTTATCGTCTGCGAGCACCGGGTTGCCCTCGGTCACTTCCACGATGCAGAAGCAGTAGCCCAGCAGCTTCTCTCCCTCTACCGCGGCGAGAATGGGCCGCAGAGGATCCTGCAAAAGGGCTTCCAGCGCAGCTTCGTCATATTTTTGTGCTCCGGAGCGGAAAATATCCGGCCGGATGCGATGGTGTACCTCTCCCACCTGCTGTAACAGATCGATCATTCCGGGGATGTCCCGGTTGTCAGCAAAACGGATGTCCATAAGCATCTTCCTTTTCGAAGAAATACGTAGGGGAGGGTCTTGACCCTCCCGGTAATTTTGCATTGCAAAATTACATCACCGCAGGTGATCAATGGTTATTTCCCTTTGGGAAATCCAAATTGCCATGCAATTTGGGCGGGAGGGGCAAGCCCCTCCCCTACGATGTGTGTATACGAAATTATCATATCACAAATTTTGTTCAGCGTAAAGGCGGGGGTTGTGAAAAGGGGAAAAAACTGCTATGATAGGGCCAAAGGATGTGTTTTTATGGATTATGTTAACTGCGATCTTTGCCCCCGGCGGTGCGGCGCAGACCGGACCGCTGGACAGCGGGGCTTCTGCGGCTGCCCGGATACCGCGCTGGTGGCCAAAAGCATGCTCCACAAGTGGGAGGAACCGGCCCTTGCGGGAAAGGTTGGCAGTGGCGCGGTATTTTTCGGCGGCTGCACCATGGGCTGCAAATTCTGCCAGAATGCCGCCATCAGCGGCGGTCCCGTGGGACAGGCCATGGACAGCGCCCAGCTGCGCCGCCTCTTTGAAGACCTGATCGCCCAAGAGGCGGAAAACATCGACCTTGTGACCCCCACCCATTTCCTGCCCACCATTTTACCGGCCCTGTCTCCAAAGCTGCCTGTTCCCGTGGTCTATAACTGCGGCGGCTATGAGCGGGTGGAAACTCTGCAGCAGCTGGAAGGCAAGGTAGACATTTATCTGCCGGACCTGAAATACGCCGATGCCCGGCTGGCCAAAGCCCTGTCCGGGGCGGCGGACTATTTCCCCGTGGCCACTGCCGCCATCAAAGAAATGGTGCGCCAGACCGGTCCCGTGGTCTGGGAAGGGGAGCGGGTCCTCCGGGGCACCCTGATCCGCCATCTGATCCTGCCGGGCTTTGTGGACAATTCCCTGCGGGTCCTAGACTGGATCGGAGAAAATTTCGCCCCCGGCGAGGTGCTGGTGAGCCTCATGCGGCAGTACACCCCCATAGGAAACCTTCCCGCCCCCTTAAACCGCCGGGTGACGGAGGAGGAATACGACGCGGTCTTAAGCTGGATGTACCTGAATGAGCTGGAAGGCTTTACTCAAGAAGCAGATTCGGCCGATCTGGGCTTCATCCCGGATTTTTAGAATAAAACCGCCAGCAATTTGTGAACTGCACCCCATTTGTTAGACAAGTATGATATACTTGTACTAAGAAATGGGGTGCTTTTATTATGCCTAAAGGAATACCGAACAAGCGATATACGGGAGAGTTTAAGCAGATGGTTGTAGAAACCATGATAAGAGA
>JAFSCK010000031.1 GCA_017436785.1 Oscillospiraceae bacterium | reverse complement strand
CAATGAAACGGATTCTGAAGAACAAACGTAATTCTGTGATAAGAGGTAGAGTAAAATGACAGATATCTTATTTGATCTCCAGCAGAAGGTAGCCATGAAGCCTGCTCTGGAAGCAAAACTTCGTGAGTTGCAAAACCAGCGAAGGGAATATGACCGGGAGGTCATTTCCCTCCGGGTGGCATTTCGTAAAGAGCAGGAAGACGTAGAGAAACTGGAAGGCAGAAGCCTTGCCAACTACTTTTTCCAGGTGGTCGGTAAACTGGATGAGAAGCTCGATCAGGAACGCCGGGAAGCCTATGCTGCCAAAGTCAAACTGGATGCAGCTGAACGCGAACTTGCTGGGATTGAATCCGACATTGCTGAGATTCAGAGCCAGCTAAATGAGATTCGGGTCGCAGAGGAACAGTACAAAGAAGAATTGGAAAAGAAGCGTGCTGTGCTGAAGGCGTCCGGCACCGCTGCAGCAGATCAGATTATTGAGATCGAGCAGAAGATTGCTGCGCTTGAGGCACAGAAGAAGGAAATCAAGGAAGCAATCTCTGCAGGTTATTCTGCACGGAGTACTGCAGATCGCATCCTATCTGAGCTTGAGAGCGCTGACGGATGGAACACCTGGGATATGTTCGGCGGTGGTGGTATCATCACCCATATGGCCAAACACAGCCACCTGGATGAGGCCCAGGATCTGGTATCCGATCTGCAGAGTAAGCTCAGACGGTTCAAAACCGAGCTGGCAGACATCCAAATCACGGCCAATATGCAGGTCAATGTGGATGGTTTCCTGCGGTTTGCAGACTATTTCTTTGATGGCCTGTTTGCAGACTGGGCCGTTGGCGATAAGATCAATCAGTCTATGAACTCTGTGTCCAGCACTAAGAGCCAGATTAGCAGCACTTTGGATAAACTGAATTCCATGGAACAGGCAGCAGACCATGGCATCGCAAGCCTGAAACAGCAGGTGGATGATCTGATTGTGAAGGCGTAGTGGTATTGTTTCGCGTGTCCAGGGAGATTGATTTCCACCTGTACTTCCGATATAATACTATTAGACAAACATGAATTTGACGAGGTAGCTGTATGGTGCAACTGATAAAAAGGTGTCCAGAATATGTGATGGGATACAAAGCGTATTGTCAGGAATTGTATGATAACCATGTCACCTATTTCAGACCCACAAACCCAAAGAATATTGATGATGAATGGTTTTTTCGTACCAAGTCATGGTATGACAGGAAGGAACAGGGATTGGTGGAAGGCCAACCCGTCAGTTATCACTATTGGGCAATTGACAACGGCAAATTCATAGGAGAATTTCAACTCAGAACCGAATTCCCCGAAAAGGTAATGTTGGACATTGGAAGCATTGGTTATGCAGTTAGAGTATCGGAACAAGGGAAAGGATATGGAAAAGAGATTCTTCGCCTTGGCTTGGAACTTGCAAAGCAACACGGCATGCAAAACGTGTTGCTGACAATCAACAACGAAAATAAAGCCTCCATTAATATATGTGAAAAATTGGGTGGTATCTGGAAAGACACCATAGAAGCATATAATGATGCGGAGGGGAAACATTTGTTAAGACGATATTGGATAACCCTTTGATGGTAAAATTCCAATTTGAATTTGTAAAAATCTAATGCTGTTATTACCCTCCATAGGGCATTAACAAAATCCTCCAAAACCGTTGCAGCACAATGGTTTTTCGCAGTTTGCTCACCTTATCCTATTATATGATTTCACACTGTTTTACCTTGTCTACGCCACCTCATAAGGGCAAAAACAAGGGAAGGAAAATCTGATAAAACGATATAACAAAGTGTGGCAATCGGGAACTTGTGACATATGTGCGATATAAAAATCTTGGAGGATTACATAATGGAAAAGTACATTTATAACGAGCAAAACGGTCTTTGGTATGAATTGCAAGGAGATTATTACATCCCCTGCTTGGCACTGGACGAAGAAGATACCCGACCCATCAGAAGGTGGGGAAGAAAGCACCTGCGGTATATTAAAGAACATCGTCCGGTTCTGTACACGGTTTTGCTTCTCGGCGGCAAACTGAGTGGTCATCTGGCGGAGATCGATGTCAGAGCCACAGAGATGTACGATCTGCTTATGAAACAACTGGCGGAGAAGGAAGGTATCAACGAGCAGCTAAAATCGAAAGATCCCATGGCCTGGGTGGGCGCTATGAACAACATCCGCAATGCAGTGGAAGAAATTATCAATGCGGAGGTGATCTTCGCGTGATTGAGAAGTACATCCAGGCACTGAGAGAATATGCCCTATCCCATGATCCCAGTTGCGCCGATGGGGAGTCAATCTTGGGGATACTTTATGAATGCCTCAATGAAAATTATCCCTATGATAACGAGCAGATAAAAACGGACTTCAACGAGCTCTACCAGCAGATGAATGGAATGCCACTGCGAGAGATGGACAAGATCATCTACCCTGTTTGCAAGCTGTGCCGTGACCATGAAAGGTCTGGCTTCGTGGAGGGAGTAAAAATAGGCACGAGGTTAAGTAGAGAGCTAACTGAATAATTCTCATAAAATGGCTCGTACTTTGGGTACGGGCCATTTTACATACATTTTACTTATGTTTTACCTGTCCTTGGTTACGGTTGACAGTGGCCTGTGCTATGATTATCTTGCAAAAATCTGATATAGCTTTTGATACGGGCGACCCCACTTTATAGCGGAGCCACCCGTATTTCTTATGTGGACAGGATGTGAAACCATGGAAACAGAACACCGGATCGTGAAAGCGGTCTATGGGGCAAAGGAAAGCGCCGACAAGGCTGACGATCTGATACGCAGCTACATACCCTTCATTCGCAGCGAAGCCACCAAATTCATGGGAAGGCTTTGCACGGATCAGGACGACGAATATTCCATCGCCATGATGGCCTTCTACGAAGCGATCATGGGCTATGAGCGGGGACGGGGAACCTTTCTGGGTTATACCGCCCTTCTGATTAAAAGCCGCTTGATCGACTACACCCGTAAGGAAGCCCGACATCAGGGTCAGATATCTCTGGATGAGGAAATCGGCGGCGAGGATGACCGCGCGCTTGTGGACACCCTTGCGGATAGCCGTGATTACTATGAAGAATCTGCCTACCGGGAGGCCACCCGGCAGGAAATTGAAGAATTGTCCGGGGTGATGGCGCAGTTTGATGTGAGCTTTTCCGATGTTGCCGACAACTGCCCCAAGCAGGAGCGGACAATGGAAGCCTGCGCCAAGGCCATCCGCTACGCCGGGGAAAACAAAAAGCTGCTGGACGAACTGCTGCGGACAAAAAAACTGCCCCTTGCACAGCTTGTGCAGGGCAGCGGTGCGGAGCGGAAAACTCTGGAACGGCACAGAAAGTATATTCTCGCTATGCTCCTGATCCAGACCAACGGATATGAGATCATCCGTGGTCACCTGTATCATGTTTTGAAGAAGGGAGGTGCGCCGGTATGAAATATCTTGTCATGGAATGCAGGCCAGCCTACGCCGTTGTCCTTGGGGACGATGGTACATTCTTGAAAGTGGCGAATATGCGCTATGAGGTGGGCCAGACCGTCACCGATGTGATCCTCTTAAAACTTCCGGAGGTTACTGAGCAGCCGAAAACAAATCACAAACGGTGGATTTCCTCCTTTGCGGCTATGGCAGCCTGCCTGGCCCTTGTGATCACATCCATATTCTTCACCGGACAAATGCCCTATGCTTCCGTGTACATGACCATCAACCCGGAGGTCCGGATCGATGTCAGCCGCAGCGATGTGGTCGTGGGTGTGGAGGGCATGAATGCCGACGGCACAGAGCTTCTGGAGGACTATGACCACCGGAAGAAAGAACTGGACACCGTTATGGATGAACTGGTGGACCGGGCTATCGATATGGGATATCTCCACGAGGGCGGCAAGATCACCCTCAGCCTGGACGGTGATGAAGAATGGATCGTCAGCCACGAAACCCATTTAAATCAGCATCTGAATGATCACCTGACGGATAAGATCACCGTTACCATCGATATCGAACAGAAGCAGCCGGAACAGCCGACACCCACGGCACCAACCGGTACCATCGTGATCCCGGTTGGACCCGACAACTACGGTAATTCGGATTATGACGATGGTGAAAGCGACTATGACCCTACCGATGCCGCAGACTCCGACTACGGCGAGACCGATTACATCCCCGAGGAAACCGAAGAAGATAGCCAATCTGACTACGGGGAATCTGAGGACGACGGTCAAACTGATTATGGTGACTGGTCCGAGGATGACGGTCAAACCGATTACGATGACTGGTCCGAGGATGGCGGAGAATCGGAATACGGGGAGCAGTCGGATTACGGCGATACGGAAGATGAAGATCAGTCCAATTATGCGGATGAAGCGGACGATGCTGTTTCTGACTATGACGAACCGGACGGTAGCAGTCAGTCTGATTACGACGATGCAGACGATGATTTCTCCGATTATGAAGAAGCGGGTTCAGAATATGAAGATTCGGATTACGATGAAGAATAATTTTTCCTCCGGCCCCGATTTCCGAAATTCCATTGCGTAACCTGCTTCTGTAAGGCGAATAAGACCTTGCAGGGAGCTGAAAAAAGAAAAATAAATTTTCTATTGACCCCACTTTTGGGTGAGCGCTTCCGTAACCTGACTTTGTAAGAGGTCGAGAGGCTCTAAAAAATCAAAAACAACTACAAATTATAAGGAGAACATAAAACCATGAAAAAACTGATTTCCATTATCTGCTGCGTGCTGGCACTGACCCTGTGCCTCACCGCCTGCGGCCAGAGCGCCGCATCCAACGAGGGCAGCCAGTCCCTGGCAAAGGGCGGCGTCCTGATTCTGAGCGTCAACCCCGAGATCGCTGTTGAGTACGACGAAAACGGCAATGTCACCGGTGTCACCGCCCGCAACAATGATGCACTGGCAATTATCAACAGCTGCACCGGCCTGATCGGTCAGCCCACCCGTGAAGTAGTCACCGATCTGGTCACCGCCATTGGTGAAGCCGGTTACTTTGTGGAGGAGATCGAGGGCGAGCGCCGCCAGATCACCCTGGAGATTGAGCCCGGTTCCAGCCTGCCCAACGACGCTTTCCTGGATGATGTGATTGCAGATATCCGGGATGCAGTGAGCCAGCACGACTGGTCCACCCCTCTGGTGGTGGAAGGTGAAAGTGACTTCGGCATCACCGACTACATCGACACCGATTACGGCGAGGGCAATGACGGCTACACCGACTACGATGATACCGACTACGGCCCCAATAACGATGGTGTCACTGACTACGACCATCATGACGATGACTCCACCGACTACGGTGAGGGCAGCGACGGCGTTACCGATTACGACGGCACCGATTATGCGGACAACACCGACTATGGCGTCAATGCCGACGGCGACACGGACTATGATGATACCGATTACGGCCCCAACAACGATGGCGTGACCGACTATTCCGACTACGGCACTGGCAGCAACACCAATTACGGTGATTCTTCCTATGGCGACTCCGGCTATCAGCAGCCCGCCGCTACCAATCCTCCCGCAACCTCCGGCAATACTGACTATGATGACGGTCAGTCCGACTACAACGACAGCAACACCAACTACGGCGATTCTGCTTACGGTGACTCCGGCTACGAAGCACCTGCTGCTACCAATCCTCCCGCAAATTACGGCGATTCCGGTTATAGCGACTATGAAGCAGATTCCGGCTACAGCGATTATGGAGCTGACTCCGGTTACAGCGACTACGAAGGCGAGTCCTGATGAATAGGCCAGCAAAACTTCGCCACGAGCTGAAACACAGCATCTCCCAGGGGGAGGACAGAATTCTGTCCTCCCGCCTTCGCAAGCTTTTCCCCCATGATGCCAACGCAGGCCCCAACGGAAGCTATCGAATCAGCAGCCTCTATTTCGACACCCCCACGGACACCGCCCTGCGCCAAAAGCTGGACGGTGTTAACCGCCGGGAGAAGTTCCGGCTGCGGTATTACGGCGATGACCTGACCTTCATCCGTTTGGAAAAGAAATACAAGATAAATGGTCTATGCGGTAAGCGCAGCACAAGGATCACACAGGAGCAGGTGGAAATGCTCCTCACCGGGGAGATCGGCTTTCTCCTTTCCGGTGACGAGCTGATGCAGGAGCTGTACAGCAAAATGAAGGGACAGCTCCTTGCCCCGAAAACCATCGTCACCTATGACAGGGAAGCCTTTCTCTTTGCTCCCGGCAATGTGCGCATCACCCTGGACCGGAATGTCCGCACCGGCCTGGCTTCCCTGGATTTTCTGAATCCCCAGCTGCATCATGTACCGGTTTCCGATGGACTGACGGTGCTGGAAGTAAAATATGACGAATTTCTGCCGGAGATCGTAAAGATGGCTGTGCAGGTTCCAAATACCCAGGCATCGGCCTATTCCAAGTATGCCGTGTGCCGTAAATACGATTAAGGAGGTCTTTGTATGACCTTTCAGGATATCTTCAAATCCAGCTTTCTGGAAAATGTGAACGCCATCCCAGTCTTTGACATGGTGCTGGCAATGGTTCTGGCCTTTGCCGTGGGACTGTTCATCTTCTTCGTCTACAAGAAAAGCTACGCCGGGGTCATGTACTCCGCTTCCTTCGGCGTGACTTTGATCGGACTGACCATGGTGACGGCACTGGTAATTTTGGCGGTGACCAGCAACATCGTGCTGTCCCTCGGCATGGTGGGCGCGCTGTCCATTGTCCGATTCCGCACCGCCATCAAGGAACCCTGCGACATCGTGTTCCTGTTCTGGGCTATCGCCGCAGGCATTGTGCTGGCGGCGGGACTGATCCCGCTGGCCATCTTCGGAAGCCTGCTGATTGGCCTGATCCTGCTGGTATTCTCCAGGCATAAGCGCTTCGACCAGCCCTATATTCTGGTGGTCCACTGCGCCGATGCAGAGGCGGAAAAGGCATCCAGAGCATATGTTGCTGCCAATGTGAAGAAGCTGAGCCTGAAGAGCAAAAGTGTTGCCAAGGGCTGCATCGAACTGAACTACGAAGTCCGTCTGAAGGATGCTGACATCGATTTTATCAATACCCTGTCTGACCTGCCCGGTGTCAGCCATACGGTGATGGTGTCCTACAACGGCGATTACATGAGCTGATGCTGAAAAGCAAGCATATTGACCTTATCTGCATTGCCGTGATGGTGCTGGCGGTTTTGGGAACGGTGCTGTTTATGAATGGTGAATCCCTGGGACTCACTAGAGCATCCAGCACACCGGGCTATGAAACACGGCTTTTTGACAAATCCAGGGTACATACCATTGACATTCTGATTGATGACTGGGATGCCTTTTTGGAAACCGCCCCGGAGGAGGAATATACCACCTGCACATTAGTCATCGACGGCGAGAAGTTTTCCAATGTTGGTCTCCGGGCCAAGGGCAACAATTCCCGCCGCTTAACAGAAAAATACGGCCTTGACCGGTACAGTCTGAAGGTCGAGTTTGACCACTACGAATACGGCAGTTATTATGGGCTGGATAAATTCTCCCTGGATTCTTCGTTCCAGGACAATTCTTACCTGAAAACCTGGATTACCTACGATATGATGAACCACATGGGTGTGCCCACACCTCTGTGCAGTTGGGTCTGGGTTCGGGTCAATGGAGAGAATTGGGGACTGTTCCTTGCCATCGAAGAGCCGGAGGAAGCCTTTGCCAAGCGGAATTTTGGCAATGACTACGGACAGCTCTACAAGCCGGATTACCGGAAACTGAGTGATGAAAATGCCGATGTCCATCTGCGCTATACAGACGATGATTTCGACAGCTATGACAATATCTTCCGTCATGCCAAGTTCGATCCCACTGATGCAGACAAAGTGCGGCTGATCGATGCATTGAAAACTCTGTCCACCGGAGAAGAACTGGAAACTGCCATCAACATCGACGAAGTCCTGCGGTATTTTACGGTGCAGGTATTTGTTGTGAACATGGACAGTTATCTAGGTAGGACAGGCCACAACTACTTCCTCTACGAAGAGGACGGCATTTTGCAGATCCTCCCCTGGGACTACAATCTGGCTTTTGCCACCTATTCCCTGGGTATGCCGGACCCTATCAACGATTCGACACTGTATGTCAATTACCCCATCAATACCCCCGCTTCCGGCGAGGTAATGAAAAAGCGACCGCTGTATCATAACCTGATGAAGCACGGCGAATATTACGCAAAATATCACGAATATTTCGATTATCTCATAGAGAGCTACTTTGAAAGCGGCTATTTTGAAACCTTCGTGGAGAATACCGCTGATATGATTGCCCCCTATGTGGAGAAGGATCCCACGGCCTTCTGCTCTTTTGATGATTGGCTTTTGGGCGTGGAAACCATCAAAAATTTCTGCCTGCTCCGCGCTGAAAGCGTCCGGGGACAGCTTGACGGCACCATCCCCTCCACCATCGCCGCCCAGGCAAAGGACAAAAGTGCCTTTGTAGATGCGTCTATGATTTGGCTTCCCGATTTGGGTGAAATTGCAGATTTAAAAGACTAACAAAAAGCAGAAGATGGGAAAGCAGGTACAGAGCTACCACAAACACAGGCATATGGGCAACAATTCTTCTGTCCCGGTTGAACTTGCCCAGGAATTGATGGAGTCCATAGAGTACACAATAGGTCTCGTTGGTGGCGTGTATGCCCACAGAAATATTGGGGAAGCTCTCGTGCTGGGGCAGGAGGTGTTGGAAAGCAAACTTAGCAAGGCAAAATCAATGCTGGAACTGGTGAATGGCACTGCCCCACAGTGGCAGACGGAATGCCGTTGGGAAGCACTACGTTATCTTCGGCATTATCTGGAGCAGTATGATCACCTCCATCTGCCACATAAGGGCCCGGATGATCTGTTTTACCCCATACTGATTTCTCCACCAGAGAGCATCCAAGGAATCGATCGCTGCCTCTTTTATCTGAACATCCTATGGATCGAGAATCAGATTATGGCTGGTGTCCCAGAGGACGTACTGGAACAGTTCTGGGATAGACTCCCTGCTGCCGCCCTTAATCAGTGTGAACATCTGCTGCTCAACGGCATCGGCAAGGCGATTCTGGGAACTGGCATAGATCCGCTGGTATTTGAAATCGATGAACATATGCAGCTCATTGTTGCACTAATGAAGGCAACGGAAGAAAGACTGAAGGATGCCGCCAAGCTTCTTTGCCAATGGCTCAATCTGAAGGACGAGAATGCCAGAATGTATGTGGAATCAGTAGTCCCACAACTGACCATGTGGATCGGCGATAATATGTGGTCTGGAAATGTGGAAAACATATTTGTTTAATGGTGTTGACAACGAATAATTGTGGGTGTATAATCGCATAAAATCACAGGAAGGAGAACTGACAATGTTCGCATTTTGCTTCAATGCAGTCGATAACAAGTCCGGTAATGGTATGCCTAATCATACTATCGGGCTTACATTGTCATACTCTTTTTAAGATAATCTCGAAGCTAGGATTATAAAAAAGATGCAGTGCAA
>JAFSCK010000154.1 GCA_017436785.1 Oscillospiraceae bacterium | reverse complement strand
ACCCCGCCGATCAGGTAACAACGATTGTCCAGCGATGATAGATGCAGAATTGTCACATTTTCTGAAAAGATAAACATCCCAACACAGATGGTGCGTCGGCGGGGTCATGACCCCGCCCTACAGCAGCGTATTTTTATTGACAATCTCCCCCAAATCCCCTAAACTATTCCTATCCTATGGTTTTGAGGTTGCTGCCATGAAACGAATCTACTCCATCGACCTATATAAGCTGGTCTTTGCCTATATCATCGCCTTTTTCCATTACGGCACCACCATTTCTCCCGGTCCTACAGCGGCGGTGCAGATTTTTTTCATTCTTTCCGGCTTTTTTCTGGCCCGGAAATATTATGCCCGGTCCCATGGCCGGGAGGGCTATACCCAGTGGGACTACACGCTGGACCATGTAAAAGCCCTGTATCCCCACTACCTGCTGTCCCTCGGGATGCTCTTCGGCTACAATCTGGCCCGGGCGCTGGTGTATCTGGTGAAGGACCCCAGCTGGGAGGCTTTGCAGGACATCTTCCTGCGGCTTTATGAGCTGATCCCGGAGCTGACCCTGCTGCATACCTCCCACACTTGGTACGATCCCCTGAACTATCCCCTGTGGCAGATCTCCGCACTGCTGATCGCGGGCTATTTCGTCTACGGTCTGCTGTGCCATAACGAGAAGCTGTCCCGCACCCTTCTGTTCCCCGCCGCTATTCTGATGATCCAGTCTTTGCTCAGCACCGGTGTGGACATCTGGGGAAATTACGGTCTGTTCTTCCTCCCCCTGCTGCGGGCCTTCGGTCCCATGTGCATCGGCGTGCTGGCCTATTATTTCACCACCCTGCCTTATTATAAAAGCCTGACGAAGCACCGCTTCGCCTTCAATCTGGCAGTTTTGTATGCTCTGGTTTCCATTTTCATCTATGCCGAGTACCGCAATATCTTCCTCGTCACCACCGTAGTTCTGCTGTGGGGCTTCTGGGAGGAACGCAGCTGGGTCAACCGGCTGTTCAACCACAGGATCTTCCGGTTTTGCGGCGACCTTTCTCTCGCCGTGTACATGAACCACGCCCTTGTTTCCCGGTTCCTGCTGGCCCGGGTCTACATCCCGCTGGAAAACGCCGGGACCCCCGCCCCCCTGTGGCAGAAAAATGCGGTGTATTTTCTCCTGCTCACCGCCTGCTCCGTGGTGACCATGACCATGGTCGCCAAATGGAAAAAATGGCGCAGACAGAAGGCCGTTCTTTAAATTATTGTAAACCCAGTTGCAACCAGCCAGAAAATTCGGTATAATGGCAGCAAACGCCTTCCCCCGGGGGGAAGGTGGCCGAGCGCAAGCGAGGTCGGATGAGGGATGGCGTGCAGTTTCAACCTATAAATAGGTCTGATACTGCATACAAACTTCAACATTACCGCCCGCACTCCTCATCAGTCAAAAATCAAAGATTTTTGCCAGCTTCCCCCCGGGGGAAGCCAGGGGCGCTCCCGCGCCAATGCATTCGCCGACCATTCTTCATACCAAGGAGGACTTCATATGAAAAAGAATCTGATTCTCTGCATCGCCCTGCTTTCTGTCTTTGCCCTGCTTCTGACCGGCTGCGGCAGCAAGGCAGAACCCGAGAAGCCTGCCGCCAGTGAGGAAACCATTCCCTACGGCGAAGTTCCCCCGCTGGGTCTGCAGGATTATTCCCTGTCCGCTTCCACTTGGTCCAGCCCCAACGGTGCCACCATCCATCTGACCGCCACCTCTTGGGGCTACGCTGAAGGCCGCAGCGCCTCCTTCGTCGTCCTGCTGGGTGAAGAGGAGATCGCCAACGAGCCCTGCACTTGGGACGGTAGTGTCTGGACCGCTTCCGTGGAGCTGAATGCCGCTGACGGCCTCAGCTACAAGGTCCGCATGGCCGAGGACGGCGGCAACACTGCCACCATCCCCCTTGCGGCAGAGGAGATCTATGTCAATCTGGCTTCCTCTCTGGAAAGCTACTGCAATGTGATGGTGGAGGCCTCGGAATTTCAGGACGGCAAGCTGACCATCACCTCCGGTACCCTCCAGATCCAGCTGCCCCGGATCACCAACGACGGCGAAGCCATCACCGTTTCCAAAGCCCAGCTGATCCTGACCCACAATGGCGGGGAGATCGCTTCCATGGATTTCCTGAACCTGCCCGCCGGAGAAGACGGACTGCATACGCAGGCACTGCCCGAACTGGAATTTGAAATTCCCGAACTGGAAAATGACGAGCAGGTCATCCTGATGCTGAACGTCACTCTCTCCAACGGCCAGACCCTCACCGACACCGGCAGCACCTTCTTCTATAACGACGGCGAGCTGCTCACCGCTGTAGGCTGATCACCGAATATGCACCGCAGGCCCCATAACAGGGCCTGCGTTTTTTTACTGTCGGGCGGGGTCAGAGCTCCACCGCAGATTGTCGAAAAACTTAGCCGTAGGGGCCGATGCCCAGCTATGCACTAAGCGTCCGTAAGCTGCTTTGCAGCAACGGTCGCTAAGACATCGGCCCTTAACACAATGTCATGATTTCGCCGTAACGGCTGCAAATACCGTATGTTTGACTGCGGGGCGATGTGGGCATCGCCCCCTACGATTTTGTAATTCAGACTTTATTGACACACTGGGACGGGGATATATCCCCGCCCCAGCAAAGGAATGCACAAAAATCCTACGGTTTTCTTCTTATTTCCCTCATTATACATGCCATTCCCCCAGTTTCTGCTTGTCAATAATCCATTTAGGCGCAATTTCCACAAATTTCTGCTCCCTGCACTCTTTTTTATGTGAATAGTATAAAAAAGTTCCGAAAACGTTTATTTTGAGATTGATTTTACGTTTCATTTGGCATACAATAGGCATTGAGCGGGTAGCGGAAGCCTATCCGCAGCGTCTTTGTACTGAGGTGAGGAATTTGCTGAACATCGTGCTGGTGGAACCCGAAATCCCCCAGAACTGCGGCAATATTGCCCGCACCTGTGCAGCCACCGGCTGCCGGCTCCATCTGATCCGTCCGCTGGGATTTGACATCTCTGAGAAAGCGGTCCGCCGGGCGGGACTGGATTACTGGCATATGGTGGAGGTTCTGGACTATGATAGTCTTGAGGATTTCTTCCGGAAGAATGACGTGCAGGAAATGTGGTGTCTGTCCACGAAAGCACCCCGGTGCTATGTGGAAGCGGAGTTCCACGACGGCTGCTATCTCTTCTTCGGCAAGGAGACCAAGGGACTTCCGGAAAGCTTTCTTGCGGAGCATTATGAGCAGTGCGTCCGCATCCCCATGAAGGCCGAGGCCCGGAGCCTGAACCTGAGCAATGCGGTGGCCATTACCGTGTACGAAGCCCTGCGGCAGATTTCCTTCCCCGGCTTGCAGGATTTTGGAAAAATGCGAACTTGATTCCCATTTATTTAATTATAGTATGGAGGATTTACCATGAACTACAACAAGAAGTCCATTGAGGATATCGAAGTAGCCGGCAAGCGCGTTCTGTGCCGCTGCGACTTCAACGTTCCCACCAAGGCCGGCAAGATCACTTCCGACAAGCGTATCGTTGCCGCTCTGCCCACCATCCAGTACCTGATCGCCAACAAGGCCAAGGTCATCCTGTGCTCCCACATGGGCAAGCCCAAGGGTGAGTGGAAGCCCGAGCTGAGCCTGAAGATCGTTGCTGACCGCCTGTCCGAGCTGCTGGGTCAGGAAGTCATCATGGCTGCTGACGTTGCCGGCGAGGATGCCAAGGCCAAGGCTGCTGCCCTGCAGGAGGGTCAGGTCATGCTGCTGGAGAACACCCGCTACATCAAGGGTGAGACCAAGAACGATCCCGAGCTGAGCAAGGCTCTGGCCGATCTGGCTGACGTTTTCGTCAACGATGCCTTCGGCACCGCACACCGCGCTCACTCCTCCACCGCCGGCGTGGCTGACCATCTGCCCGCTGTCTGCGGCTATCTGGTTCAGAAGGAAGTCTCCATCATGGGCAAGGCTCTGGCCAACCCCGAGCGTCCCTTCGTCGCCATTCTGGGCGGCGCTAAGGTCGCTGACAAGCTGAACGTTATCAACAACCTGCTGGAGAAAGTGGACACCCTGATCATCGGCGGCGGCATGGCCTATACCTTCGCTGCAGCTCAGGGCTACACCGTGGGTAAGTCCCTGCTGGACGAGAGCAAGATCGACTACTGCAAGGAAATGATGGCCAAGGCTGAGGCTAAGGGCGTCAACCTGCTGCTGCCCGTTGACTGCGTCGTGGGCAACTTCCCCTCCCCCATCGACGGCCCCGTGGATGTGAAGACCGTTCCCGTTTCCCAGATCCCCGACGAGCTGGAGGGCATGGACATCGGTGAGGAGACCCGCAAGATCTTCGCTGACGCTGTGAAGAATGCCAAGACCGTTGTCTGGAACGGTCCCATGGGTGTCTTCGAGAACCCCACTCTGGCTAAGGGCACCATCGCCATGGCTCAGGCTCTGGCAGATTCCGACGCCATCACCATCGTCGGCGGCGGCGACAGCGCAGCAGCCTGCGAGCAGCTGGGCTTCGCAAACGAGATCACCCACATCTCCACCGGCGGCGGCGCTTCTCTGGAGTTCCTGGAAGGTCTGGAGCTCCCCGGTATTGCCTGCCTGCAGGATAAGTAATTTTTATATAACGCTGAGGCCAAAGCCTTCCCCTTGAGGGGAAGGTGGCCCGGCGCAAGCCGGGTCGGATGAGGTGTAGCCGCACAGCGGCGTAAAACCGTTGCGGATTCGCCTCCCTTTTTCTTTACATCGCCCTATCCCGCACACCTCATCAGTCAAAAATCGCAGATTTTTGACAGCTTCTCCTCAAGGAGAAGCCTTACTTCGTCAATTCACATCAAGCCCCACCCCGGCTTTGGATGTTGTAATAAAGGAGAAAAGGAAATATGAACAGAAAGTATCGTAAGACCGTTATTGCCGGTAACTGGAAGATGAACAAGACTCCCTCCGAAACCAAGGAGTTTATGACCCAGCTGAAGGCCATTATGCCCAAGGGCCGCTGGTGCGATGTCGCCCTGTGCGTTCCCGCTGTCTGCATCCCCGCTGCTGTCCGCGCCATGCGTGAGACCCGCGTGGGCATCGGCGCTGAGAACTGCAACGCCAACGCAAGCGGTGCCTACACCGGCGAGCTGTCCACCGCCATGCTGACCGACGCAGGCTGCAAGTACGTCATCATCGGCCACTCCGAGCGCCGTGAGATGTACGGTGAGACTGACGCTGATGTCAATGCCAAGGTTCTGGCTGCTCTGGAAGCAGGCCTGATCCCCATCATGTGCTGCGGCGAGACTCTGGCACAGCGTGAGGCTGGCATCACTGCCGAGCACATCACCATGCAGATCAAGCTGGGTCTGGCTGGCGTTCCCGAAGACAAGATCCGCAAGGTCATCATCGCTTACGAGCCCATCTGGGCCATCGGCACCGGCCTGACCGCCACCCCCGAGCAGGCCGAGGAAGTCTGCGAGATGATCCGCAGCGTTGTCCGCAAGCTGTACTCCTCCAAGAATGCCCGCGCTATCTCCATCCTGTACGGCGGCTCCATGAACGACAAGAACGCCTTCGAGCTGCTGGCTCAGCCCGACATCGACGGCGGCCTCATCGGCGGCGCCTCTCTGGTTCCCGAGAAGTTCGTCAAGATCATCGAGGCAGCTAACCAGCCCACCGCCTAATTTCGCTTGTACCTACGGGCAGCTGCGATCATTCGCAGCTGCCTTTCCCATAAGCCAAAAACGCTGTCATCCTGAGCGAAACGAAGTGGAGTCGAAGGATCTACGCACTATCGTTTCCCCGAACGGTATCAAAAGTGCCAAGATCCTTCGACTCGCTTTGCTCGCTCAGGATGACAACGCTTTTCATTTTCCATCCACAGGCTGGAGGTTATCAATATGCATACCTTATTGCTTTCCGCATCCGATCCCATCACCCCACCGACTGCGGCAAATCTTATCATGAACGGGCAGCTGGTTGCCATTCCCACGGAAACGGTCTATGGTCTGGGTGCCAACGGCTTGGACGAAGAGGCGGTTGCCAGAATTTTTGAGGCCAAGGGCCGTCCGCAGGACAACCCCCTCATCCTGCACATCTCCGGCCCGGAGCAGATGGAGCTGTTCTGCCACCATATCCCCCAGAAGGCCTATGACCTTGCAGAAAAATTCTGGCCCGGTCCCCTGACTATCGTACTTCCGGCCCGGGACATCGTGCCCAAGCGGACCACCGGCGGCCTCAGCACCGTGGCTGTCCGGTGCCCAGATAATGCCGTGACCCGGGAGATCATCCGTCTGTCCGGTGTCCCCATTGCGGCACCCTCTGCCAACATTTCCGGCAAGCCCTCCACCACCACCGCAGAGCATGTCCTTCACGACCATGACGGCAAGATCGCCGCTGTGGTAGACGGGGGGCCCTGCCGGGTGGGTGTAGAATCCACCATCGTGGACCTGACGGAGAAGCGCCCCCGGCTGCTGCGCCCCGGCGGCATCGGTCCCGAGGAATTGATCGCCGTGCTGGGAGACCTTGTGGTGGACAAGGCCGTCACCGCCCAGATCGACAAGGACGAAGTGGTGAAAGCCCCCGGCATGAAATACCGCCACTATGCGCCCTCGGAGCCGGTGGTCATCGTTTCCGGCAGCCGGGAGGCTGCTGCCCGGTACATCCACGCCCATTTTGAGCCCGGCGACCGGGTGCTGTGCTTTGAGGAGGAGCTTCCCCTGTACGCCGGCTGCGATCCCTTGTCCTATGGTCAAGAGGCCGATGTGAATACCCTGTCTGCCGGCCTGTTCGCCGCATTGCGGGAGCTGGATGATCCGAAAATCCATCAGGTCTACGCCCGGTGCCCGGTGGGCGGCGGTGTGGCCTATGCGGTGCAGAACCGGCTGAAGAAGGCCGCTGCCTTCCACATTGTGGACGCGGAGGCGGAGCTATGATCCTAGGAATCACCGGCGGTACCGGCTGCGGCAAGACCACCCTGCTGAAGGTCATCGAAGCACAGGGCGGTCTGGTCTTAGACTGCGATGCCATTTACCATGAGCTATTAAAAACAGATGCAAAATTGCTGTCTGATATCGAAAACCGTTTCCCCGGCACCGTGGAAAATGGGGTTTTGCAGCGGAAAAAGCTGGGTGCCATCGTCTTCGCCGATGAAAAGGCCCTGCTGGACCTGAATGAAATCACCCATGGCGCAGTGGGGCAGGAGGTGGCGCGCCGGCTTTCTGCGGAAAAACCAGCCCTCGCCGCCATTGATGCCATTGCCCTTTTTGAAGGAAATCTTTCTCAATTTTGCAATATTACCGTAGCCGTTACTGCACCCTTTGCAGACAGGGTTCAAAGATTGCAAAAACGGGATAATATTTCCGAGGAATATGCAAAAAAACGCATTGCTGCCCAGCATGATGCAGACTGGTTCCGGCAGCGGTGCGATTGTATACTGGAAAACAATGGCACCGAGATGCAATTTTATTATAAATGTATTGCATTTTTAGAGGAACTGGGTATAATAGAAAAATGACCGACAGCGGGAGGTTTCTCCCGCTTATTTTTTATCCCGAGCAAAAGGAGAGAAACGACCTATGACCACAGAAGAACTGCGGGAAGCACTGATGCTGTCCCCAAAAAATGGATATACCAAGCTCACCGATGACCAGCGCGGCGAAATGAATGCCTACGCCAAGCGCTACATGGCCTTCATGGATGCAAGCAAAACCGAGCGGGAGGCCACCGCTTGGGCTGTTGCCGAAGCGGAAAAGCTGGGCTTCAAGCCCTTTACCCCCGGTATGGATGCCAAACCCGGCGACAAGATCTACTACAACAACCGAAACAAGGCTGTGGCGCTGGCTATCATCGGCAAGGAAGCTCTTTCCAAAGGCGCCAATATCTGCGCCGCCCATGTGGACTCTCCCCGGCTGGACCTGAAGCCCAATCCCCTGTATGAGGATGCGGAGATCGCCTATTTCAAGACCCATTACTATGGCGGTGTCAAGAAGTACCAGTGGCCCATCACCCCTCTGGCCATTCATGGTGTCGTCACCCGGAAGGACGGCACCACCGTCACCATCACCATCGGTGAAAAGGAAGACGAGCCTGTGCTGATGATCTCCGACCTGCTGATCCACCTGTCCTCCGAGCAGATGAAGAAGCCCCTTGCCACCGGCATCGTAGCTGAGCAGCTGAATGTGATCTTAGGCACCGAGCCTCTTGAGGGCGAGGGTGCTGACCTTGTGAAGCTGAACATCCTCAAGTGGCTCAACGAGCACTACGGCCTCATTGAGGAGGATTTCCTCTCCGCTGAGCTGACCATGGTCCCCGCAGGCCGCTGCCGGGAGGTGGGTCTGGACCGGAGTCTCATTGCCGCCTACGGTCACGACGACCGGGTCTGCGCCTATGCGGAGCTGGATGCCCTTTTCTCCATCGACACCCCCTCCAAGACCGCTGTCTGCATTCTGGCAGACAAAGAAGAGATCGGCTCCATCGGCATCTCCGGTATGCAGAGCCAGTTCTTTGAACATTTCATCGGCGGCCTGTGCGATGCGCAGGGTGTGAAGCTGGCAGACTGCTTTGCAAATTCCTTCTGTCTGTCTGCTGACGTTGCCAACGCCTATGACCCCACCTTTGCCGATGTTCATGACGTCCGCAACAATTCCAAGCTGAATTACGGTGTTGCCATCATGAAGTACACCGGCGGCAACGGCAAGAGCCGTGCCTCCGACGCTTCCGCAGAGGCCATGGGCCATGTCCGCAGTGTCATGGACCGGGCCGGTGTCCTGTGGCAGATCAACACCATCGGTAAGGTGGATGTGGGCGGCGGCGGCACGGTAGCAGCCTATATGGCAAACCGCAACATCGTCACCGTGGATGCCGGTGTCCCCGTGCTGAACATGCACGCCCCTTGGGAGCTGGCCTCCAAGCTGGACTGCTATATGACCATGCTGGCATGCAAGGCCATTTATCTGGCATAAAGGAAGCACCTGTCATTGCGAACCAGCCCGCAGGCTGGTGTGGCAATCTCCGTCAAGATTCCGCAAACTTGAAGGGGATTGCCACGCCAGTGTGCGCACTGGCTCGCAATGACATATTTTTTTGACATCCCCGCCCTACAATATATGCCCACACCATTTGACAATCTCCTTCAAATGGTGTATACTATCCCCACAATCACATAGGACAGTTCGTGACCATCCTGTCGGTAAACAAAACTAGGGAATCAGATGGGCGCAGTGCGCTCATTTTTTGTTTTGTATGGGCGGGAACTGCGCCCATTTTTCTTTTTTCGGAGCATTTTTATGAAAAAACACACCCGCCATCTTGCCCATGCGGCCATCATTGCCGCACTGTACGCCGTGCTGACCCATTTTCAGAATATCCTGCTTCCCGGTTCCGCCAGCTGGGCCATCCAGATGCGTATTTCGGAGGCCTTATGTGTGCTGGCCTTTTTCACTCCTGCCGCCGCCATGGGCCTCAGTATCGGCTGTCTGATTTTCAATCTGACCTTTGCCGCAGCCCTGCCGCTGGATTTTCTGGTGGGCACACTGGCAAGCTACCTTGCCGCAAAGCTCATGTGGCTGACCCGAAATGTCACTATAAAGGGCATTCCTCTGCCGGGGCTGCTGATGCCCGCCCTGTTCAACGGGATCTTCGTGGGCTGGGAGCTAGCGGTCTACATCGGCGGCGGCTTCTGGATGAATGCGTCATATGTGGCCATCGGGGAAGCCGCCGTGCTGCTGACCCTGGGCACCGCCCTGTACTGGGCCATGAAAAACCGGAAGCTGGATGTGCTGCTGTTTGGACGGTGAACTGTAGGGGGCGGCGTCCTCGACGCCCCGAAACGATTTTGCACCTCGACGGGGCAAAATCGTTTCTTTTCCGATCATGGACCCGAAAATCCGCCCATCGAGGTCGGATTTCCGGTCGGGGCGTCGGGGACGCCGCCCCCTACGCTCCTGCGATCAACACCCCCTTATACCACAGGATCGCTACCGGTTCTGTGGTTGTTTTTTGGGGCAGACTATGGTATGATGTTTCCACAAAGGATGTGATTTTTATGATCGATTTTCAACGGTTGAACCTTTCTCAGAAAGAAAAATATGAAGCTGTTTTATTCTCCTGCCCGCCTCGGGGCTGTGAATATTCCTTCGCCAATCTGGTCCTGTGGGGACGGCAGGAGGCGGCATTTCTGCATGGCTGTGTAGCCTTTTTTGCCCACTTTTACGGACGCAGCGTGTATCCCTACCCCATCGGAAATGGGGACCGCCGGGCAGTTCTGGAGGAGATCCTGCTGGATGCCAAGGAGCGGGGCATCCCCTGCCGCCTCACCGGCCTGACAGAGACAGACCGGGCGGAGCTGGCAGAGTGGTTCCCGGACCGGTTCCTGATCCGCTCCAGCCGGGACGGCTTTGACTATGTCTACGCCATAGACGATCTTGCGGACCTGAAGGGACGGAAGTTCCAGAAAAAGCGGAACCATGTCAACCGGTTCCGCGCAGAGCACCCGCTCTACGAGGTGGTGCCTCTGACGGTGTGCAACATGCCGCTGGCCCAGCATATGGTCAACGACTGGTATCACAAGCGGATGAAGGAGGACCCGGAGGGAGATTACCTGCTGGAAAATCTGGCACTGGCCCGGGCCTGCCGGAATTATACGGCTCTGGGGATGGAGGGCATTTTGCTGATGGACGGAGGCGAGGTCCTTGCCGTCACCATGGGCAGCCGGCTGTCTCCGGATACCTTCGATATCCACTTTGAAAAGGCCAGAGAGGATGTAGACGGTGCCTACACTGCTGTCAATCAGGAATTTGCCCGGTATCTGCGGCTGAAATATCCCGAAGCTGCCTATCTGGACCGGGAGGACGACATGGGGCTGGAGGGCCTGCGCAAGGCCAAGCTCAGCTACAATCCCCACCATCTGATCGAAAAATATCAGGCAACCTTGTCGGAGGACCTGTATGACCTTTGACCATCCCGCCCCATCCCAAATCCCGGCGCTTCTGCAGCTGTGGAAGACGGTTTTCGGAGAATATGACGGATTTTGGGAGCTGTTTCTGGAGCACGGATTCTCTCCCAGCCGCTGCCGCTGCACGGTGGAAAAGGGACAGGTCACCGCCTCCCTCTGCTGGTTTGACTGCCAGTGCGGCAATCAGAGACAGGCCTATGTCTATGCCGTCCTGACCCATCCGGACCACCGGGGCCGGGGACTGTGCCGCGCTTTGTTGGCAGATCTCCACACCTTTCTGAAAGCACAGGGCTACGCCGCCGTGCTGCTGGTCCCGGCAGAGGAAGCCCTGCGGGAAATGTACCGCAAGCTGGGCTACCGGGATGCCACCTGGGTATCGGAGCTTTCCTGCGGTGCCTCAGATGCGCCCCTTTCCCTTCGGGCTATCGGTCCCGAAGAATACGCTGCCCTGCGGCGGGAATTTCTCCCGGCAGGCGGTGTGGTACAGGAGGGGGAAAATCTGGCCTTTCTCTCCCAGCAGGCTCAGTTTTACACCGGAGAAGACTTCCTGCTGGCAGCTTATACCGAGGAGGAAACCCTTCATGGCATGGAACTGCTGGGAGACAGGTCTGCAGCGCCGGGCATCGTAAGCACGCTGGAATGCAAAAAAGGACATTTCCGCACCTCCGGTACGGAAACGCCCTTTGCCATGATCCATCCTCTGACGGAGGATGCTGTGGTCCCCGAATATTTCGGGTTTGCTTTCGACTAAGGAAATAAAAACGCAGGGCGGGCATATATGCCAACGTCATTACGTTAAAAAGTCCGATGTAGGGTTGAGATATATCTCAACCGGGAACCTCCGAAAACTGAGCGTATAAACCAAACGCCCAATGATTGAAACTGCCCGGTGCGGATATATCCGCACCCTACAATCCTGTTAACAGAATGACATTGGAATACATGCCCGCCCTACAATATTTTTAAAACATCAGGCTGATCCCATAAATGGCCACCAGATGCAGCGGGTAGTACCAGTAGAACAGCCATCCGATGTTGGCTTTTCCCCGCTGACCGTTATAGAGAAGTAGCAGCGGTACGGCGGCAAAGGCCAGCCATTGGTTTCCCCCATGGGCCAGCGCCAGAACGGTAAGGCCTGCCAGCATTCCTTTTGTTCCGCCAAAATAAAGAAACAGCGGCAGCAGGACACCGCTCAGGCCGTAGTCAATGGCAAAATCCGTCCCCTTCCACAGATCCGGCAGCACCGTAGTCAGGAAGAACACCGCAGCCATTGCCGCATACAGGGGCAGCGTCTTCCCCTTTTCTGCCTTTTCTGCCAAATCGATGAGCCACACCGAGAGGGAAAACGTTACGAAGATACATTGATACAGCGAGCCCATTGCCACAAAATAGACCACCTGACACAGCGCCGCCATGGCGGCAAGGCGCGAAAGGTAGCGCTTCCGGCTGCGGGTATGGCGGCAGCCCTCGGCGATCAGAAATGCGTAAATGGGCAGCGCCAGACGGCCAATCCAGCGCAGCCATACCGCCTGCGGGAACAATTGCAGCCCCACATGGTCGCAGGTCATGGCGATCATGGCAAGGATCTTCAGCTGGTTGCCGGTGAGGCCGGTTTGTTTTTGTATGTTAATCGACATAAGGAACCCTCAATTGACAATTGACAGTGGACAATTTTTATTCATTATAACTGTTCATTGTCCATTGTCAACTGTCAACTGAAAATGAAGTGACCCTTGACTGTTTCGTTTTTTCCGAATCAGTCAAGGATCACTTCATTGAACTCTTGATATCTAACATCATTGGTTAACCTCGCTTTCTCAGGTTCAGCCATACCTTCCTCTGACAAAAATTGAATCACTTCCGGTATTGATTTTTGTTTTGTTCAAATTCATATATGAACGGAAGAAATTATGGAAAGCATGTCTGTTCGGCTTCCAGTTATGGATAGAAGCCGTTTGTTAAGAGATCATTGGTATCACCTCTTTGTGCCTTTATCATACCAGATTTTTTCAAAAACGCAAGTTGGGATGTTGTATAAAATTACCATTTTTTATTTTTGCAATGTGTAGATTTCCGTCATTTTGTTCATTTTCCTGTTGACTTTGCGAAACATCTGTGGTATGCTGATTATGTTGGGGCGGTTATCAGAACCGCCTGTTCCTTTGCAGAAAACAGCACTTTTTTCTGTCCTTTTGTCAACTTTCACATGGAAACGTTTTAAAATTCGGCAAGAATTGGTTATCTGCTTTCTTGATTCTTTCCCATTGCCATGGTATAATCTTCTTGTAATTTTTTTCGTCCCTTATGACTGACGGATCAGTGGAGCACCACACGGAGTAAGGGCAGCAATAGCCGACCGTCTGGGCACACTTTTCCTTTGTTTGGGACAAGTGCGCTCATTTTTTATTTGATTTTATCAGGAGGTAACGCATGAAAAAAGTTGGTATCGTCATGGGCAGCGACAGCGATCTGCCGATCCTGCGCAAGACCATGGACACCCTGTCCTCTCTGGGCATTCCCTTTGAGTGCCACGTCTTTTCCGCACACCGCACCCCCGAGGAAGCACGGGATTTTGCTGTAAACGCCCGCAAAAACGGCTTTGGCGTGATGATCGCCGCAGCCGGTATGGCTGCGCACCTTGCCGGTGCCATTGCAGCCAACACCACCCTGCCTGTCATCGGCATCCCCTGCAAGTCTACCTGTCTCGACGGCATGGACGCACTCCTTTCTACGGTCATGATGCCCTCCGGTATCCCTGTTGCCACCGTAGCCATCAACGGAGGTGTCAATGCCGCTTTGTTGTCCGCTCAGATTCTGGCTGTGGAGGATGCCGAGCTGGCCGCCAAGCTGGATGCCAAGCGCAAGGCCGATGCCGCCAAGGTTCTGGAAAAGGACGCTGCATTGCAGGCCGAGCTGAATAAGTAAGTAATCCCTTGTAGGGGGCGGCGTCCTCGACGCCCCGGCAGAAGCAGCCGCGATTTCGCTGCAGCGCCGGGCGCAAAGGAACTGTGTTGCCCCACGGGACGTCGAGGACGCCGTCCCCTACATTCATTTTTTGATTCATACACCTACATTTTCAGAAAGAGGTAATTTAACTATGGAAAACCTGAAGCTGCTGTACACCGGTAAGACCAAGAATGTTTACGAACTGCCCAACGGCAACTGCCTGCTGCTGTTCAAGGATGACTGCACCGGCAAGGACGGCGTGTTTGATCCCGGCGAGAACTCCGTGGGCCTGACCATCGAGGGCGTGGGCGATGTGAACCTGCGCATGTCCATCTACTACTTCGAAAAGATCAATGCCGCCGGCATCCGCACCCACTACGTTTCCGCTGATCTGGCCAACACCACCATGGAAGTCCTGCCCGCCAAGGTCTTTGGCAAGGGTCTGGAGGTCATCTGCCGCCGCAAGGCCGTTGGCTCCTTCTTCCGCCGCTACAACCAGTACTGCACCGAGGGTCAGGATCTGCCCTACTACGTAGAGACCACCTTCAAGAACGACGCTCTGGGCGATCCTCTGGTCACCAAGGACGGTCTGGTGGATCTGGGCGTCATGACCGCCGAGCAGTACGAGTCCCTGAAGGCCCAGACTCAGGCCATCACCAAGATCGTGGCTGACGATCTGGCTGCAAAGGGTCTGGAGCTGTACGACATTAAGTTCGAGTTCGGCTACGATCCCGAGGGCAATGTCATGCTGATCGACGAAGTCGCTTCCGGCAATATGCGCGTCTACAAGGACGGCCAGTACATCGATCCCATGACCCTGAACGGCCTGTTCTTCGCTTAAATTTCCGTTTTTTGTCATGTCATTGCGAGCCAGCGTGCACGCTGGCGTGGAACCGAAGGGAATGCCTGTGGTGCAATCTCCTTTGATGTTGGGGATTGCCACGTCGCTTTGCTCCTCGCAATGACACATACATAAGGAGGATACCTTTTATGGGTGGTTTCTTCGGGGCGATTTCCCGTAAAAACTGCAAATACGACGTTTTCTTCGGCACAGACTACCACTCCCATCTGGGCACCAAGCGGGGCGGTCTGGCCTTTTACGACGAGGTCAAGGGATTTGACCGTCAGATCCATAACATTTCCAACACGCCCTTCCGCACCAAATTCGAAGGCGATCTTGCCAAAATGGATGGCACTGCCGGTATCGGCTGCATTTCCGATACCGATCCCCAGCCGCTGCTGGTCCGCAGCCATCTGGGCATGTTCGCCATCGCCAATGTAGGCATCATCAACAATGCCGAAAAGATCGTGGAGGAGACCTTTGCTGCTCCCGGCCATTACTTCATGGCCATGTCCTCCGGCAAGGTCAACGATTCCGAGCTGATCGCAGCACTGATCAACCGCTGCGGTGATCTGGTGGAAGGCATCAAGTACGCACAAAACCTGATTGAGGGCACCTGCACCATCCTGCTGCTGACTGACAGCGGCATTATCGCCGCCCGGGACAAGCTGGGCCGCCTGCCCATCGTCATCGGTCAGAACGAAAATGGCTGCTGCGTATCCATGGAGTCCTTTGCCTGCCAGAAGCTGGGCTACAGCCCTGTTTACAACCTGGGTCCCGGCGAGATCATGAAGATCACCGCCGACGGCTTTACTCAGCTGGCTGCTCCCGGCGACAAGATGAAGATCTGCGCCTTCCTGTGGAGCTACTACGGCTACCCCAACTCCAACTACGAGGGCATGAACGTGGAGGTCATGCGCTGCCGCAACGGCGAGATCATGGCCCGGGAAGAAGAAAAGCACGGCACCATGCCCGATGTGGACTACATCGCCGGTGTCCCTGACTCCGGCCTGCCCCACGCCATCGGCTATGCCAACCACTCCCACAAGCCCTTTGCCCGGCCCTTCGTTAAGTATACCCCCACTTGGGCCCGGTCCTTTACCCCCAGCAATCAGGAGATGCGCAACCTGATCGCAGAAATGAAGCAGATCCCCGTCCCCGAGCTCATTGAGGACAAGAAGCTGCTGCTGGTGGACGACTCCATCGTTCGCGGCACCCAGCTGCGGGAAACAGTGGATTTCCTGTACAAGTCCGGTGCCAAGGAAGTGCATATGCGCTCCGCCTGTCCCCCCATCATGTACAGCTGCAAGTTCCTGAATTTCTCCCGGAGCAATTCTGAAATGGAACTGCTGACCCGCAAGACCATCCAGAATCTGGAAGGCAACGTCGGACAGCAGCATCTGGCGGAATACGCCGACGCCAAGACCGAGCGCGGTCAGTGCCTGCTGAAGTCCATCTGTGAAGAAATGGGCTTTGACTCTCTGGGCTACCAGACTCTGGACGGCCTGCTGGAAGCCATCGGTCTGGACCGGGACAAGGTCTGCACCTACTGCTGGACCGGCGAGGAATAAACATTAGCATGTCATTGCGAGCCAGTGCGCACACTGGTGTGGCAATCTTCTTCGATTCAGGGGATTGCCACGTCGCTTCGCTCCTCGCAATGACAGTAAAAATAACTTCTGAAAAGGAGCTACATAATCATGGATCACAAGAATTCCTACTCCGCCAGCTATGCGGCTGCAGGCGTGGACATCACCGCCGGCTACCGTGCTGTGGAGCTGATGAAGAAGCATGTTGCCCGCACCCGCAACGAAGGCTGTCTGGATGATGTGGGCGGCTTCGGCGGCTGCTTCGGTCTGCCCATCGCCGGTATGGAGGAGCCTGTTCTGGTCTCCGGCACCGACGGCTGCGGCACCAAGGTCAAGCTGGCCATCCTCATGGACAAGCACGACACCATCGGCATCGATGCCGTTGCCATGTGCGTCAACGACATCATCTGCGTCGGCGCAAAGCCCCTGTTCTTCCTGGACTATATCGCCTGCGGCAAGAACATCCCTGAGAAGATCGCTGAGATCGTCGGCGGCGTAGCTGAGGGCTGTGTCCAGTCCGGCGCTGCCCTCATCGGCGGCGAGACTGCCGAGCATCCCGGCATGATGCCTGTGGAGGACTACGATCTGGCAGGCTTCGCTGTGGGCATCGTGGACAAGAAGAAGATTCTGGACAACGCCAAGATGGCAGTGGGCGATGTGGTCATCGCTCTGCCCTCCACCGGTATCCACTCCAACGGCTTCTCCCTGTGCCGCAAGGTCTTCGATATTGATAACAACAACCCCGAGCTGTATGTTCCCCGGGATTCTCTGGGCGGCAAGACCATTGCCGAAGCTCTGCTGACCCCCACCAAGATCTACGTCAAGCCCGTTCTGGCTCTGCTGGAAAAGGTCAACGTCAAGGGCATCAGCCACATCACCGGCGGCGGCTTCTACGAGAACATTCCCCGTTCCATCCCCGACGGCCTGTGCGCCAAGATCGACAAGTCTGCCATCAAAATCCTGCCCATCTTCGAGGAGATCGCTGCTTGGGGCAACATCCCCGAGCGCGACATGTTCAACACCTACAACATGGGTGTCGGCATGAGCATCGTGGTTCCCGCAGCCGAAGTGGAGACCGCGCTGGAGATCCTGAAGGCCCACGGTGAGGATGCCTACGTCATCGGCGAGATCGTCGAGGGCGAGGAAAAGGTGATCCTGTAATGGGCAAGAGAATCGCAGTTCTGGTTTCCGGCGGCGGCACCAACCTGCAGGCTCTCATCGATGCGCAGCAGCGCGGTGAGCTGGGCGGCGGGCAGATCGCAGCCGTTATCTCCACCAAGGCCGGTGCCTATGCACTGGAGCGGGCCGCCAAGGCCGGCATCCCCGGCTTTGTGGTGCCCCGGAAGGAATACCCCTCCAACCGGGCCTTTACCGCCGCCATGGTGGAGCAGCTGAAAACGCTGTCCATCGATCTGGTGGTGCTGGCCGGCTGCATGGTCATCTTCACCGAGGAGCTGGTGGAAAGCTACCCCAACGCCATTATGAACGTCCATCCCGCCCTGATCCCCTCCTTCTGCGGCGAAGGCTACTACGGCCTCCACGTCCACGAGAAGGCACTGGAATACGGCGTGAAGCTCTCCGGCGCAACGGTCCATTTCGTCAGCGCCGAATGCGACGGCGGCCCCATCATTGCCCAGAGGGCAGTGGAAGTCCGCCACGACGACACCCCCGAGGTGCTGCAGAAGCGGATCATGGAGCAGGCCGAGTGGAAGCTCCTTCCCGAAGCCGTAGCCCTGTTCTGTCAGGACCGGATCAGCGTGGAAGGACGCACCGTTATCATCAAATAAATCATCCCCGTAGGGGCCGATGCCTACATCGGCCCTTGGGGCAACCCTACAACAGGGCCGATGTGGGCATCGGCCCCTACGAATGGAGAAATAACATGAACGTTTACGAAACCAAGACCATGGCCGAGCGTCTGGATGGCAACACCTATCCCGGCCGCGGCATTGTGCTGGGCATCACCCCCGACGGCAAGAAGGCTGTCGCCGCTTACTTCATCATGGGCCGCTCCGTCAATTCCCGGAACCGTGTCTTCATTCAGGAGAAGGACGGCATCCGTACCGAGGCACACGATCCCGCACTGATGAAGGACCCCCACCTGATCATCTACCATCCCGTCCGGGAGCTGGGCAACGGCCTGATCGTCACCAACGGTGACCAGACCGACACCATCTGGGAGTTCGCTGCCCGGGGCGAAAGCTGGGAGGCTGCCCTGCGGACCCGTCAGTTTGAGGACGACGGCCCCAACTGGACCCCCCGTATTTCCGGCATTCAGGCAAACGACGGCTCCTACAAGATGTCCATTCTGAAGGCCGCCGACCCCGAGGGCAACACCTGTGCCCGTTTCTTCTGGGAGTATCCCGCCACTGCCGGTCTGGGCCACTTCCTGCACACCTATGTCTGCGATGGCAATCCCGTGATCCCCACCTTCCAGGGCGAGCCTGAGCGGGTCACCATCCCCGCTAATATCGATGCCTTCACTCAGGAGCTGTGGACCAATCTGGACGAGAATAACAAGATCTCCCTGTTTGTCCGCTACACCGACATCGCCACCCGCGAGGTGGAGCAGCGCATTATCAATAAGCATTGCTAAATCATCAACTGTCATTGCGAACCAGTCCGCAGACTGGTGTGGCAATCCCCTCCAACTTTCTGCTGATTTGATGGAGATTGCCACGTCGCTACGCTCCTCGCAATGACACTTTCTTTTGGAGGACTACAAATGACTAATTTTGAACTGAAGTATGGCTGCAACCCCAATCAGAAGCCTGCTTCCCTGTACATGCACGACGGCAGCGAGCTGCCCATCACCATTCTCAACGGCCGTCCCGGCTACATCAACTTCATGGATGCCCTGAACTCCTGGCAGCTGGTCAAGGAACTGAAGGAAGCCACCGGCATGGCCTGTGCCACCTCCTTCAAGCACGTTTCTCCCACCTCCGCCGCTGTCGGCAAGGTGCTGCCTCTGGAGCTGAAGAAGGCCTGCTTCGTGGAAGATGTGGAGGGTCTGGACGAGAATCCTCTGGCCTGCGCTTACGTCCGCGCCCGCGGTGCTGACCGTCTGTGCTCCTTCGGCGACTGGGTCGCTCTGTCCGATGTCTGCGACGAAATGACCGCCAAGCTCATCGCTCCCGAGGTCTCCGACGGCGTTATCGCCCCCGGCTACACCGACGAGGCTCTGGCCATTCTGAAGGCTAAGCGCAAGGGCGGCTACAACGTGGTGGCCATCGATCCCAACTATGTTCCCGATGCACAGGAGCGCAAGCAGATCTTCGGCATCACCTTCGAGCAGGGCCGCAACAACTTTAAGATCGGCGAGCACCTGCTGCAGAACATCGTCACCGAGAACAAGGAGCTGCCTGAGGATGCCAAGATCGACCTGATCGTGTCCCTCATCACCCTGAAGTACACCCAGTCCAACTCCGTCTGCTTTGCCTACGACGGTCAGGCCATCGGTGTCGGTGCCGGTCAGCAGTCCAGAGTGCACTGTGTCCGTCTTGCCGGCGGCAAGGCCGATACCTGGTTCCTGCGCCAGCATCCCAAGACGTTGAACCTGCCCTTCCGCCCCGATCTGGGCCGTCCCGGCCGCGACAACGTCATTGACGGCTACATCAACGGCAACGAAGAGGATGTCTGCGCTGAGGGCATCTGGCAGAACTACTTCACCACCCGTCCCGAGCCTCTGACTGCCGAGGAAAAGCGGGCATGGCTGGATTCCCGTGACGCAGTTGCTCTGGGCTCCGACGCCTTCTTCCCCTTCCCCGACTCCGTCAAGCGCGGCGTTGCTTCCGGTGTCAAGTACATCGCCGAGCCCGGCGGCTCCATCCGCGATGATCTGGTCATCGAGGAGTGCAACAAGAACGGCATCGTCATGGCCTTCACCGGCATGCGTCTGTTCCACCACTAAGAAAAAACCTCAGGGGACAGCCCAAAATAGGCTGCCCCCTGTCGGTGCGTTTTAAGAACCCTCAAAAATACGTCATTGCGAGCCAGTGCGCACACTGGCGTGGCAATCTCCCTAAGTTTTCACGCTGTTGAAGGGGATTGCCACGTCGCTTCGCTCCTCGCAATGACAGCACGATATAGGAGGTACTCCCCCATGAAATTACTGGTCGTTGGTGGTGGCGGCAGAGAGCATGCCATCATCAAGAGTCTGAAAAAGAACCCCACCGTTACCGAAATTTTTGCCTGTCCCGGCAACGGCGGCATTGCTGCTGACGCCACCTGCGTGGCCATCGGTGCTACGGATATCGAGAAGATCGTAGAATTTGCCGTGGCAAACGCCATCGACTACGCCGTAGTGGCTCCCGACGATCCTCTGGTCCTTGGCTGCGTGGATGCGCTGGAAGCTAAGGGCATCCCCTGCTTCGGTCCCCGGGCAAACGCCGCCATCATCGAGGGCAGCAAGGTCTTCTCCAAGAACCTGATGAAGAAGTACGGCATCCCCACCGCCGAATACGAGGTCTTCGAGGATATGGCTGCGGCCCTTGCTTATCTGGAGACTGCTCCCATCCCCACCGTCATCAAGGCCGACGGTCTGGCACTGGGCAAGGGCGTTATCATCGCCCAGACCCGGGAGGAAGCCAAGCAGGCCGTCATTGATATGATGGAAGGCGGCATTTTCGGTAAGTCCGGCAGCCGCGTGGTCATTGAGGAATTTCTCACCGGCCCCGAAGTTTCCGTGCTGGCTTTCACCGACGGCAATGTGGTCAAGCCCATGGTGTCCTCCATGGACCACAAGCGCATCGGCGACAATGACACCGGCCTGAACACCGGCGGCATGGGCACCGTGGCCCCCAATCCCTACTACACCGCCGACATTGCCGACGAGTGCATGAAGGCCATCTTCCTTCCCACCATCGCTGCCATGAACGCAGAAAACCGCACCTTCAAGGGCTGCCTGTACTTCGGCCTGATGCTGACCCCCAAGGGTCCCAAGGTCATTGAGTACAACTGCCGCTTCGGTGATCCCGAGACGCAGGTGGTCCTGCCCCTGCTGGAAAGCGACCTGCTGACCGTCATGCAGGCAACCACCAACGGCACGCTGGCAGAGACTGAGGTCAAGTTTGCCGATAAGCACGCCTGCTGCGTGATTCTGGCATCCAACGGCTACCCCACCAGCTACAAGAAGGGCTTTGAAATGACCTTCACCCCCGAAGCTCTGGAGCACACCTATGTGGCCGGTGCCAAGCTGGACGGCGGCAAGCTGGTCACCTCCGGCGGCCGTGTCACCGGCACCACCGCCATCGCCTCCTCTCTGGAAGAGGCCATCAAGGAAGCCTACCGCCTGTCCGACGGTGTCCAGTTTGAAGGCGCTTACAGAAGAAGCGACATCGGCCAGCGCGCCCTGCAGGCCCTGAAGTAATCGCAGCGCCACTGTAGGGCGGGGTCATGACCCCGCCGACCACCTGACAATTATCCGCTTGCTTTCCCAGATTGGCGATGGCATATTCCAAATCCATCCCAATCGTCGCAAGCAAAGCCATCATCACACCTGCTCGGCGGGGTCATGACCCCGCCCTACGATATTGAAAATTGTAAACTAGGAGGAAACAACCCCATGGTTTATCGCGTATATGTTGAAAAGAAACTGGGTCAGACCCATGAGGCAGACAGCCTGCTGCGGGAAATCAAGGACTTCCTGCAGATCGACAGCCTCACCGCTGTCCGGGTGCTGAACCGCTACGATGCCGAAAACATCGAAGAAGGCCTGTTCTCCTATGCCGTGAACACCGTCTTCTCCGAGCCTCAGGTTGACAACGTCAGCTACGAGGTCCCCACCGGCGATGTAGTCTTTGCCGTGGAGCCCCTGCCCGGCCAGTACGACCAGCGGGCCGACTCCGCTGCCCAGTGCATCCAGATCATCTCTCAGGGAAACCGTCCCACCATCCACACCGCTAAGGTCTATGTTCTCTCCGGCGCTCTGACGGAAGCCGAGATCGCCGCCATCAAGAAGCATGTCATCAACGCCGTGGAAAGCCGGGAGGCTGCTCTGGAAAAGCCCGAAACGCTGGCTGTGGAATATGCCATCCCCGAAACCGTTGCCACAATCAGCGGCTTCATTGCGCTGGACGATGCGGGCCTGTCCGATCTGCTGGACACGCTGGGTCTTGCCATGGACTTGGATGACCTGAAGTTCCTGCAGGCCTACTTCCGTGACACCGAGCACCGGGACCCCACCATCACCGAGATCCGCGTCGTGGACACCTACTGGTCCGACCACTGCCGCCACACTACCTTCTCCACCCACTTAGACAACATCCGCATCGACGATCCCGAGATCCAGAAGGCCTATGAGACCTACCTTGCTTCCCGCATCGAGGTTTACGGCGAGGAGAAGGCCGCTGCCCGGCCCCAGACCCTGATGGACATTGCTACCATCGCCACCAAGTGCCTGAAGAAGCGTGGCCTGCTGCCTGAGCTGGACGAATCCGAAGAGATCAACGCCTGCTCCATCCACGTCACCGCTACCGTCAATGGCGAGGATCAGGATTGGCTGCTGATGTTCAAGAACGAGACCCACAACCATCCCACCGAGATCGAGCCCTTCGGCGGTGCCGCCACCTGTATCGGCGGCTGTATCCGCGATCCCCTGTCCGGCCGCGCTTATGTCCATCAGGCCATGCGCGTCACCGGTGCCGGTGATCCCCGGAAGGCTCTGAATGAAACGCTGGCCGGCAAGCTGCCCCAGAGAAAGCTGTGCCAGACTGCTGCCGCCGGTTATTCCTCCTACGGTAACCAGATCGGCCTTGCCACCGGCCATGTTGCCGAACTGTACCACGAAGGCTTCATCGCCAAGCGCTTGGAATGCGGCGCCGTGGTGGCTGCTGCCCCCGCCTACAATGTCCGCCGGGAGCGTCCCGAAGCCGGGGATGTGGTCATCCTGCTGGGCGGCCGTACCGGCCGTGACGGCATCGGCGGTGCCACCGGCTCCTCCAAGAGCCACAACCTAAAGTCCCTGACTACCATGGCCTCCGAGGTCCAGAAGGGCAACGCTCCCGAGGAGCGCAAGATCCAGCGCCTGTTCCGTAACCCTGAAGTCACCCGTCTCATCAAGCGCTGCAACGACTTCGGCGCAGGCGGTGTCTCCGTTGCCATCGGCGAGCTGGCCGACGGCCTGCGGATCGATCTGGATGCTGTCCGCAAGAAGTACGACGGTCTGGACGGCACCGAGCTGGCCATCTCCGAATCTCAGGAGCGTATGGCCGTGGTGGTGGAAGCCAAGGACGCCGACGCTTTCATCGCCTTTGCCCAGCAGGAGAATCTGGAAGCCTACCGTGTGGCTGTCGTCACCGAGGAGGCCCGGATGGTCATGAGCTGGAAGGGCAACGAAATTGCCAACCTGAGCCGTGACTTCCTGAATACCAACGGTGCCGTGAAGCACACCGCCGTTTCCGTTGCCGAGGGCAAGGATGCTCTGGCCCCCGTCTCCTCCGGCGACCTGCGCAGCATCGCTTCCAACCTGAAGTTCGCTTCCCAGCGGGGTCTGGTGGAGCGCTTCGACGCCACCATCGGCGCAGGCTCCGTCCTGATGCCCTTCGGCGGCAAGAACCAGTCCACCCCCACTCAGGCCATGGCTGCCAAGCTGCCTGTCCTGCCCGGTCAGCAGACCGATCAGGCAAGCCTCTTCGGCTGGGGCTGCGATCCCGACCTGCTGTCCGCCAATCCCTACACCGGTGCCAAGGCCAGCATCATCTCCTCCATCGCCAAGATCGTGGCTGCCGGTGCTGACTACAAGAAGGTCTACCTGACGCTGCAGGAGTTCTTCGAGAAGCTGAGAAATGAGCCTGCACGCTGGGGCAAGCCCTTCCAGGCACTGCTGGGCGCTCTGGAGGTCCAGCTGGGCCTGAACGCCGCTGCCATCGGCGGCAAGGACTCCATGTCCGGCACCTTCCTGGATAAGGACGTTCCCCCCACCGTCATTTCCTTCGCCATCGCCCCCATCAAGGCCAGCGAGGTCATCTCCAACGAGTTTAAGGAAGCCGGTCACCCCGTTTACCGCTTCGGCGGCTGCGGCCTGTCCGATTACGAGGGCTGGAAAAAGAACTGGGAAGCCTACCACGCCCTGTGTCAGGCCGGTCTGGTGAAGGCCGCATGGGCTGTAGACGGCGGCGGCATCGCCGAGGCCGTCATGAAGATGTCCTTCGGCAACGCCATCGGCTTCAAGGCCAACCCTGAGGCTGCCCTGCAATACGGTCCTGCCTATGGCGAGATCATCGCAGAGCTTTCTCAGGAGATCGAAGGCGCTGAGCTGATCGGCTGGACCACCGCTGAGGAAACCATTACCTACGGCGGTGAGACAGTCTCCATTTCCGAGCTGTATGCGCTGAACACTGCCGTTCTGGAAAAGGTCTACCCCACCAAGACGAAGGAAACCGACAAGGCCATCCCCGCTTTCGCCTCCTCCGGTACCGTTTCTCTGGCACCCGCTGTGAAGGTGGCCAAGCCCAAGGTCCTGATCCCCGTCTTCCCCGGCACCAACTGTGAGTACGACTCCGCCCGTGCCGTTATGGATGCCGGTGCCGAGGCCGATATCGTGGTCATCCGTAACCTGACCGCTGAAGACGTTGCCCGCAGCGTGGAGACTGTGGCTGCCAAGATCGCAGAAAGCCAGATTGTTTTCATCCCCGGCGGCTTCTCCGGCGGCGACGAGCCCGACGGCTCCGCCAAGTTCATCACCGCCTTCTTCCGCAATCCCGCCATCAAGGAGCAGGTCACCCGCCTGCTGAATGACCGGGACGGTCTGATGTGCGGCATCTGCAACGGCTTCCAGGCCCTCATCAAGCTGGGTCTGGTACCCTACGGCGAGATCCGCGACACCGACGCCAGCTGCCCCACCCTGACCTTTAACACCATCGCCCGCCACCAGAGCCGCATCGTCCGGACCCGGATTGCCTCCAACAAGAGTCCCTGGCTGAGCCTGATGAATGTGGGCGACATCGTCAATGTCCCCATCTCCCACGGCGAAGGCAAGTTCCTGGCTTCCGAGGAGCTGGCCCTGCAGCTGGCTGCAAACGGTCAGATCGCAACCCAGTACGTTGACTTGGAGGGCAATCCCACCATGGACACCGCTTTCAACCCCAACGGCTCCCTGTTCGCCATTGAGGGCATCACCTCTCCCGATGGCCGCGTCTTCGGTAAGATGGGCCACAGCGAGCGTATCGGCAAGGGCCTGTACAAGAACGTCCCCGGTGAATACGACAACCAGATGTTCAAGGCCGCCGTCAAGTACTTTAAATAATCCCACCTCCCATAAGAAACCGCCGGATGGATCCATTCCACCCGGCGGTTTCGCGTATTCAAATGGAATTTCGCAGACAAAAACGCGCAGTTTGTACGTGTACAAAGTACACTTGCCGTCACAGTAGAAACAGACAAATATGAAGAGGAAAATGCACAGTCTCCGAATGAAGAAAAATATGAATAATTATTGACCAAATCGGCAAAGGAATGGTATAATGTTAGTAAGTTTGTGCCCTTTGTCCCTTTCCATGGCACTTTGCACGACAAAATCATAGAAAAGGAGAATCCCCATGTCCAAGAACCCTGAAAAGAAGCAGGGCAGCTGGCTGACCCGGAGCCTCAATGCCATTGAGCGCGTCGGCAATGCACTGCCCCACCCCGTTACCCTGTTTGCCATTTTCGCACTGGCTGTCGTCATCATCTCCGCAGTCTGCGCCGCCCTCGGCGTATCCGCTACCGGTAATCTGGTTTCCGGCGGCGAGCTGAAGGAGACCACTGTCACCGCTGTCAGCCTGCTGACCAAGGAAGGCCTCGCCTACATCTTCACCAGCGCTGTCAACAACTTCACCACCTACGCACCTCTGGGCATGGTTCTGGTAGCTATGCTGGGCGTCGGCGTCGCTGAGAAGTCCGGCATGATCGACACCCTGCTGAAGAACGTGGTCAAGTCCACCCCCAAGAAGCTGCTGACCCCCATGATCGTCTTCCTTGGCGTCATGTCCAACATTGCTTCTGACGCTGGCTACGTCATCCTGATCCCTCTGGGCGCCATGATGTTCCATGCCTGCGGCCGTCACCCCATTGCGGGCCTCGCTGCTGCCTTCGCCGGTGTTTCCGGCGGCTTCTCCGCCAACCTGCTGGTGGGCACTCTGGACCCCCTGCTGGGCGGCATCACACAGGCTGCCGTTGACATTCTGGATCCCGCTTACGAAGTCCAGATCATGGGCAACTACATCTTCATGTGCGCGTCCACCTTCCTGATCACCCTGCTGGGCACCATCATCACCGACAAGATCGTTGAGCCCCGTCTGGGCAAGTTTGAGGGCACTGTGGATGGCGAGAGTGACCATTCCCTGACCACCGTCACCGACATCCAGCGCAAGGGCCTGCGCAACGCCGGCATCGCTGCACTGGTCTTCGTCGGCATTATCGTGGCAATGTGCATCCCCGCCGACTCCTTCTTCCGCAACGACAAGGGCGAGCTGCTGGGCTCCACTCCTCTGATCAACAGCCTCATCGTCCTGATCGCCATGCTGTTCTTCATCCCCGCTGTGGCTTACGGCAAGACCGTTGGCAAGTTCAAGTCTGATAAGGACATCGCCGGTGCTATGTCCGCTTCCATGGCTGATATGGGCTCCTTCTTGGCTCTGGCCTTCGTTTCCGCACAGTTCATCAACTACTTCTCCTACACCAAGCTGGGCACCATCATCGCCCTGTCCGGTGCTTCCTTCCTGAAGTCCATCAACATCGGCCTGATCCCTCTGATGGTCATCTTCGTGCTGTTCTCCGCCTTCATGAACCTGTTCATGGGCTCCGCTTCCGCAAAGTGGAACATTCTGGCCCCCGTCTTTGTTCCCATGTTCATGCTGCTGGGCTACAGCCCCGAGCTGTGCCAGCTGGCCTACCGTGTGGGCGACAGCTGCACCAACATCATCACTCCTCTGATGACCTACTACGCTGTCATCATCATCTTCGCTCAGAAGTACGATAAGAAGGCCGGCATCGGCACCATCACTGCTACCATGCTGCCCTACTCCATCGCCTTCCTGGTAAGCTGGACTGTTATGCTGATCATCTGGCTGACCATCGGCCTGCCCATCGGCATCAACACCCCCCTGTTCTACCCCGCTTAATGGCAAAAAAAGAAACGGTCTGGACCAAAAGTCCAGACCGTTTTTTTGCGTCCCTTATCGGGGCACCGTTCCATTGGCCTCGATCTGGGTAAATTCAAAATTGTAGCTTACCACATTCTCCCGGGCTTCCTGCGTCATTTCCAGCTTCGTCAGATAGCATTTGCGGATACCCCAGATGGGGTGTTCCAGATTTCCCGGTTCCCCTTCTTCCATCAGCAGCTGCAGCTGCTTGAACTGGGCATAGGCATCTTCCCCGCAGAAGGTTCCGCTGCCGCTGATGATACGCTGCATCTGCCCCATGCCATCATAGTAGGTAGTCCCGCTTTCCGTGTGGAAATGGGGCTCCCGGAAACTCTTTTCCTGATAGGTATGGGGATTCTGGGGAAATACAAATTCCTTAAAGCTCAACAGCAGCATCTGCTACCTCCTCCCTTCCTCTGGCAAAGCCCTTGCTGATGCGCTTCATGCCCTGCTTGGTAAACTGTCTTTCAATGCTGGTCCAGCGGCAGCCGGTAAAGCGCTCCGTCTTCCACTGGGTCACCAGCTCCAGCACAAATTCCTCTTCGGTATCCTCGATCTCCGGAGCACCGCTGGGAACCAGTTCCTCCATAGAGATGCTCCACGCCACGCTGCCGGGGCTGCTTCTTACCGGCAGCGCCTCCCCGGTGGAATATTCCAGCTTGGCAGAGTTGACATACTCCGATCCGAATGCAATGGCATGATGATGCATCACATTGTCCACATAGCAGTAAAAGCCGGGCCACAGGGTGCAGTCCTCTGCATCGGTGACACCTGTAAAGGTGGCAAGGATCTGCACCACATACACCTGCGCCACACCGTCGTAGGTACAGCCGTTCTGGACACATACACCGCCGTTCCACCGCAGTACCTCGGTAGCCCGCAGGGCCTCCATCTCGCAGGCGGTGCCCCCCATGGCGGCAGGCGAAAGAATGCTGATCTCCACCGTCACCGTCATATTGGCCCGGTCCACCCTTTCAATGTGGACCGCCGCCACCGTATCGGTGATCCGGGGGAATTTCTGGCCGGGATAGGCCACATCTGCTGTAAACCGCTCCTGCCGCAGCAGCCGCAGCACATAGTCTAAGATCGAACGCCCCAAATATCGTTCACACCCTTCTCAACACACAGTCCCCACTGGTATACCGGCTCATCGCCGTAATAGTAGGGCTCCACCCGGCGGAAAACATAGGCCCTTTCTCCCAGCCGCAGGGTATCCCCTTCTCCTATTGTAACCCCCGCAGGGCCCATATAGACATACTGGCCCCGGGTGATCTCTCCCAGCAAAGACGCTTCACTTTCCATACTCTGCCAGCTTTTGGAATTTACCGCCCGGAAAAAGCCCCGGACGGTAATGCTTTTTTCCCCGCTGTCGATGGTCAGCGCCGTACCGTATTTTGCAAAGATCCGTTCCACCGCACTGCGCATATCACACCCCCAGAAAAGAGAAGCTGTCCTTCAGGTAAGGCCGGATGATCTGCTCCGCCTGCCGCTCCAGACACCGGGACGCGGCATCCTTGGATGCCGCCCCCTGTTTTACCGTCAGATCTCCTGCCTTAAATTCCTCCACCTGCCCGCTGTCCTCTGCACTGTTCAAAGAAGACAGGGCAAACAGGCTGGCCGCCGCCACAAAGTCCGCCTTGCAGTCCTCCGGCGTAAGCCCCTCCCGCAGCCTGCTGCGCAGGACGGCCACCGCTCCCTGACACAGGGCCCGCAGCAGTGCCTGATGATGCCCGTCCAGTTCCCCAGCCAGCAGAGCAGTCTGGGCAAAGACCAGATTTTCCAGCATCATACGTTCAGCACGCAGGCCGCGCCGTCGCAGATCTTGCCAAAGCCGGAGATGGAGGTGATAGCGGCACGCTCCAGCTGCCGGTCGATGAGCTTGTCATATTCCACCAGCACATCCCCGGCACGGACCAGCTCCAGCGCATAGCGGTTGTCCAAACCGATGATCACATCATTCGCAACGGCACCGGTGCGGTGCAGCTGGGCACCCAGAGGGGTGGTCAGCTTGCCGGTTCCTTGGAAATTCAGGCCGGTCATGGGATTCTGCAGCTCAGGCACCTTCAGCAGCTTGGTCATGGTGGCAGTGTTACACAGCAAAGTGTTCATGGTGTAAGGATCAAACTGACCCCAGAACTCCACCAGCTGGTCATAGGTCAGGGTGCCCTTGGTACCGCTCATGGGGTTGGTGCCGATGGTGTAGGCAGCAGCGGCATTGTCATTGCCGTCGCCGTTGATGAGCACATTCACCGCATCGCTAAGCTGCTGCTTCTGGATGTGGGCACCGATCTGGCGCAGCATGACACCGAACAGGTCCAGCTTCTGGAACCGCAGCGCCTCATAAGAAGCCACCAGCATTCTGCCCCGCTTGGTCAGGTGCACCAGATGGTCCTTGGTTTTCACTGCAGTCTCAGGGATGGCAGCGCCCTCCTCCACATCCTGCAGCGCCTTGTCCTCATCGGTGGGGTCAGAATAGATGGAGCGGTAATCCAGCCCATCGATGACAGTGGTAGTGGCCACGATGGCAGGCAGGATATCATTTTCCTCCATGCCCTGACGAACGGTCCGTGCGATGTACTCAGGGAACAGCACCGCAGAATCCATGGTGCGGAAGAACTTCTCCACAGGAGAAGAACCGGCGCCCTTGGCACGAATGCCAAAGCGCTTCAGCTGGCGCTGGAAGGCGTCGGTGCCCTCCAAGGCAGTACCCCGGTAGTTCTCACTGGGGTCCAGAGATTCCAGCACCTGCGTAAAGCTCATGCCTTCCTGCCGATACATACCCTTTTCCAGTCTCAGATTGTCATAACCCATTTTACATATCCTCCTAAATAAAAATAATTTATTCGTTGTATTCTTGAAAGAACGATGTCATTGCGAACCAGTCCGCAGACTGGTGTGGCAATCCCCCTCAAAAGTCCGCGCAGAAACCTGAAGGAGATTGCCACGTCGCTTTGCTCCTCGCAACGACACCGCTCTAGACCAAAAACCCGCTCTCCAACATTTCCTGCTTTCCGACCCTGCCGCCCAGCTGGGTGCACACCGGAAGCATCTCATTGACCCGCGCTTCCAGCGCCTCCTTCAGCGCCAGCAGATCCTCCGCTGCCGCCCGCTTTGCCAGATTCCGCAGCACCGGCTCGGTAACACCCAGCTCCAGTGTCAGCCCCAGCCGTACCACGCTGTCCTCCAGCTCCTTCTGATACCGCCGTCCCAGCTCCGCTTCCTTAAACAGTGCCCGGTATTCTGCCTGTGCGCCAAATTCCTCCGCCAGCTCCTTCAAGGTCCGCTGACCGCTTCCCAGCCCTTTCAAGACCCCGGCCTCCCGCTGGGCAGGCACCGCCACGAAGGAAAATTCATAGGCATCCACCGGCTCCTGCAAAATGGCGCAGCAGACCTGTCCGTCATAGACCTCGCCCTTCACATGGCCGCAGGTTCCGTACTCACTGCCGCAGACGGAGCATACGCTGCGGCCCATGGCACAGCCCACGGAGACTTCCTTTTTGATCCCCGCCTCAATGTCCGCAATGATCTCCTCGTTGGCCCCGCCCCGGCGGATATAGGCCCATGCCTTGATGTAGCTGATGCCTTCCTCCTGCACCACCTGTGTTTCAAAGATCCGGGCCACCTGATTCCCAGCACTCCACTTGTGGTCCAAAATACCGGTCTTGCCGATGAACAGCTTGGCAAGCTTCCCCAACGCCCGGGGGTCAAAGCGCTCATGATCCCGGTCCATCTGGTCATCGCACAGCCGCACAGAGAATACATATACCTGCTCCCCATTCAGCCGTGCCTTTGCCAGCGCATTGATGGCCTCCAACTGCACCGCAGTAGGCGCCCCACTGCCCGCCGCCTCCGCCGCCTTCCGAATTTCCATGATTTCCTCCTTTGAATATAGAAAAATGATCATTTAAAAGTATATTCGTAGGGGAGGGTCTTGCCCCTCCCGGTAATTTTGCGTTGCAGAATTAGATCACCGCAGGTGATAAATGATTATTTCCCTCCCCTACAAAGAGAAACGACTGTTTACCCCTCAGCCTCTGCCCAATATTTCGCCGCCTGGGCCCGGTACAATTCCGCCTGCGCCTCCTGATGAATGTCCTGCAGGGAGATATCCTCCCACAAAATCTCCACCCGGTTGTCCAGCCCCTCCAGCGCAAGGAAGGTCTCACAGATCTTCCGTACCACCGGTTCCACTGTTCGCCGCAGGGCCCACAGCTCCGAGGTCAGCAGGTCCGCCTGCTGGGCGCTCATCCGCTCCGTGGTGCTCCAGCTCAGCCCCAGCAGGAAGGGAGGCAGTCCGGTCTTGGCTACCAGCTGCTCCAAAATCTGCCGCACCGGCACTTCCGAATCCAAAATGGGGGCTTCTCCGCCGATGACCTTGATCTGCACATCGCCTACCGCCACAAAATCCCGAACCGTCCCGTTCTTGCAGTCCTCCATGGCCTTGGCCCATTCTGCCGCCACCGCCTTGCCCCGTTCCTGCGCCGTGACAGGGTCCATATCCTCTCCGCCCTTGCAGATGACGCTGTAGCGGACATTGCCCGCCCGTTCCCAGTTGGTACCAATGGTGTTGTAGATCTTCAGCAGGATCTCCGCCAGAAAGGGCATCCCCCGGAACAGGCTGACCCCATAAGGGTGGGCAGGCTCCGGCTGCCATGTGGTGAACAGCAGCAGCTGCTGGTAAGGCAGCGGCCGCATCAGCCCGTGCTCATCCATGCCCCACAGCACCACATCCAGAGGCGACTCTCCCTCCTGCACCTCCAGCGCCGTCACATCTCCCCAGCAGACCGCCTTCAGCTTTCCCCCGGCTACCACCAGTTCTCCCACGGCCCGTCCATAAGTCAGCAGGCTGTCCAGATATCCATTCAAGAAGCTGTCCATCCCCATCTGGCCCCGTCCGCAGGGCATCCGCTTCAAAAATCCATTCAGCCTCTGCTGGGCATTCTCATTGCGGCACTGCACCTGAAATCCGCCGCACAGCCGCACCAGCTTCCCAACAGCCGCATCCAGCACCGGAAGGGCCTCCCGCAGCTCCCGGTAGATCCGTTCCTCCCCGCCACCCAGAGGCACAAACCCCCGCATAGCCCCAAAGGGATGGGTATCCCCACCGCGCAGCTGACAAACCGCCGCCACCGTCCCGGAGGCCTCCTTCTTCTTACCCCAATTCAAAAAACCGCCCCTTTCTCCACATTGGCGCGTCCGCGCCCAAAGCCTTCCCCCCCGGGGGGGGGAAGGCTTTTTCACCCTCTCCGCGCCACACTGCACGCCGCAAACCCACCGGTCTTCTCCCCCAGCACCGTGGCTGCAAAATACCGCATGTCGTCCATGGCATGGTCATGCTCCTTGCGCACCCGGTCCTGACCGCCGCCGCTCAGGTCCCACACATATTCCTCCATCTCCCGCAGGCAGTCCGTACAGCCCTCGCAGATGACGATTTTACCGCTTTTCAGCAGATCCGCCGTCAGCCGGATCCCCGCCAACACATCGTTGCTGGCTTTGCGTACCCGCCAGCCCCTGCGCCGCAGCACCTCCAGAAAGCTGGCCGCCGACGGGTCCACGATCACCGCCGTGATCTCCCGCCCTCCTGCCAATGCTTCCAGCGCAGCCGCGTATTCCTCATCCGTCATCTGCCGCATCTCCCTCCGGGAGCTGAAATAGAATTCCTTCACCCGGTACCAGACCCCGCCGCAGCGGCCCCACAGCCCCATGGACATGGGATTGACCGTACCGTAGTCACAGGAAACGTACCATTTATCGCAGCTTTCCGGCACCTTTCCTACCATTTCACTGCTGAAAAAGTCGTAGACCCGTCCCTCCGCCTGCACCCACCGCCCCAGCACATACCGCTGGTAAAACACACCGCTGTACAGCCGCTCATAGCGCCTGCGAATGGCCTCCGTCAAGCCCGGATTATCCTCCATGGTAAAATGGAGCCGCAAGCAATTCCGCTGCTCCGCTTCCAGCACCCAGCTTTTGTACAGCCAATGACCCGGCCCCGCCGGATTGCAGTTGAACCACAGCCGGCTTCCCGCCACCGAGCACCGGGCGCAAGCCTGCTCCACAAAGGACCGGGGCATCAGCGCCGCCTCATCCAGCAGTACCCCTGCAAAGGTCACACCTTGGATCAGCCCCGCCGAGCTTTCATCCCGCCCTCCAAAGATGTAGAACCGGTTCTCCCGCCCCAGAAACCGCACCGTCACCAGGTTTTCCGACCGTTTTTCCCTCCATACCGCCCCCAGCTCCTCCAGCCGGGGCAAGATCTCCGACAAAACATTTCGCCGCAGGGCTTCAATGGTTTTTCCGCAGACACCGAACTTCTGCCCATCAAAGCAGCTGTGGGCCCAGATAAAAAAGCCCAGCCCCATGGCCAGTGTCTTCCCCGACCGCACCGCCCCATCGCAGAAAATGGCCTCTTTTCCTTCATCGGGACTTCCCGGCATCCACCATGTCAGCACCCGCCGCTGCTTTGACGAAAAGGCCATTTCCTTCATGCTTCCTCACCGCCCTGCAAGGCCCTTAAAAACAGGTCCAGCCCCTCCTTGTCCTCTCCTGCCACCCGGGCCAGCTGCTCCAGCACCCGCAGCCGGTCAATGAGCTTCACCTCCACCGTCCCCTTTTCATTGCGCTTCACTTCGCACAGCAAGCTAAGATCCAGCTTCTCCAGTTCCGGTTCCGCTTCCAGCACCAGCCGCACACAGTCATTGACCTGTCCGAAGGCCAGCTCTGCCAGCCGCCGGGTCACATCCTGCCGCCGCACCGTCCCATCCCGGATCCGCTGCCGCAGTTCCTTATCCAGTCCTTTCCCCTTCATTCCAAACCTTCCTTTCACCCCTACCCTCAAAACACAAAAAAGTTGCCCACAAATGGGCAACTTTTGAAAAAAATATTTTTCAACCAAAAAAAGGGCAGTCCATTTCCGGACCGCCCTTCTCTTAAAATTTCCGCATGATTTCCCTAATGCCCTTTTCCAGCACAGCCCCGGTCTTTTCTCCCAGCACCGATTCCAGCAGTGCATACTCCGTCAGGCTGCCATGCGGCACCGCCCAAGCTCCCGCATCGGTACCCGGTGCAATCAGGCCGCCCAGCTCCGCAAAGGCCTCCACATTACCCAGCGCACTTTCCAGAATCGCCCGGACCGCCTTCTCGTCAAACCGTCCCCTGCCCCTCAGGTTTCCCACCGTGGACAGGGTCGGCACCCAGACCGTACCGCTGTCTTTCATGGCGTGGAGGGCATCCTGATCCAGATAAGCCCCATGCTCCACAGAGTCTACCCCCGCCGATGCCGCTGCCTCCACGGTCCTCGCCCCATTGGCATGAGCCATAACAGAGCAGCCCTCCTCATGGGCAATGTGGATCAGCTCCCGGATGGTTTGCGCATCCAGCGGCTCCTCAGACAGGACCCCGAACCGGTCAAAATCCATGAGCCCGGAGATCATGATCTTCACAAAATCCGCCCCTTCTCCCCGCTGCTGCCGCACCAGCGCAGCAAATTCCCGGAAGGAAGCATATTTTTTTCCAATAAAGGCACCGTAATGCCCCGCCATGCACAGATTCGCCAGCGGCGTACGGTAAGTAATGCCGTATTCCCCGGCCAACGCCCGGGCCTTGGCCCCCACGCCCCACCGGTCCCCGCCATCCCGCAGATAGGTAAAGCCCAGCTCCTGATAGGTCTTTAGGACACCACGGATCCAGCCCTCCTGAATTTCCTCAGAATGCCGCCCAATAGCAGCCTTCCAATCCACTCCATCCAGAACCATATGCATATGACAGTCGCACCGCACCGGATTCACTCCTTACTTTTTCTGATACAGCAGCCGAATGGAATTGAGCACACACAGCATGGCCACACCGGAATCTGCAAACACTGCCAGCCACATAGAAGCATGGCCCAGCAATCCCAGCACCATAACAATGGCCTTCACCGCCAGCGCAAATACCACATTCTGCCATGCGATTTGATTGGTCTGCTCCGCAATGGCCAGCGCCTGAGGCACCGCCTCCACATCGGAGGTCATAAACACCACATCCGCCGCCTCAATGGCCGCATCCGCGCCGCTGCCCATGGCTGCGCCTACATCCGCACCTGCCAGCACCGGCGCATCGTTGATGCCGTCGCCGACGAACATCACCGCACCCTTTTCCTGCCGGATGGCCTGCAAATGCTCCAGCTTCTGCTGAGGCAGCAGCCCCGCATGGACCTCCCGGATACCCACCAGTCCCGCCACTGCCTTGGCAGAGCGCTCTGCATCACCGGTCAGCATCACCGTTTCAATCCCCTTGTCCCGCAGCTGCCGCACCGCGACCTCCGCACCAGCCTTCAGACTGTCATTGATGATCAGACAGCCCTGATAGAGCCCGTTGACGGACACATAAACCACACTGCCGGGGTCCTTCATCTCCGCAAAGACGATGCCCCGCTCCTGCAGCAGCTTGGCGTTGCCGCAGAGAATGTCATTGCCCTGCAAAATGGCATGGATGCCCTTACCGGGCAGCTCCAGCAGCTTCTCCGGCTGCATCAGCTCCAATTTCTGTTCCTTCGCTGCCGCCACGATGCTCGCCGCGATGGGATGGGTCGAGGTCTGCTCACAGCTGGCACACAATTGCAGGAGAGGCATACCGCCCACAATGGACTGCACCTTGAAATCGCCCTTGGTCAGGGTGCCGGTCTTATCCATGACCACCGCCTTCACCTTCGCCAGCGCCTCCATGGACTGTCCGCCCTTAAAGAGGATGCCCTTCTTGCTTCCCGCACCGATGCCCGCAAAGAAGGCCAGCGGCACGCTCAGCACCAGTGCACAGGGACAGCTCATAACGAGGAAGTTCAAAGCCGTGTACACCCAGTAGCCCCAGTCTCCCGTAATCAAGGAGGGGATCAGAGCCGTCGCCGCGGCGATGCCCACCACCACCGGGGTGTAGATCCTTGCAAACCGGGTGATAAATTTCTCAAATTTCGGCTTGCTGGCCGCCGCATTTTCCACGCTGTCCAAGATCCGGGTCACCATAGATTCGGACAAGGGCTTTTCCACCCGGATGGTCAGCTGTCCCACGGTATTGACGCAGCCGGAGGTCACACTGTCTCCCACCTTCACCCGAACCGGTACCGGCTCACCGGTAATGGGAGCCGTATCAATGCGGCTTTCGCCGTCAAGGACGATGCCGTCCAGCGGGATCCGGTCGCCGGGCCGTACCAGCAGCCTATCGCCCACCCGGGCCTCCTCCGCCGGGATCTCCCGAACTTCCTCGCCATCCAGAAGCTGCACCACTTCCGGCCGCAGGTCCACCGCCTCCATGATCTGGCTGCGACTGCGCTCCACGGCCCTGTGCTCAAAATACTCGCCCACCCGGTAGAACAGCATCACACCTGCAGCCTCGGGAAATTCTCCGATGAAAAAAGCGCCAATGGTGGCCAGGGACATCAGGAAATTTTCATCCATCACATGTCCCTTGGTCAGATTTCTTGCAGCCGTCTTCAATACCTCCCGGCCCAAGATCCAATAGGCAAAGACAAAGCCCAGCAATGCCCCAATGCCGAAGCCCAGTGCCTGCACCAGCAGCGCCGCACCAAAGGCCAGAACTCCCAGCACCAGCTCCCGCTTCTCCTTGTCCTGCCCCTCGTGATGGTCATGGTGATGACCGCATTCACATTCCTGATCATGCTCATGATGGTGTCCGCAGCCGCATTCATGACCTTCCTCATGATGATGCCCGCATCCGCATTCGTGGCCTTCCTCATGATGATGCCCGCACCCGCATTCATGACCTTCCTCATGATGGTGCCCGCATCCGCATTCGTGGCCTTCCTCATGATGGTGCCCACACCCGCATTCATGGTCTTCCTCATGATGGTGCCCACACCCGCATTCATGGTCTTCCTCATGATGATGCCCATGATGTTCCGCATGGGTATGCTTTTCGGCCTTCTCCTTAAGATAAATTTCCACATTTCCCTCCACTGTCCGGGCGATCCGAACCAGCTCCGGGATCAGGGCATCCGGGTCTTCCGCCGTCAGCCGCAGCTGCTTGGTGGAAAAGGTAATGACCGCTTCCTGCACCTTCTCATGGGCGTTGAATTTGCTTTCGATCTTCGCCGCACAGTTGGCGCAATCCAGATTCTCGATCACATATCTCTTTCTGACCATGGAAATGTCCTCCTTACATATTTCAACATATGAGCAATCATTCATTTGTTAACACCAGTATACCCCCTTTTCTTCCATCTGTCAATAGTTTCAAAAGGAGGAGAAAACAAAATTTTCCCATTACATTTCTGATCCCCGTTCCTATCCGATTCTCCTTGACTTTCTCCCCCACAAACAGTACACTAAAAGAAAAAACACAGGAGGTAATCCCATGGCACCCAAAGTTTATTTCACCGACTTCTGCACTGGCACCTCGGAACCCCTGCCCAAAAAGCTGGCCCGCCTGATCCTCACCGCAGGCATCGACCAGATCGATTTCCAGAACAAGTTCGTGGCCATCAAGATCCACTTCGGCGAGCTGGGCAACATGGCCCATCTGCGCAGCGGCTATGCCCGCGTTCTGGTGGACATCATCAAGGACCTGGGCGGCAAGCCCTTCCTGACCGATGCCAACACCCTGTACCGCGGCTCCCGGAAAAACGCACTGGACCACATTGAGACCGCCTATCTCAACGGCTTTACCCCCTATTCCACCGGTGCCCATGTGATCATCGCCGACGGCCTGAAGGGCACCGATGAAGTCGCCGTCCCCGTTGTGGGCGGTGAATACGTCAAGGAAGCCCTCATCGGCCGCGCCGTTATGGATGCCGATATCGTCATCTCTCTGAACCACTTCAAGGGTCACGAGGAAGCCGGCTTCGGCGGTGCCCTGAAGAATCTGGGCATGGGCTGCGGCTCCCGGGCCGGCAAGAAGGACATGCACGATGCCTGCCGCCCTGTGGTGGATAAGGAAAAGTGCGTCGCCTGCGGTGCCTGTGCTGATATCTGCGCCCACGATGCCCCCAATCTGGTGGATGGCACCATGTTCGTGGACTGGAACAAGTGCTATGGCTGCGGCCGCTGCTTGGATGTATGCCCTGTAAAGGCCATCGCAGCTGACGACCATGATGCCGCCTTGTATCTAAATTATAAGATCGCCGAATACGCCAAGGCTGTCGTCGATGGCCGTCCCCACTTCCACATCAGCCTCGTCCGGGATGTGAGCCCCTACTGCGACTGCCACGCAGAAAATGATATCCCCATCGTCCCCGATGTGGGCATGTTCGCCTCCTTCGATCCCGTGGCACTGGACCTTGCCTGCGCCGATGCCGTCAACGCACAGGCAGCCAACCCCGGCTCCAAGCTGGCCAAGGCCAACCGCCCCGACTTAGACAACCTCACCGCCGACTTCCCCCACACCAGCTGGCGCAGCCAGATCGCCCACGCCAAAAAGATCGGCTTAGGTGAGGATACCTACGAGCTGGTCACTATCTGAGTGTGAAGTGTGGAGAGTGGAGTGTGGAGTTTCTCTCTCCTGACCAATAAGCTGTCACCCTGAGCGATGTACGCTCGGGGTGACATTTTTTCTTTCCCTCAAAAACATTCCACTCCACTCTTCACACTCCACACTCCACACTTCTATGCCCTTTTTCCAAAAAATAAACAGACTTTTTGTGCAAAACGCATTGACATTGGGAAAATTTACGCTATAGTTATATCATGTCATAATTTGACGCTTTAACCTATTAAACTATAGAAACGGGGGAGGATAATGTCCAAAGAACTCATCAGACTCCGGGACCTTACCATGGAGTTCGACGGGGAACGTATTCTCGACGGCATCAATCTTTACTTCAATGACCATGAATTTCTCACGCTGCTGGGCCCTTCCGGCTGCGGCAAGTCCACCACCCTGCGGATCATCGGCGGCTTCTTAACGCCCACCTCCGGTACCGTGACCTTCGACGGAAAAGTCATCAACGACGTTCCTCCCTATAAGCGTCAGGTCAATACCGTGTTCCAGCGCTACGCCCTGTTCCCGCATCTGGATGTGTACGACAACATCGCCTTCGGCCTGAAGGTAGCAAAGCTTCCTAAGGACGAAATTGACCGCCGGGTCAACGAAATGCTGGAGATCGTCAGCCTGAAGGGCTATGAGAACCGCCGCATCGACAACCTTTCCGGCGGCCAGCAGCAGCGTGTTGCCATTGCCCGGGCCCTTGTCAACCAGCCCAAGGTTTTGCTGCTGGACGAGCCTCTGGCAGCTCTGGACCTGCGCCTGCGTAAGGATATGCAGAACGAGCTGAAGCGGATCCAGCGCTCCACCGGCATCACCTTCATCTACGTCACCCACGATCAGGAAGAGGCACTGTCCATGTCCGATACCGTGGTGGTCATGGATAAGGGCCGCATCCAGCAGATCGGCAGACCTGAGGATATCTATAACGAGCCGAAAAACGCCTTTGTTGCGGACTTTATCGGCGAGAGTAACATTCTGGACGGCGTCATGCTGTCCGACTACCGTGTTAAATTCTTTGGACGGACCTTCCAGTGCGTGGACGCGGGCTTTGCGCCCAACGAGCCCGTGGACGTGGTCATCCGTCCCGAGGATATCGACATTGTAGAACCCGAGAAGGGCCATCTGACGGGCACCGTCACCTCCATCACCTTCAAGGGTCTCAACTACGACATCATCGTAGACTTCCGGGGCTTCAAGTGGCTGATCCAGACCACGGATTTCCACGCAGTTGGCTCCACCATCGGCATCCTGCTGAACCCCGAAGACATCCACATCATGCATAAGAGCGAGTATTCCGGACTCTTTGGCGACTACAGCTCCTACTCTGCCGAGTATGACGAGCTGACGGAGGATGCCGAAGATGAAGAAGAATAATTCCGTTCTGCTCAGCACTCCCTACATTATCTGGATGGTGGTCTTCACCCTGATCCCTTTGTGCGTGGTGGGCTACTATGCCCTGACCGACCCCGCCACGGGAGAATTTACCCTCCAGAATATCCATTCTCTGAATCAGTATTGGGGCGTGCTGTGGGAGTCCATTCTGTACTCCCTGATCTCCGCCTTCATCTGCCTGCTGCTGGGCTACCCCGTAGCCTACTACATCGCCCACTGCAAGCCTATGACCCAGAAAATGCTCTACATGCTGGTAATGCTGCCCATGTGCATGAGCTTTTTGCTCCGCACCCTTGCATGGGTGGGCCTGCTGCAGGATACCGGCATCCTCAATGACTTTCTGGAGCTTATCGGCATCGGCAGAAAGCAGCTGATCCGCACTCCCGGGGCCGTGATCCTCGGCATGGTCTATAACTACCTGCCCTATATGATCCTGCCCCTGTACTCCACCATCGTCAAGATCGACAACCGGCTCATCGAGGCCGCCGAGGACCTTGGCTGCAACAGCGTGCAGGTCTTCCGGAAGGTGGTCCTGCCCCTGTCTGTCCCCGGCATTCTCTCCGGCATCACCATGGTCTTTGTTCCTGCCGTGTCCACCTTCTACATTTCCCAGAAGCTGGGCGGCACCGATACCGTGCTGATTGGCGACGTCATCGAGCGCCAGTTCAAGCAGGGCAACAACCCCAATCTGGGTGCCGCTCTGAGCCTTGTGCTGATGGTCTTGGTATTCGTCTGCACCGGCATCATGAACCGCTTCGGCGCTGACGAGGAAGGCGGTGTCATCGCATGAAGAAGACAAACCGCATCCTCACCATTTTGATGTTCATTTTCCTGTACATTCCCATGATTGTGCTGGTGGTGGCCTCCTTTAATACCGGCAAGGACATCACCAATTTCGAGGGCTTCACCCTCCACCGCTATGTGGAGCTGTTTCAGGATGAACACCTTCTGAACCTGCTGCGCAACTCCATCGTGATCAGCGTACTGTCCACCGCCATTGCCACCACCTTCGGCACCGTGGCCGCCGTGGGCATCCACAATTTAAAGCCCAAAATGCGCAAGGTGGTCATGAGCCTGACCAACATTCCCATGACCAACCCCGACATCGTCACCGGTGTCAGCCTATCCTTGCTGTTCGTCTTTGTAGGCTCCAAAATGCTGGGCCAGCGGGATGCGCTGACCTTCTGGACACTGCTGATCGCCCACATCACCTTCAATCTGCCCTACGTCATTCTGAACGTGATGCCGAAATTGCAGCAGATGGACTCTTCTCTGACCAACGCCGCCATGGACTTAGGCTGCACTCCCTTGCAGGCCTTCTTCAAGGTAACGCTTCACGAGATCATGCCCGGCATCGTGGCCGGTGCCATCATGGCCTTCACCATGAGCTTGGACGACTTCGTCATCAGCTACTTCGTCAGCGGTCTGGACTTTGTGACCCTGCCTGTGGAGATCTATTCCTACACCAAGAAGCCCATCCAGCCCAAGATCTACGCCATGTTCACCCTGCTGTTCGGCCTGATCTTCATTCTGATGCTGACCATGAACCTGATGCAGCTGCGCAGCGACCGCACCAAGGGTGCCCGCCGCAGCAAGATGGAATCCAAAGCCATGCGGAATTTCAAGCGGGCCTGCGCCGGCTTCTGCGCCTTCGCGCTGCTTCTGGGCTTCGGTTACCTGTTCATCGCCCCCCATACCCAAGAGCAGGTGACCTTGAACGTCTACAACTGGGGCCAGTACATTGCCGACGGCAGTGACGACTCCATGGAGGTCATCGCCGAGTTTGAAAAGCGCTACCCCCATATCAAGGTCAACTATTCCACCTATGATTCCAACGAGATCATGTACTCCAAACTGGCCAACGGCGGCATCACCGTGGATGTCATCATTCCCTCCGACTACATGATCGCCCGCCTCATCGAGGAAGACATGCTGCTGCCTCTGGACTTTGATAATATCCCCAACTACCAGTATATTGACGAAAGCTTCAAGAACACCGCCTACGACCCGGAAAACCTCTACTCCGTCCCCTACACTTGGGGCACCGTAGGCATCCTCTACAACACCAAGTACGTAGACGAAGCCGATGTCACCGGCTGGGAGCTGCTGTGGAATGAAGATTACGCCGGCAAGATCCTGATGTTCGGCAACTCCCGGGATGCCTTCGGCGTAGCCCAGTACCTGCTGGGTTACGATGTCAACACCACCGACAAGACGGAGCTGACCGCCGCCGCCCAGAAGCTGAAGGAGCAGAAGCCTGTGCTGCAGCAGTACGTCATGGACGAGATCTTCGCCACCATGCAGAACGAGGAGGCATGGATCGCCCCCTACTATGCCGGCGACTGCCTGACCATGATGGACGAGAATGAGAACCTCGCCTTCTACCTGCCGGAGGATCAGGGCTTCAACCTGTTCATCGATGCCATGTGCATCCCCACCTGCGCCAAAGAGAAGGAGGCCGCAGAAACCTTCATCAACTTCCTCTGCGACCCCGAGATCGCCGGCGCCAACATGGACTGGATCTGCTATTCCACCCCCATCTCCGCCGCCAAGGATTACATGGACCCGGAGACCATCGAAAGCCCCGTGTCCTACCCCAGCGACGAGATTCTCGCCAACGGCTCCAGCTATGCCTACTTGCCGGAAGAAATTTCCCGCTACGTAGAAGGCCTCTTTATGGAAGTCCGAAACGGCTGACCCATCAAAAAACGCCCACCTCAAACCCGAGGTGGGCGTTTTTCCGTAATTTACGCACCCGCTACTGTAGGGCGGGGATATATCCCCGCCGTAACCTAACAGCACCGATAGCAGCCCATGCCAACGCAAAATTTTTCTACTTCTCTGTCCGTCGCTCCTCTACAAGCGCATTTACACGACGGTAGCAGTCGATCATATCCTGATATTCCGCTTCCACTTCGGGGCTGACCACAGGAATATCCATGTCAATATCCCACAGCAAAATGGCATTCTCAGAACCGGGCTCCCCCAAATAGAGGGCTGTGGGGTACACATAATCGCCATTTTCCGAAAGGTAGTGATCCACATCCGGATCGATCAGAATGCCATGGGAATCAGCTTCCCATGGTTCCAGTTTTTTTTCCAGCAGAGGCCGCTTATACGTATAATAGATGGATCCATTTTCCAACACATGGATGTCAGATGCACACTTGAAATACAGCTTCCGGTGCTTCATATAGTACGAGCCGTCGGAGAAACGATAGGCATCCTCAAGAATGAGATCCTCTGCCCCCATAGGGACGATACACAGCTCCCGCATTGTGATCCACCCTGCAAACAAGACACAGACAACTAAAAAGGCAACCGTAACATATTTCAATTTTTTCTTTTGCTTTACCCATTTTGACCGGATGCCCTGCAACGGCTTCCCTTCATCTGCACCCAGATCGGGCACTTCAATCTCTGCATCCATTGCTTTCAAAAAGTCTGCACAGCTTTCGCACCCCTTCAGATGCTCCTGCACCACAGTTTTGCTAACCTCACTGCACACGCCATCGTGATACAGCGGCAGTAGGTCCTGGATCATTTCACAGGGTAATTTCATGGCATTTCCTCCTTGATTTTCAGTCTCGCCCGGTGGTAGGTCACCCGGGCCCAGCTTTCTGTTTTGCCGAACAGCTCCCCGATCTGAGAGAAGGACAGCTCTCCAAAGACCCGCAGGGAAAACACTTCCTTGTACGGCTCCGAAAGACGGTGAAGCACCTTATGGATTTCAAAGGCGGATTCCTTGGTCAGCAGCCGCTCCTCCATGCTTTCCTCGGAAGCCTTCTCCACCTCCGCTGCTTCCCGGCTTTTCTTTTGAGAATAGGTAAAATAGGTGTTCTTGGCGATCTGACACAGCCAGACGTACAGCCTGCACTGCCCCCGAAAGGAATCAATGCTTTTCAACGCCTTGAAAAAGGTCTCCTGTGTAATCTCCTCTGCCATCTGCGGGTCTCGGCTTAAGGAAAGGGCATATTTGTAAACATCCTTAAAATACAGGTCGTAGACCTCTTGAAAATCCGTCACATTCTCACCTCTCTTTCACACATAAGACTGTGATAATGGAAATTCGTTACAATATTTCAAAAAAAATGCAGGGCAGAGTCAGTGGCCCCGCCCTGCATTAGATTATACCTTGTTTACATCAATTCCCCGATCCGCTCCAGCAGCAATCCCTTCGCATAATACATGGTCTCGTATTTGATGTACATCAGGGCATTCTCGTCCCACAAAAACCGTAAACTGGCAGGAAATTCCTCATCCCCGAACCATAGCTGCAGCACGATCTCCAGCCCGTCAAACACTTCAATGGCATAGGCAATGTCCCCGATCTCCAGCGCCCGGCCCTTCAGCGCAGTGCAGGCCCGGCGGAAGCCCTCCGGATCCTGTTCAACCCGGTCTGCCCAAGGGTCCCGGGCTCCTTCCAGCAGATTTTGATGGAACATCAGCCCAAAGGCACTCATATTCTTCCACCGCCCTGCCAGAAACCGGTCCTCCCGGCTGTCGCAGACCAGATCCAGCAAGGTCATTACCTCCCCAAAGGTGTTGGCATCCACCCAATCCGCTCCCACCAGCCGCTCCAGATCTCCCGTCCTCCTGTCAAGACGGTACCGCTGCCCCAGCATAGATACATAGAGATAGTCTTCATCAAAAGGGATCCTCAGCTTGGCGATCAGTGCATCCTGATCGTAGGTCAAAAACCGCTCCTTGGCCTGCTGGGCTTGGATCAGATAGTTGTTCACACGGGACATGGGATAAACCTCCTGTAAATTATCGTTTAATGCACTGTTGAAAAACACATGTCATTGCGAACCAGCGCGCACGCTGGTGTGGCAATCCCCATCAAATGTCCGCGCAGAAACAGAAATTGGTGGCAAGTACAAATTTGCGGGAGATTGCCACGTCGGCCTACGGCCTCCTCGCAATGACATACGTTTT
>JAFSCK010000153.1 GCA_017436785.1 Oscillospiraceae bacterium | reverse complement strand
TCTCTTATCATGGTTTCTACAACCATCTGCTTAAACTCTCCCGTATATCGCTTGTTCGGTATTCCTTTAGGCATAATAAAAGCACCCCATTTCTTAGTACAAGTATATCATACTTGTCTAACAAATGGGGTGCAGTTCACATACGAAACCTGTTTCAAAATATTACTGGTTCTTTTCAGCCTTCTTGGCAGCCTTAGCCTTGGCCTTGGCTTCCTGTGCCTTCTTAGCCTCAGCCTTCTTAGCCTCGGAAGCAGTCTCGTTGGAGGACAGTGCCCACTTCTCGAACTCAATGCGGACCTGATCTGCACCGGTCTCGAGCACAAACTTGTTCTCCTTGACATCCACAACAGTGCCGCAAATGCCGCCGATGGTAACGACCTTGTCGCCCTTCTTCACGGCGGAACGCATCTCTTCTGCTTCCTTCTTACGCTTGTTCTCGGGACGGATCAGCATGAAGTAGAAGATGGCGATCATGATGACCATCATGAGCACGGTGCTGCCCATGCCGCCGGCAGCGGCAGTGCTTGTCAGAAAATTCATTGGGAAAAACTCCTTCTTGTTTGATATCCTGTTTATTATAGCATTGTTTGCTCAAATTGCAAGGGAAATTTAAATTCTTCTGGCCAATTTTGCGGAATTTTCCCGGCGAAATTCCTCGAAGCGGCCCTCGTCCAGAGCCTCCCGGATCTTTTCCATCAGCTTGTTGTAGAAATACAGGTTGTGCATGACCGCAAGGCGCATAGCCAGCATCTCCTCTGCAACGAACAGATGGCGGATATAAGCCCGGCTGTAGCGGCGGCACACGGGACAGTCGCAGTTCGGATCAATGGGCCGCTCGTCCAGCTGGTATTTTGCGTTCTTCAGGTTAATGGCACCCTCCCAAGTGAACAGTCGGGCATGGCGGGCATTCCGGGCGGGCATGACACAGTCGAAGAAGTCCACACCTCTTGCCACCGCTTCGATGATATTGGTGGGGGTACCCACGCCCATGAGATAGCGGGTCTTCTCCACAGGCATATGGGGTTCCACAGCTTCGATGATGTCGTACATCTCCTCCGCCGTTTCACCTACCGCAAGGCCGCCAATGGCGTAGCCGGGCAGGTCAAGGTCTGCGATGCGCTTCATGTGGTCCACGCGGATGTCTGCATAGGTGCCGCCCTGATTGATGCCCCAGAGCATCTGCTGGGGATTCACCGTATCCGGCAGCGCATTTAAACGGGCATTTTCCTCCTTGCAGCGGACTAGCCAGCGATAGGTACGGTCCACGCTTTTCAGGACATAATCCCGGGGCGCGGGATTTTCGATGCACTCATCGAAGGCCATGCAGATATCGGAGCCAAGGTTAGACTGAATCTGCATGCTCTCCTCGGGGCCCATGAATATCTTATGACCGTCGATATGGGAGGCAAAGTAGACACCCTCTTCCTTGATCTTCCGCAAGGAGGACAGGCTGAACACCTGAAATCCGCCGGAATCCGTCAGAATCGGGCCGTCCCATGTCATAAATTTATGCAGGCCGCCCATCTGGCGCACCACCTTATCGGTGGGCCGCAGATGCAGGTGGTAGGTATTGGAAAGCTCCACCTGACAGCCGATGTTTTTCAGGTCCTCGGCGCTGAGGGCACCCTTAATGGCACCCTGTGTGCCAACGTTCATAAAAACGGGAGTCTGGACCGTGCCATGGGCACAGGTAAACGCACCCCGGCGGGCCTTTCCTTCGGTTTTCTTTAATTCAAACATAATCAAATCTCCTTATGGGGATTATATAAAACATAGAGCTTCGTGGCTTCCTCGGTATCGTATCGGGTCTGACGGACCGTATCCCGGACATATCGAAAGCCACACTTCTCTACTACCCGGCGGGACTGGGCATTCCACCGGAAATGTCCGCAGGTCAGCCAGTCAAGGTTCAGCGTTTCAAAACAATAGGCAATGACGGACTTGACAGCCTCCGGCATCAGGCCCTTTCCCCAATAGGCTTTGCTGAGGGCATAGCCTATTTCCCTGCCCTGCCGGTTTACAGCGTCCGGGAAATCGATATTCTCCAGACCGATAGAGCCAATGACCTTTCCGCTTTCTTTCAGTTCCAGTGCAAGGGTCTTTTTTTCTGCCATAAACATATTCAGAATCATTTTGGATTCTTCCATGGATTTGTGAGGCAGCCAGCCCGCCATCTGGCCCACACCGTCTACGCTGGCATATTCATAGAAATCTTCCAGATCCGTTTCCCGCCAAGGACGCAGAAGCAGGCGGGGTGTTTCGATTTGGATATTCGTTACATCAACGGGGGCAATCATGGGTGACACCACCTTTTCGATAAAGTCGCAAGGCGGAGGCATGACCCCGCCCTACATAAACACAAATCACAGAATGCACATGGCATCGCCAAAGGAAAAGAACCGATAACGCTCTGCCACGGCCTGTTCGTAGGCGCTGAGGACATGCTCCCGGCCTGCAAAGGCAGAGACCAGCATCACGAGCGTACTTTCCGGCAGATGGAAATTGGTGATCAGGCCGTCCATGGCTTTAAAGGTATAGCCGGGATAGATGAAAATCTCCGTCCATTTGGAAGAGGCCTCAAAGGTGCCATCTTCTTTGGCAAGGGATTCCAGCGTCCTGCAGGAAGTGGTGCCCACGCAGATAACACGGCCACCGACAGCCTTGGTTTCGTTCAGGATCTGAGCAGTTTCGGCACTCATCATGCAAAGCTCGGAGTGCATGTGGTGCTCCAGAATATTCTCTGCCTTGACCGGACGGAAGGTACCAAGGCCAACATGAAGGGTCACAAAAGCAGTCTTTACGCCCTTTTCCCGGATCTTTTCCAGCAGTTCCTTGGTAAAATGCAGGCCGGCGGTTGGAGCGGCAGCGGAGCCCACCTCCCGGGAATAGACAGTCTGGTAGCGCTCCTGATCCTGCAGCTCTGCCTTGATGTAGGGGGGCAGGGGCATTTTGCCAAGGCGTTCCAGCACCTCTAAGAAGATGCCCTCGTAGTGAAATTCCACTACACGGTTTCCATCCTCCTTCACTTCTGCTACGGTAGCCGTCAGCTCACCGTTTCCAAAGGTCACTTCATTGCCCACCTGCATCTTGCGGCCGGGCTTGCAGAGGCATTCCCAACGCTTATTGCCAAGGTCCCGCAGCAGCAGCACCTCCACCGCACCGCCGGTAGGACGGTGGCCCAGCAAACGGGCCGGCAGCACCCGGGAGTCGTTCATCACGAGGCAGTCGCCGGGCTGCAAATAATCGATGATATCGTAAAAATGTTTATGGGTCACTTCCCCGGACTGTCGGTCCAGCACCATCAGGCGGGAGGTATCCCGCTTTTCCAGAGGGGTCTGGGCGATCAGTTCTTCGGGAAGGTCGTAGTAAAAATCACTGGTTTTCAAGCATTTACCTCTTTTCTATGATCCGCGGGCAACCTTGGCAGGAAACCATTTCTGAAACCATATGGTAAACAGGCCCATAAGCATGGGCAGTATCGAATTGATGGCACCTGTCCATGGGGAAAGCTCCGTTCCCATAAGGAAGTAGGTCCATATTGGTGTCAGCAGGTATAGAACGCCCCAGCAGGCTGTCAGAATGCGGTTGGTTTTCATAAACAGCGGATTTTGCATCGCCGATGCACCGCCATAATCATTCATGGAATAATGGGCTGTCAATGGGATCTTACGGAAGCAGGAGCCCGTCCACATCAAGCCAAACAACAGATAAGACAGAGGCAGCACCAGCTGTTGGGGGTTTCCCAGCAAAAGAAGGATCCCACACACCGTAACCAGCAAAGCGCTGATGTTGTCAAATACTGTTTTCCGATTTCTAAAATACAGCAGCGGCACCAGAGCACAGACGGTAAAACTGATCAGCGTACCGTAAAATCCATCCACTGCCCCCGCTGCCCAGAAGGCAATCCACGGAATCAGCAGGATATTCATATTGGTGCTGCGCAGTTCGGAGGGGACTTCCTGTTTGGAGCTCGTGGCACCAAAGTAGCGGTCCCAGTGCAGCATCAGAGAAAAGTCACCCTTTACCCGGTACTTTCCCTGTGCAAGAGCTTCCTGACCGGTGATCTCACCGGCAGCAATGGCTTTCCAGAGGGTATAGGGTGCTTCAATGCAGGTGGTAGGCTCTCGGAAATTCTGCGTGAAAACTTCGCTGCCGGTTTCCCCCAGAAGGATCTGATAGCGTTTGTCCACGTCCGTGTAATACATTTCCAGAACAATGTCTTTTCCTGCCCATGCTGCTTTATTGTAAAGCGCCGCCATTTGGCGGGTAAAGGTGAGGGTTTCGTCCGCCGGTTCTCCGGTCTGCGCAATCCCCCAGCTGGCATCTGCCATGGCTTCAAAGACAGCTCTGGGATAAAGCAGGGTATCCAGCTGCATACGGGTCTTCTCCAATATCCCGCCGCTGGCAAACTCCTGTCCCGCAGCACGAACATAGGACAGATATTCCTCTGTCCGTTCGCGCAGTTCTTTTACCCGGAACAATTCACCCTGTCCGCAGAAAATCGTTGTGTAACCGTCAACTCCGCACAGATGGTCAAAAATTGCGGTAACGCCATCATAATTTCCCTGTGCAGTATAAAAGCCGCATGTAGAAATGACAACATGGCGCTTGCCGCTCATGTCATACCGGCTGGGATGAGAACCTGAAGCACTGTCAGCCGACATAAAGGGCTGCACCATAGGCAGCTGACGGTCCATAAGCATTTTCAAGCCGCCGGGAACGCTGAAATAGTACAGAGGAAAGCTCCAGACGATCACATCTGCCCAAAGCATGTCCGCGATCACAGCCGCCATATCATCCTGATGGACACACCGTCCCGGCGTTTTATTCCAGCAGGCGAAGCAGCCCCGGCATGGCTTGATCTCCAAGCGCGGCACGCAGTACTCTCTGACCTCCGTAGTCCCCATTCCCTCCAGAAAGGCGGCGGTCAGGCGGTAGGTATTGCTCTGCTTCCCTTTTGGGCTGCCGTTGATGACCAGCGTTTTCATACTTCCACCTCCGTATGGAACTTAGTATAGCCTAATTCCCTATTTTTTGCAACAGACAAATTCCCTCCCGTTGGCATAGACTGGCATGGAGGTATCAGCTTATGAAAAAATGCTTATTCACAGGGGCATGCACAGCCCTCGTAACGCCTTTTCTTGGCAGCAAGGTAAACTATCCCATGATGGAGCAGCTTCTGCGGCGGCAGATGGATGCCGGGATTCGGGCCGTGGTGATCTGCGGCACCACCGGAGAGTCCCCTACCCTGTCCGATGCGGAAAAGCTGGAAATGTTTTGCAGAGCCAAACGCTATGTGGGAGATGGCTGTCTGATCATCGCAGGCACCGGCTCCAACAGCACGGAGCACACTGTCGCATTAAGCAAAGCCGCAGAAGCCGCCGGAGTGGATGCCCTGTTGGTGGTCAGTCCCTACTATAATAAGGCAACTCCCGAAGGACTTGTGACCCATTACAGCGCAGTTGCAGGGGCAGTACATATCCCCGTCATCGCCTACAACGTCCCCTCCCGCACCGGGGTGGATATGTCAGTACAGGTATACCAGTGTCTGGCTCAGCTCCCCAATATGGCAGGTGTGAAAGAAGCATCCACGGACATTTCCAAAATTGCAAAGATCAAGGCCGCCTGCCCGGCAGATTTTACCCTGTGGAGCGGCAACGACGATCAGGCAGCTGCCGTCATGGCGCTGGGCGGCATGGGTGTCATCTCCGTCCTTTCCAACGTGCTGCCTGTAGAAACCCAAGCCATGGCGCAGGCAGCGCTGGATGGGGATTTCGATACGGCAGCAGACTTACAAATCAAGCTGCTGCCGCTGATCGAGTTGCTGTTCTGCGAGGTCAATCCCATCCCCGTCAAGGCCGCCATGAAGCTGGTAGGCTATGACTGCGGAGAATGCCGTTTGCCGTTAACACCTATGTCACAAGAGAATCTGAAAAAGCTGCAAAAATTGCTGCTGCCCAATTAGGCAGTTGTGGGGTGGGCTGCCCTCAACCCACTGAATCCGGTTTCAAATCAGCAAATAGCGGCGGCTTGAAGGCAAGCCGCCCTACTAAAAAAACGCCGTCCAAAAGGACGGCGTTTCCTTATACTTTTCTTTGCATATCGATGCTGCGGATAGTGAAGCCGCATTTCTGATAGAAGCCTACGGCATCGTCATTCTGGGGATAAACCCCCAGCTGCATATCGGTGCAGCGGAAGGCCTTCGCCAGCGCCCATGCGTCATTCATCATTTGCTTGCCTATGCCCTGATTTCGGCAGGATTCGTGGACACAAAGCTCATCCACCAGCATGACCTTCCGTTTTACCACACCGGGCCAGTCGTAATGGCGCATTTTCAGCAGCAGATAGCCCACCACAACATCATCGATCTTGGCAACATAAAGCTGTCGTTCCCGAATCGCAGCATGAAAGCGTTCCTCCGGGTACAGTACATCCACCATTTCATAGATGTCGGGCCGCCATGCCACGTGCATGGCGTGAACCTGCTGTGCCATGGCTTCTACCGCTTCCCGGTCCGCCGGAGTTGCCAGTTCTAACATTGTTCAGCCTCCATTCCTCTATTGAGATTGCCACACCAGCGTGCGCGCTGGTTCGCAATGACAGGCGTTTATGCCAGCACCGCCTTGTGGAAGACCTTCTTACCCTTTCGGATCTTCACGCCTTCTCTCAGCATTTCTTCAGTGACCGCAAAGGTGGGATCATCCATCTTCTCATCGTTGACCAGCACGCCGCCCTGCTGGACCAGCTGGCGGGCCTGCTTGTTGGAGGGAGCCAGACCGCAGGCGACCATCAGATTCAGGAAGCCGATCTTGCCATCCACCAGCTTGTCAGCGGTGATCTCGGTGGTGGGGATGTTGGCATCGTCTCCGCCGCCGACGAACAGGGCCTTTGCTGCGGCCTTGGCCTTGTCAGCCTCTTCCTCGCCGTGGACCAGCTTGGTCAGCTCGTAGGCCAGGATCTCCTTGGCAACGTTCAGCTGGGCATCCTTCCAGTCGGCCATGGCATCGATTTCCTCCAGAGGCAGGAAGGTCAGCATACGGATGCACTTCATAACGTCAGCATCCTCAACGTTGCGCCAGTACTGGTAGAAGTCGTAGGGTGTGGTCTTGTTGGGGTCCAGCCAGACAGCGCCCTTGGCGGTCTTGCCCATCTTCTTGCCTTCGGAGTTCAGCAGCAGGGTGATGGTCATAGCATGGGCATCCTTACCCAGCTTCTTGCGGATCAGTTCGGTGCCGCCCAGCATATTGGACCACTGGTCATTGCCGCCGAACTGCATATTGCAGCCGTATTCCTTAAACAGGTAGTAGAAGTCGTAGGACTGCATGGGCATGTAGTTAAATTCCAAGAAGGAAAGGCCCTTCTCCATGCGCTGCTTGAAGCACTCGGCGCGGAGCATATTGTTGACAGAGAAGCAGCCGCCGATCTCCCGGATGAAGTCAACGTAGTTCAGCTTCAACAGCCAGTCGGCGTTGTTGACCATCTGCGCCTTGCCTTCGCCGAACTCGATGAACCGCTCCATCTGCTTCTTGAAGCAGTCGCAGTTGTGCTGGATGGTCTCCTGGGTCATCATGGAGCGCATGTCGGTACGGCCGGAGGGGTCGCCGATCATGGCGGTGCCGCCGCCGATGAGGGCGATGGGCTTGTTGCCAGCCATCTGCAGACGCTTCATCAGGCACAGAGCCATGAAGTGGCCAACATGGAGGGAGTCAGCAGTGGGGTCAAAGCCAATGTAGAAGGTGGCCTTGCCGTTGTCGATCATTTCGCGAATCTCGTCTTCATTGGTAACCTGTGCGATGAGGCCGCGGGCTACCAGTTCGTCATACAGTTTCATTTTCTCAAATTCCTTTCTTATTGGGCTGCGTCGCAGCAGATAAAAGTGGTCAGCGCTGCACGCAGAAGATTGACATTGGTTTCATCAAGGACCGTGTCCTTGGGGGTGTGGATGCGGCTGTAATAGTAGCCTAGGCCCTTGCGCTTGCTGCAGGCGGCAATGGCTGCGCCATAGGGGAAATTCGCCTGATCGGAGGGGTAAACGAACAGGCCCTTTTCATGGACCAGAAGGCTCTTTTTTCCAAAATAGCCGCAGGCTTTATAGAGGGAGGTCAGCTTTTTCTTATCTTTCCGCAGCTTTTTGTTGGGGAAGATCAGCAGATGGTCGCCATCGCCAACGCAGTCCATATTGAGAACCAATTGGGTGTTCGTGGCGTTTTTATGGGCCTTGCGGTAGGCAGAGGACCCCAGCATTCCGGCTTCCTCCAAATCAAAGAGGACGAAGCAGACCTTATGCCGCTGGTTTTCCGGCAGGGTTCGCATGATTTCCAGCAGTGTCACCACACCGGAGGTATTGTCGTTGGCATTGGATGGATTGGCAGGGCCAAACATCATGCCAATCAGCAGAACCCAGTACACAATCATGGCGGCAGTCCCGGCAAAGGCACCACTCTTACTCAAAAATCCCAGCAGGACCCCCGCCAGAATTGCGGGTACCAAAATCAGCAGCACCACAAAAATCTGATAAAGAATAAAAAAGGGAATATTACAGGGTGTCACCAGATTGGGGACTACCATCCGGGCGCAGGTGTCATAGTGGGCAGTAAGGAGGTATTTTGCCCTCTCCGGGTCACCGATAATCACATTGTGCACACCATAGCTTCCCTTTTCTATGGAGCTTTCATACCCAAGCTTCTTGGCATAGGACTGCACCGCATCCCGGAACGCTTTCTTTTGCTGCTTGGATTTGCGGACGGGATATTGGGTCAGAACTTCCATGGGAGTTGTCAGCATGGTATCGGCCTCCTTTCTAACCATCAGGGAGATTGCCACGTCGCTGCGCTCCTCGCAATGACATGGGATAACGAAAAAACGCCCTCTATCCTAAGCGGATAGAGGGCGTAAAACTACGCGGTACCACCTCTAATTCGGCAGTTCCTCACGGAACATGCCCTCACGGCGTCTAACAACGCCTCTCGCTGTGTCGGGCGACCCCGTCTTTCTCTACTGTGATTTCAAGAAAGCCACTCTGGGAGGTATTTCGGCGGTTTTTCCCACTGCCTTGCACCAACCGGCAGCTCTCTGGCGGAAAAGGAGACGCTTACTTCTTCCCTTCACTGTGTTAACACAGGTATCCTAACAAAAAAGTTAGGAAATGTCAAGTTTTTTCTAAAAAAGAACCAACGGCGGGGCAATGCCCCGCCGTATTTCATGCTTTCAGCATTTCCTCCGCGCTTTTCAGGGTGGTTTCCGTAATATTGGTGCCGCCGATGATTCTGGCCAATTCCTTCTTTCTGCCCTCCAGATCCAAGGGGGTCACGGAGGTAAAGGTACGGCCGTTACGCTCGGATTTTGCGATCAGCAGGTGGGTATTGGCAAGGGCTGCCAGCTGGGGCAGATGGGTGACGCAGAGGACCTGCTTGTGCTCTGCCACGGCTCGAAGCTTTTCTGCCACCTTCTGGGCGGCGCGGCCGGATACGCCGGTGTCCACCTCATCGAAAATCAGGGTATTGACCTGATCCTTTTCTGCCAGCACGTTTTTCATTGCCAGCATGATGCGGGCCAGCTCGCCACCGGAGGCCACCTTGCTCATGGGCTTCAGGGCTTCGCCGGCGTTGGCAGACATGTAGAAGGCCACGGTATCGGCACCGTTTGCGGTCAGGTCGGTTTCCGTAAATTCGCAGGCAAACTGCACCCGGGGCATATCCAGCTGGGCCAGTTCCGTTAAGATCCGCGCAGACATACTTTCGGCGGTTTCTTTCCGGTTCTTCCGCAGCTCCTTGGCGGCTTCCCATGCCGCTTTTTCAGCCTTTTTCAGGTTCTTTTTCAGTCGTTCCAGATGGTCGTCGGCAAATTCAATATCGTCCAGTTCCTTTTTTGCCTTGTCCAAATAGGCAAGAATGTCTTCACAGGTGACGCCGTATTTCCGCCGCAGCTTGTGGATCACATCCAGCCGGGATTCGATCTGCTCCAGTTCGTCAGCGGAATAGCTTAGCTCATCCCGGGCATCCCGGACCTCCTCAGCAGCATCCTGCACCTGATACATCAGGTCCGCCACCCGCTCGTGCATGGCAGCAAAATTGTCGCTGAACTTGGCAAGGCGGGCCAGAGCATACTCTGCCTGGGCCAGCAGACCTGCAGCGCCATCGGATTCATCGCCGCCATAGAGGCATTCCACTGCGGTATCCATGCCGTTAGACAGCTTTTCCGCATTCTGCAAAATCTTACGGCGCTCTTCCAGTGCTTCATCCTCTCCGGCTTCCAAATCGGCTTTTTCGATCTCGGCGATCTGGTACTTCAGGGTCTCCATACGGCGAAGCTTCTCGCCCTCGTCCATAGTCATCCGGTCGATCTCCCGGCGGAGCTTGGCAACCGCTTCGTACTTTTCACTATAGTCTGCACGCAGGGCTTCATTATCGGCAAAAGCATCCAGAAAGGTCAGATGGTTGTCTTCATCAAAGAGGGATGCGGAATCGTGCTGTCCGTGGATGTTGATGAGCTGAATGCCCAGCTTTCGCAGAATGGACACGGACACAAGGCTTCCGTTGACCCGGCACACATTTTTACCGTCCAGATGGATCTCCCGCTGGATCACGGTTTCCGGGTCATATTCCACACCGTTATCGGCAAACCACTTCAGCTTCGGTACCTCTGTAAAGACTGCCCGGACGGAAGCCTTATTGGTGCCGGTGCGGATCATGTCCCGGTAGGCACGTTCTCCAAGGATGGCAGAAATGGCATCAATGACGATGGATTTACCGGCACCGGTCTCACCGGTGAGCACATTGAAGCCCTGATCGAAGGAAATATCCGCGCTCTCAATGACCGCAATGTTCTCAATATGCAGAAGACTCAGCACGGTGATTCCCCCTTTCTCAGCTTAACAGTCCTTTGATCTCCCCGCAGAAGGCTGCGGCAGAGTTATTATCCCGCATGACGATGAATACGGTATCGTCACCGGCGATTGTGCCCAGCACCACGCTCATGTTCATGGTATCCAACGCAGAGGCTGCCGCATTGGCAAGGCCCGGCAGGGTGTGGATGACAATGATATTCTGGGCATAGTCAAAGCTGGTGACGCATTCCCGGAAAATGGTATTCAACCGGCCGGTGAAGGTACTGGGAACCTCCCGCACGGCAGTGGTATAGCGGTAAGTGCCGAAGCTGGTCAGCTCCTTGACGATCCGCAGCTCCTTAATGTCCCGGGAAATGGTGGCCTGGGTGCTGGTGAAGCCGGCTTCCTGCAGCTGGGACAGCAGCTGCTCCTGAGTTTCCACGTTCGTTGTGGAAATGATCTCCATGATCTTTGCCTGTCGTTTTGATTTCAAAGCCCTTCACCCCTCTTATTTCTGAAATTTTGCGCTGACCACATCATAGAAGCTGCGGTCCTTGATCCGAACCAGTTTGGTTTCCAGATGGGATTTTTTAATGGTCGCCACATCGCCCATATTCAGCCGGACTGCACGGCCGCCGTCCACGGACAGATAGGCATTGCGGCGGGCATTGTGCACCATGCCCACAGTAACGACCCGCTTGTCGGAAGCCACAATGCAGCGGCTGCCTACCTCGTGGGCACAGATGGGGGTGATGATGATATTCTTAGCCTCCGGCTCGACGATCGGGCCGCCGGCGGAGAAGTTGTAGGCCGTAGAGCCGGTGGGGGTGGAAATGATGACACCGTCGCCGCCGCTTTCCATAGCGCGGACACCGTCGCACTTGACCTCCAGATGGACGATCCGGGCCACAGCACCCTTCGTCACCACCACATCGTTGAGGCAGATATCGTGGAAGATAATGTCCCGGTCCCGCTGAACGGTGACATCCAGCATCATGCGGCTGTCCAGCGTATAATTCCCCTTGGCGATCAGGGCCAGCTTGTCCAGCTCCGTGCTTTCCAGCTCTGCCATGAAGCCCATGGTGCCGATATTGACGCCCAGAATCGGGATCCCCTTTCGGGTAGCAGCCTTTGCCATATGGAGGATGGTACCGTCACCGCCGAAGCAGATCACCATTTCCGCATTGGGAAGTTCCCGCTCCAGACGGCTGAACCGCAGGTCCTTGGGCAGATCATAGGTCCGGTCAACCTCGAAGGGCAGGCACAGCCGGGCATTGACACCGGCATCCTTCAGGATCTGCATAGCATTGCGGACTGTCTGGAAGTTCTTATCCCGGTAGGGATTGGGAGTTAAAATGACATTTTTCATTTCATTTCCCCCTTATCCAGTGTGGCATGGGCCTGATCCACCACGGCTGCAGTATCGGGACGGATGCCCTCCACTGCGTCAAGGCTCAGGTGTGCCAAAAATTCAATATTTCCTTCCGGGCCCTTCACCGGAGAGAAGGTCAGGCCGAGGATGGTAAAGTTCAGTTCGTCTGCCAGTGCAACGAAATTATCCAAAACTTCCTTATGGGTGGATTTTTCCCGGACAACACCCTTTTTGCCAACCTTTTCCTTGCCTGCCTCAAACTGGGGCTTGATAAGGCACAGTACCTGACCGGTGGGCTTCAAGAGTGTCTTGATGGTGGGCAATACGATTTTCAGGGAAATGAAGCTGACATCAATGACCGACAGGTCCAGCGGCTCTCCCAGATCCTCCGGGGTCACATAGCGGATATTGGTCCGCTCCATGACCACCACCCGCTCATCGGAGCGGATCTTCCAGTCCAGCTGGCCGTAGCCCACATCAATGGCAAACACCTTTCTGGCGCCCTGCTGCAGCAGGCAGTCGGTAAAGCCGCCAGTGGAGGCACCGGAATCGCTGCAAACATAGTCAACGGGCTTCACGCCGAAGTCCCGCAGGGCCTTCTCCAGCTTCAAGCCGCCCCGGCTGACATAAGGGCAGACTGATCCCCGGACTTCCAGTTCCACGGTTTCCTCATAGGAAACGCCGGGCTTGTCTGCCTTCTGGCCGTTGACGTAGACCTGACCGCTCATGATGATGGCCTGAGCCTTGGAGCGGCTGTCCGCATACCCCTGCTCCGTCAGCAGCACATCCAGTCTCTTTTTCACTTTCATTTAGGACAGCACCTCCTTAGTATAAGCGGCAATGGATGCAGCATCCAGTCCGCAGTGCTTGAATAGCTCTTTCTGGGAGCCATGAGGAACAAAGTCCGCTCCCAAATCCCTGCCGTCAATGCGGCAATCAGGCTTAAGCTTCCGCAGCTTCCACGCCAGCTCCTCCCGCATGCCGGAGCCGGTGCAAGCCTCTTCCACCACAATGGCATAGGGTGAGGGCGCCAAAGCAGATGCCAATTCCTCCGGACGGAAGCAGGTCACGGACAGAAGCCGCAGGACCGTGGCTTCGATCCCCTCTTCGGACAGCAGCGCAGCTGCTTCCATAACATTTTCCAGCATAGCCCCATAGGTGATCAGGGTCACATCCGCACCCTGACGGTGACACTTCACCATCGCACCGTCCCGTCCCTGCCAGTCGGAAGCGGTGTATGTCCCCTCCGTGCCTCTGGGATAACGGACCGCCACAGGGCCGGTGCATTCTTCCACTGCCCAGCGCAGCATGTCCTGCTGCTCTGCCAGAGAAACAGGGTTCAAAATGGTCATGCCGGGAACTTGACGCAGGAATCCAACGTCAAAGACACCATGGTGGGTAGGACCGTCATCCCCTACAACACCAGCACGGTCGATGGCCAGCACCACATGCAGCTGCAAAAGGGCGATATCCTGCATGATCTGGTCATAGCCGCGCTGCAGGAAAGTAGAATACAGCGCCACCACAGGAACCATCCCCTGCTTGGCAAGACCACCGGCCATGGAAATGGCATGCTCCTCTGCAATGCCCACATCAAAGGTGCGTTTGGGAAACTGCTTCTGGAAGCCCAGAAGTCCGGTACCGCCGGGCATGGCGGCGGTAATGGCGCAGACCTTTTCATTCTTCTGTGCCAGTTCGATCATAGTCTCTCCGAAGGAATCGGAAAAGGTTTTTACTTTTGGTGCAAGGGTCTTTCCGGTTTCGGGATCGAATTTTCCGATACCGTGGAATTTGGCGGGGTCTTCCTCCGCAAAACGATAGCCGTGCCCTTTTTTTGTCACCACATGGACCAGAACCGGCTCCTTCAGCTCCTTAGCAGAGGTCAGCAGAGAGATGAGACCGGGCAGGTCATGACCGTCGGCGGGCCCCAAATAGGTAAAGCCCATGTTTTCAAAAATGGTGGTTTGCAGCAGGAACTGCTTGATCCGGTTTTTCAGCTTGCTGGTAAGGCGGTAGATGCTGTCGCCGCCGGGCAGCTTTTTCAAAATGCTGCGGTACATCCTCTTGGCATCCAGATAGTTTTCGCTGGAGCGGATCCGGGATAGATGACGGGATAAGCCTCCCACATTTTTGCCGATGGACATTTCGTTGTCATTAAGGATGATGACCATAGGCTCGCCGCTGACGGCGGCATCGTTCATGCCCTCATAGATCATGCCGCCGGTGGCAGCGCCGTCGCCCAGCAGGGCTACGATTTGGTAATCCTGCTTTTGCAGGGTTCTGGCACGGGCCATACCCAGCGCGATGGATACGGAGCTGGAGGCATGGCCTGCCACAAAGGCATCGGCATTGCTTTCCGAAGGCTTGGGGAAGCCTGCAATGCCGCCATACTGCCGCAAACGCGCAAAATCCGTCTGGCGTCCGGTCAGCAGCTTATGCACATAAGACTGATGACCCACATCAAAAACCAGACGGTCTACCTGTGTATTAAATACGGTCTCGATGGCAACGCTCAGCTCCACCGCACCCAGATTACCGGCGAGATGACCGCCGGTTTTGGATACGTTAGAAATCAGGAACTCCCGGATCTCCCGGCAGAGTTGATCGCGTTCCTCTTCGTTCAGAGGCAGTAAGTCTTCGTGACCGCGGATTCTTTCTAAAATGCTCACGATGGACACAACCTAACGTTATTTTTTCTTTTTTTTGAAACGGTTCAGCGCATGGATGATCCGTCCCACAAAATGCACGATCTGGGTGCAGGAGCTGACAGCGATGGTTTTGCCAATGGCCTTGCCGCCAACAGTGAGGCCTGCCACCAATGCAGACATCACCAAAGAAATGCCCCGGGGCCAGCCCACATCCACATTGGTCAGGATCAGCGCCGCAATGGTAGCAGAAGCGCTGCCGGATACGACGCCGCAGATATCGCCCACCACATCATTGCAGATGGAGCTGACACGCTCGGCATTGCGCAAAAGCCGGATGGCCTCATGGGCGCCGGGAACCTTTCTGGCTGCCATGGAATGGAAGGGCTTTTCGTCGGCAGTGGCTACCGCCATGCCGATAATATCAAAAACAATACCGAGAAAAATAATGGCAAGCAGGATCACAAAGGCTACTGCCACGGAGCTGTTGGCCATAACTTCATCCGACACCAGAGAAATGGTGCCGGAAATCAAAATCGTTACAAAGAAAATAGTGACGACCCACTTGATCGTCTTCAGACGCTCCCGTTTGGCAGCCTCCGGATCTGCTTTTGCCACGATGATTCTCCTTTGAGAAATGTTTTTTAAGGACGGCAGCAGGCAGGATAAATCTTACGGCTTAGGTCGGGTTGTTTTTCACCGGACAGAACCTGCCGTTGCCGCACAGGCCGTTTCCATTTGATCCGTCCGCCCAAGTGTTGCCATGATAATGGGTACCCGATTGCCACTTAGACCGTACTGTAATCCCCTGCCTGCCCTGTTAAGACAGCCTAGGTGTTTTCCACGACAGAATGAGTCATAATCTTAGCCTCTTTTGCAAGGATGGTTTCCGGAAGCGATAACGGGAAACGCCGTGGCCACAGCGCCATCCCGCCTGTTCTTCCTTCCCCGCATACTCACTCAAGGCAGGCTACACTGCACGCAGCACACGATTCTGTGCAC
>JAFSCK010000152.1 GCA_017436785.1 Oscillospiraceae bacterium | reverse complement strand
GGAACACGGTCTGGATGCGCTCATCGGAGAGCGGTGTGTCATCATACTTGATTTCACCAAACAAAGCATAGGAGAGCATGATCTGCAGGATCGAGTGGAAGATGTGGCTGTTGCCATCATCCTCCCGCTCGACGAGCTGCGTCACGGTACTCATATCCTCATACTGGTGATCCCTCATGACAGACAGGTTGTAGCCCAGCACTCCGGGAAACTCGGAAAGAATCCGGTTTTCGATGTATCCATCCTCCAGCACATTGGCGATGAAGGATGCGATGAGCATAGCGAATTCCATATTCCGCTTATCCAGTTTCACATACTCCCAGAAATCCCGTTCATTGGTCACGTCCCGGGTCGTCTTCAGATCCGGAGGTGCAGGGTACCACTTGTATTTCTCCAGGTAATTCAGATAAGTCTGCTTTGCCAGAAAATCGGTATACAGCACATGGCCCAGCTCATGAGCGAACAGGCCGGATACCATTTCATACCGGTCCATGCGTCCTTTGATTTTGGTGACACTGGGATGCCCTGCGTTGATCACGATATTGGTATTATTGGTGCTGGCACCATTGGGGTCGTTGGGATTCCAGTAGATGTTGACATGGACACGACGATCGTAGCGGTACCGCTTGGACTGTGCCGCAGCCACAACTTCATATTGACCTGCCAGAATACGGGAAGTGAAGAACTGCTTATCGGTGATCTTGCTCCGGTGTTCGTTTAGAAGCTGCTTCACGCGCTTGTGACTTACTCTTGCCATAATTGAGGCCTCCTTTCTCAGGAGGCCTTACGGCGCTTGGGAGCGAAAATGGGTTCCAGAATGGCCGTCTTCAAGGTTTCCCGGTCTTCCTCGTCGGAGGTTGCCTTACTGATGATGGTGCAAAGGGCACTGCGGTAAGGATCGCCGGTGATCTCTGTGCTGGTGACCCAGTCGATGAGGCTTCTCATACCACAGGAACCATCCGTGATACCGTTCTTGCGCATATACTCTGCCATATCATTGACCACCTGAACCATCTGCGTTACCTGGTACTCATCGGTGGCACCGGTAACAGCCATAGCGCGCTGGGCCATGACCTCAGGTGCGGGCAGTTCGATATCCTCCACCAAACTCATTCTGTCAACGACGGACTGGTTAAGGCCCCGGCACCCTTCGTAGGTGATATTGGTCGTAACTACGACCACCGTGTCGGGATGACGCTGAATGACCTCGCCGGTAGGGAGTGTGATAGAACCGGTCTGCTCCAGAAGAGAGTTCAGACCCACCAAAACACCGGGCTGGGTTATTACTGTGGGTTCCTGTATCTCCACAACATAGCCGTACTTCAGAGCCTTGATAAAATCAGTCTCCACATAGGTGTAGGTCTGGCCGGAGCTGGATGCCTGCTCTGCAGGTTTGGTCAATGCCTTGATCTTCTCTGTGACCATATCCATGACAACAGCCATGCAATCACGAGAAGTGGCATCCTCATTTTCTATGCCTGTCAGACACTGAAATGTGCCTGCAGGATCATAGTCCATGTCATCAAGGTCAGGAAGATTCATGATCTTTGCCACATTGGCATAGTTGATACCACCCATAGACTGCAGCATTTCCCGCTGCTTATCCAGTTCTGCATCGCCTGTAGTCATGGAATCCGTCTTGGGGAATACCATACCGACAAAATCGAATACTTCGGTGGATGCTGAGCAGGTGTACTTCATATAGGGCAGATGCAGACCTGCTGCAATTGCTCTGGCACCTTGGGTCTTACCGGTTCCGGCAGGACCACGGAGCAAAAAGTTTCGCATCTGCATGGGTTTTCCCGTTGTGTTCAGGGCGTGCTTACAGATGTCGACTACTTCATCCGGGATGATGTACCAGTCTTCCAGTTTTGGGACCATGCTTTCTTCCAAGAGGGACAGCTTTCTGGTACCAGTCAGCTGGTACTTTCCCACGAAATCTCTGTGGTCAATGGAAGCTCTGGAAGCGGATACCGTTACCTTGCCAGTCTTGGCGAAAATGGTAAACTCACCTGCGAGAACAGAATTGGGGGTATAGACACCAGCCAGCAGATGACTCTGGGAGACCCGCATGGTATTACCAGACTTGTCCAGTGTGATATTGATATGCGCCGGGCAGGTATCGTCCTTGATCCGGCGGTAAGCATTGTCACAGAGGATTGCCATGGCATCTGTGGCTTTCTTCAGATCCGGATAGCCTGCATTGCGCTGATCAAAATAAGTCTGGAAGTTCTCGTCAAACTCATCATCTTTCAGGAGTAGCGGCATTAGTGCCATCATCACTGCGGCACCATCTTTGTCGCTCTGGTGGAGCTTGTAGCTCTCAATGACTTCCGTATTCTTATCATAGACACTGGCCATGATGTTACCGCTGCCACTGTCGAACACCACAAGGTGGAACAGATCCGGGCCGGCAGAGGATTTGTACTCTGCAACAGTGCGGTGATCAATGGAGCCAACTGCACCTTCGCCTGTGCCGGTCATGCAGTTGCAGACCGCATGGACGGCCTTGATCATGGTACAGCACAGCGTTGCCTCGGTGCCGCTGCCATACTTGGAGGAGATTTTTAACTTTTTGTTTGCCAGCTTATCGAAGGGTTCCGGTAAGGATCTGGCGAAGTTAAAGAGGTTACCCATAGAAACACTCATAGGATGATTTCCTTTCTGCAGTATTACTGCTCAAATTCAATGATGATGCCTTCGTCACAGCACTGAGCACTGTGAAAATCGTTGCGGATCAATACCTTGCATACTTCCTCCCAGCTTTCTGAAACAGGAAGTTCATCCGCAGGAATGAGATATTCGCTAAGTCCTTCTGCAATGGCTTCATTGCAGAGGTCATTCAACTCCATCACATGAGCTTCGACCCAACTGAAGGCAATGAGGCCGAAGTTTTCAGGCATAGGCTCGTCTTCCTCTTCAGCCGGTGGTGTGGGAGGCATGGAATCTGGATTGTTGGCAGGATCCCTCACAGGTTGATCGGTCTTGGTTTTTTCTTCCTCAAAGACAACATCAATCACCTGAAGCTGCCGGATGATGACCTGCCCGCGGCGATAACCGCCAGCTTTGTTCAAAAGCACATAGACAGGATTACCAGCCAGAATGTCTTCCTGCGCTCTGGGATTTTCCCAGATCCATCTGGCATCCGGGAATCTGCTTAAAAGGATTTGAGAAATCCTTTGCTGGATAATCATGTAAGCCATGGTTTGTACGTCCGCTGCGTTGGGTGGCTTGCTTGGTGGCGGCAGCAGTACAGGCATGGGCTTAATTGGTTCTACCTTCTTCGAGGCCAGAAACAACAGGCGCAAGGCTGCAATAAAAATTCCTAGAATAATCAGAAGGAGGATCGGCCACAGGCGGGTAATATAGGTCAGCAACGCAAGTTGCCCCAGGATTACCAAAGCCTCATAAGCCCAATGCCGTTGGTTGTTTTTTTCGTTCATACTGAATCTCCTTTTCTGGGCAACAAAAAACGCACATGGGCATTCTTTGGAAGATGCTCATGTGCGTTTTATATGCCTGATTCAATTATGGTGCTACTTCCGCAATCATCACAGATTGAAGAAGTTGTTGCCACCGCCGAAGCTCTCATAGCCGGTGAAATTGCCGGGCATCTGGAAGCTTTCCTGAGGCGCAGTTGCAGGTGATGCTACAGGTGATGCGGGTGTAGGGGCGTTGCTGGATTGATTGTTGCTTGCTTTCTGACCATCGCCGGAACGTTTACCGCCGCCTCCGCTGTATTCCAGGTCATCCAGAATCACGCAAGGCATGCTGCGCTTCTCTTTGGTTTCATCATCTTCCCAGACATCCTCATCATAGCGACCAGTCAGATTGATAAAGGAACCTTCCTTCAGACCCATTTTGCGGATACGGTCGATGAGACCAGCATCAAAGCACTTGACAGTGATGTTGACCCATCGATGGTTGTCTGCTGCGCGGGGGTCGTAGACCTTCTGGCCTACACGGAACCGCACAAAATCGCCTTTGTCCGAAAACTTGACGGCGGGTGTATTCTGGTAGCCTTTGGAGACCACCACATCGGATGCGAAGAGCTTTAACATTGTTGACTCCTTTCTGCAGGTTTTGCCTGCAACGAAAAATATATATTTCTACCTGCTGTTTTCAGGTGGAAACCGGGGGGATAAAAAAAGAGCCCCCTTTTCTGAAAGGAGACTACTGTGTCAGAAATTAAAAAAGTGCCATTTACGCCAAGACGCAAATGACACTTGTGAGAACACGGATACTATGATTGCTTTTGCAAAACACTGATACTGTAATAATGGCATTATAACATAGCTGTAAGCATTAGTCAATCGTTTCTCTTCGGCAAGGCTTTTTCAATCGCCAGGCAATTACAGACAACTTGACATCCATCTACTTCATAGACGGACGTGTTGTCTGTGATGTATACGGTGAGGAAATCTCCAACAACCAAATTCCTGATCGGACGTGCCCCCACCAATTTGATGCTATGTTTATCGGTTCGCAGATAGAGTGTTTTTATTCTTCTACGCCAGACAGTTCGCTCGATTTCCACACAGCTGCCTGTTACTGCTACATATCGGTTTTGGATACATCGGTTGTAGAGGGTGGCTGCGGAAATAGCACAAAATACGATCAGCGCAAAACACGGCAACAGCAAGCGCCAGTCGCTTTGAGAAGACAGTACCAGTAAGAGTGTTACGATGCCAATGCCAGATCCGGCAAGACGCATCAGAATCTGCTTTTGCAATGATGCAGGAATGCTTAAAAACTTTTCTTTCAAACGGGAACCTCCTTATAGCAGAACGATTCGTTTCTTCCGGAGAAGATTCAATATGGCCTTGACCGTCTGATCTCTTGCCTTCGAACGTTCCATCTGGTTTTCCAGAATATTATCGAAGATGGTGTCTTTGGTATAGATTCGTTCCACTAGCCTTTGCGCGTTATGACTGCCCAAGAATTCAGGCTGGAGTGGAACCCTTCGGTCGATGAGATAAATCACCTCTGCCATACTCAGAACAAGCCCTGCTTCCCGGAGCCACTGCAAAACAGTTCGCTCTAAACCAGAAATACCCCAATAGGGATATTTTCGGTCTGCGGGGACAATCGTACATTGCGTCAGAGTCCGATACTCTGCAATGGAAAAGTCATCGGATTTCAATGCCAACCCCATGCGCATCAGCTGCTCCAGAATCTTCTGCTCAGAAGGTTTTTCTGCATTGGCAAATCCTTTCCGGCCGTTGAGCCATACGGCTGCCTGCTCACCTGCCAGGGTAAACTTGTTATTCCCACGGCAGACGGTTACACGATATTCCGTTCCTTCGGTTACAACAGCACCAATAGAGATATATTTCATGATCAGCACCTCGATTTTATGTATTTACTAAATTACACGGTGCGGCTTCCTAAATTGCAACACTTAGAGAATATAAAGCAAAGCAACACACAG
>JAFSCK010000151.1 GCA_017436785.1 Oscillospiraceae bacterium | reverse complement strand
CAGATCTGCGATCCGCTGGGGATCACGACCATTCAGACGAATAACGCTCATGGGCCACTTGACGATACCGGCATGGATGTCTTCATAACCCTTGAAGGAGATTTCCTTCTCAATACCGGCAGATTCCATTGCAAAGCGGTAATGACCGCCCTGGAAGTGCTCATGGCTCAGAATAGAGCCGCCAACAATGGGCAGGTCGGCATTGGAGCCTACAAAATAATGGGGGAAGGTCTTAACAAAATCCAGCAGCTTTTCAAAGGCGGACTTATCGATCTTCATGGGAATATGCTTGGAATTGAAAACGATGCAATGCTCGTTGTAGTAAACATAGGGGCTGTACTGCAGGCACCAGGGCTGATCGCAGACGGCAATCGGCACAATCCGGTGATTGGCACGGGCAGGATGGTTCATCCGTCCTGCATAACCTTCGTTTTCCACACACAGCTGGCACTTGGGGTAAGCAGACTGGGGGGCGTTCTTGGCAGCAGCAATCGCCTTGGGGTCCTTCTCGGGTTTGCTCAGATTGATGGTGATATCCAGCTCGCCATATTCGCTCTTATACTTCCAGCGCATATCCTTCTTGATGCGATAGCGGCGGATGTAATCCGTATCGCAGGAGAACTTGTAATACCAGTCAGTCGCCTCAACAGGAGAAAATGCGTACTTTTCCCAGAAGGTATCAATTACTTCCCTGGGCATGGGAGTAATGGCACCCATGATTCGGGTATCGAAAATATCCTTGGCAGTGATGCCGTCATCACAGATACCCTTGGCAACCGCATAGTCCAGAATGCCTGCCAGAATTTCTTCCAGATCCTCACTCTGGGTTTCGTTGGAGGGTTCATAATCATCTTTGCGGAGAATATCCAGCAGACGGTTGGTCAGCACCTGATGATCCAAGGGGTCTGCCAATCCGGTGTTCATGGCATAAGAGACCAGAGAATCAATGTAGGTTTCGATTTTCATCCTTCTACCTCCATCTCTACGCCGCCCTGGGGACGGATAGAAAGTACGTAGCAGGAACCTTCACCCAGAACAGACTCGATACCGTTCTTAAAATCTTCCAGCAGATCGTTGGGAACGAAAGCCTGAATGGTTCCCGCAAAGCCGCCGCCATGGACACGGCAGGCGCCCCGGCCATTCAGCAGTTTTTCTGCGATGGTCAGTGCAAAGGCAACCTCCTGCTTTTCCTTTCTGCCAGCGGGAATGACGTTCTGCAGATACCGCCAAGAGGACAGACCGGATTCCGTCACATAGGACAGGAAAGAAGCAAAGTCACCGACTTGCAGAGCCTTCTTCTGCAGTTTCACTCGCTGATTCTCATCGTAAATGTGAATGGCACGAAGTACTGCCCGGTCACCGACTTCTTCACGCAGTCTCTGGATATTGCTGTAAAAATCCATCTTGGGAATAGAGCGCAGCTCGCCTTCACCCAGAATATTACACAGAGCCTTCAGCTCACCGGGTACTGCTGCGTATTCATCCGTCAGATCCGCATGATCCGCACCGGTATCAATGATGCAGAGTGCATGCTCCGCAGAAGCAAAATCAAAGTCAATCTTTTCTACCACAGGAGCCTGGGGATCCTTAAAGTCAATGAATACCATAGCACCGACAGAAGATGCCATCTGGTCCATCAGACCGCAGGGTTTCCCGAAAAAGACATTTTCTGCATACTGACCAACCTGCGCAATTTCGATTGCGGACAGCTTCTTGTCAAAGAACAAGCAGTTGATAATGGTACCGATCAGCACTTCATAAGCAGCAGAAGAGGACAAACCGGAGCCGGGCAGAACGGTGGATTCGCAGTAAGCATCAAAACCCTTTACCTCACAGCCAAACTGTGCAAACCGGGCAGCAACGCCACGAACCAGAGCAGGCGTAGAGTTAATTTCGCTTTCCACAGGAGTCAGCTGTTCCAGAGAAACCTCACACATAGGATAGCCCTTGGACTGAATACGAATCTTATTGGTACCATTAACACGAACAGCGGCTACTGTGTCCAGGTTTACCGCACCAGCCAGAACACAGCCGTGCTGATGGTCAGTATGGTTACCACTGATTTCCGTACGTCCGGGAGCAGAGAAATAACGCTCGGGCATTGTCTGGAAAACTTCAGAAAAGCAAGAATCCAGCTGCTGTTTTACCTTGGGGTTTAAGATAAGCGCGGACATGATATTTCCCTCCATATATGTTGCTGTTTCTTACGAAACGATATTTTTTTGTATGATTCTATTATACTTGTTTTGCAGACAAATTAAAGTCATTTTTGCAAGAACGTTGTCTGTTTTTTTATAAAAGAAACGAAAGAAATCCAACGACAGTTTTTTCTTCCACTCTTCAGATTTACAATCTTCTTATCGTTTGGGATAATTTCAGTATCCTCCGCAAAGGGCGAAAATATCCCGCTCTCCTCCTGGGGAGCAACTTTGTCCTAAATTAAGCCGTGCTGAATGCAATAATGATAAATCCCGTCCTCCACAACATGACCGCATACATCATCTGCAACAGCCTTCAGTTGGGCAGATGCATTTTCCATTGCCACCCCGGT
>JAFSCK010000150.1 GCA_017436785.1 Oscillospiraceae bacterium | reverse complement strand
GGTAAGTTTTATATTAAATTTACACACATGCAGCAGTAGTCACATTCGGATGTGTCCGTGGTACTTGGGCGGTTGGATGATCCCAGGCACGTTTCGTTCCCGGTTCAAATCCGGGCTGCTGCACCAACTGACTTTGACATGGGTCAGTAACCTTTCTGCCGGAGGATGCCGGTCTGGAATCCCGGCATCCTCCAAAACATAATAGACTGTTGAGTTAAAAGGAGAATGTTGCGTTATGAATGAAACCCCTTGGAAAGTGTTCGGCTTTGAAAAGTTCCAGAGCGAAAAAGGAGAAAACTGTGTCCGTCTGTATGTCGCCCGCCCCCTGTCCCTGCGTGACGGGAATACCGGTGAAGGCTTCGAGACCCACCGGCTTTTTTACAAGCCTGAATACGTCCGCTATGAGCCTAAGTGCAACGATCTGATCGTCGCTGCTCCCGGACGCTATCCCGGCTCCATCGGTGCCATCTATGTGGTTGGGTACGATGCTCCCCGTGACTGATTGTTACGCTGTGGCGTAACACACGTTTGAGATCCTGGCGCCGGCTGCAGCCGGCATAATGTAATACAATTCAGACCGTCGTGATGACAGGGCAGAGGACCAAATATACTCGGATTTTGCAAGTAAATAATCCCTTTTTGGGTATTTCGGGTATCCCAGAGTGGGGCTGTAAAGCCCCACAGGGGCACTTGACTCCGTAACGAATTTGGGGGAATTTTATGCAGCCCGTCTCAACGTCGGCATCGCCGATCACTGCCCCGCCTGACTTTGTCAGCCCGGATTATAATCTTTACAGGTATCGGCACGACTTTTACAAAGTCGTGCGTTTTAAGTCCACCGCTCCGAGGGGGCTTAGAATCAAAGAGCCACAGACGGAAGGGTATAAGCACCTGGACAAGCTCCCTCAAGCGATATCCAGAGCGCGCCGGGTTTGTTTGGAATTGGCTTTGTGCAACGAGTGGAAATGGTTCGCTACCTTTACAATTGCCAAAGACAATTATGACCGTAAGCATCTGGAAGGCTATTATGATAAGTTCCGGGAATGGCTGAAGTATCTCCGAAAAAAGTATGACCGGGATTTTCCGTATCTTCTTGTGCCGGAGCAGCACGGTGACGGTTCTTGGCATATGCACGGCTTTTTCAATTCGGATATGGATATCCTGCTTACTCCATTTGAGGATGAATGGAAAGCCGGTAAAAATATTCCCTGGGAGCTGGTGCAAAAGGGCTTTTACAACTGCAAGCGTTATCAAAAGCGTTTTGGGTTTTGTTCCTTCGGAAAAATTCGGAACCATGATGCGACTGCTTTTTATGTTACCAAGTACATAAGCAAGTCATTCCTTGGCGATGCACGACGTGTTGGTCTGAATCTTTACTATTGTTCCCAGGGACTTAACCGGGCGGAATACTGTGACAGTGTTTATGGTCCATGTCCTGAGTTAAATTCGTATTTGCAGAACCATTATGAGTATTGTGACACTGGTTTTCTTGCATTTCAACGTGAGCCAGGCGATGATCCTTTGCTGGATATTCTGGAGCATCAAGCAGATATGCTTTTTGCCATATCTCAGGATGTATCTCAGGACGAGGATTTTCCTGAGGTCGTGGATTATTATGAAACGACACAGGAAGTGATTTCCGAATTCTTTTTGTGATTTGTATTACATGTTTCCTGCAGCTCCGGCGCGGATCCGGAAGCAGCTGCGTTATAAATGTGTTACAAAGTCAACCGGGACTCCCGGTGGCGATAAAATATGCAGGAAAGGAGTGTTCCTTGAGGAAGGAACTGTTGTGACAGGTATGGAGCAGATTACTGCAGGCATCGAAACCATCACCACTGTGGTGGGTAGTGTCTTTACCCTGATCACCGGTAACCCCCTGCTGGCAGCTTTTGCCGGTGCTGGTCTGCTGGTTGTGGGTATCGGCGTATTTTCCGCAATCAAGGGCGCAGCCCGCTGATGCATGGAAGAGCGGCACGGGCTTCCCGTGCCGCTTTTATTTTGAATGGAGGTTGTTTTGTGAAACGTTTTATTGTTCTTTTGGTTGTGCTGACTCTCTGCGCGTCCCTGCTTGTGGTTCCGGCTTTGGCTGCGGAAACTTCGTATTCTTTTACCTTCTCGGCGCTAGAACATGATACATATTTTTCTGGTCACATCCCGGATGGGAAATATATTTTACAAATTTGGGAAGAGGACGTTCCTTTACTTCCGTCCGACTATTTTGTTGATTTTGTATGGGATTCTTTCGATGAATTTGGTGGATCCTTTTCTTATTATTTTGACGATCATTATGCTTTGCGTTTTGAGCATTGTGATGGCGAAATTTATATTTACTTTTATACGGACGGTGACCTGAATAATCACGTTTGTTTTGAACTAGATACAACGGTGATTCTTACCCCCTATGTCCCACCTGCTAGCGGCTCTGCTGACATTTCCGGCATTGTATCTTCTGATGTTCTCCCGGATGTCCTTTCCCGGCTGTTTCAACTGATTACAGATAATCCTTTGCTTTCCTCTTTTTGTGCGGCTTCCCTGATCCTGGTTTGTATCCCGCTGTTTTCCGATCTTAAAAAAGCTTCGAGGTGATTCTATGGAAGTATTCCTTGCTTTTATCGGTCTGATGGACGATACGATTATGGCTATGTTGGGTGTTCCTGTTCTGGCTGTCTTTCTCGTTGGATCTCTGGCAGCTGTAGGCGTTGGTGTGTTTCTTATGGCTGCCGATCTGGCACGCGGCCGGAGGGTATGATTATGCTCCAGATGTTTTCGGTTCTTTGGCAGCAGCTGCGCTGCTGGTTCCAGCAACACCGCAGCTTTTGGAGTTCGTTCCTGTGCGGCATTTCGGATTTGCTTATCATCCTGTTCGCCAGCTTGATTATGTCAATGCTTTGGTCTTACTGGCTGTTTTTCTAGGAGGTTGCCATGGCAGGATTCTATCCCTTTATTGAGTATAACTGTGAAGCATATGTGCAGCTGGCTTATGTTCAGCGCTGCGCGATTATTGCGCTCTTGGTTCTTATTTTGATACATATCCTTTTCTTCTGGCGGTATCTTCTGAAAAAGAAATAGAGCCGTGAACTTCACGGCTCCAGGTTATTTAAGAATGCTGTTTAGTTCTTTTACGTAACGTTCTGTTGCTTTGCTTATTTTCTTTAGGATTTTTGCTTCCTCCTTGTCAATGCTTCCATCATTCTGCATAACTGCCAATTGGCAAGCGTTTTTGAATGTGGTTGTAAATGACTTCATATTTTCGATTTGTGCTTTTAGGTAGTAGTTCATCCGTTTTCACCTCTGTCTAAATTTTACCATGGAGGTTCTTTTTGTGCAAGTCCCTCGATATTCTTATTCCATTTTTTATCGTGTCATTGTTCTTTTTCTCATTATTGCACTTTTAGTTTCTTTCTTTCCTTGTTCTGTTTATGCTTCTGAAGTCGGCGATCTTACGGGTTCCACTGTTACCAATTTTGAAGATGTTTGGACTATGGGCGTTGGATTGCTTGATTTTCTCGGTTCCGCTTGTGTAGCCGGAATGTCAGATATCATCTGGGGGGATTTTGATTTTAATTCTGTTGACTATGAATTCAAAAATACTCCTTGGTATTGTTCCGCAGGTGAAGCAGCGGATGACGTGAAGATTCATCAATTTACCAGTGACAATGGTTCTATGTCTCTTAGGGCAATGCGGTGTGTGTTTTGCGGATTGTCGTTTGTTGATTTTAAGTCTGATCTTGAAGCATATCTGTCAGGTGATTTTATCTCTTCGCTTGACAGCCCTACGGCAAGTTCCGGTATTGTTGTGACCGGCTTTAGCGGATCTTTAATTGGTGCCGTGGAGACTTACGGTCCTTATACTTCGGTCAATAATCTTTGTCAGACTTTTCCATCTGAACTTACCTCTTTAATCCGCAGTCTTGGCATATTGGATAGGGTGGCAGTTTTTAACATTTGCTATTCAAGCCCGTTTTATTTGGTTGGTATGTATTGGGGTGCAGATGGTCGATTAATGCAGGGTATCTTTGAAAACCCTTTAGGTCAAGCATATGCTTCATTGTACGGTGTATATTCGTTTGATGATCTGACTTTGGTTGATTCTTGTCGGGTTCAGCTTCACCGTGGAGGTTATGCTGGAATTTCTTCCGGAGTTTTTTATGATAAATCCTATGCTGAAGCAATGCCTGATTTTTTAACGAGCACTTATTATGCGGTTGATTGGTCTTCTGATTTTGCTTACAGAGATTTTGGCCGTTATACAAGTTTATATAAATTAGGTGTTTCTGTTTACGAAAAAAAGTCATCTGACTTAGTTTGGTCTTCTTCTACAACTTATTTAGGCAAGTATTCTGGTCCGGATATCGTTTGGAAGTCTTATTATATCGGTGTTTCTGATATTGTTTGGGATAATTCACGAATCATTATTCAGCCATCCGGTGCGGACGCTTCTTCCCGTCCTTTATCCCTCATGGAGCTTATAGACGAGTTTAACCGCCTTAACAGCTATCTGACTGATGAGGATTCTGTCAATTTGTTCCTTGGCACAAAAGATGAAAACGGAAACCTTCTGGGCGTTTATAGCCCATCTGTTTATAACGAGGAAACTATGGTTTTCACTGAGCCGGTATCCGGTGCTCAATATCTGACAACCGGCTGGTCTTATGATTACTATGACCGCAGCTATGATATTTCCGTTGCCCCTGGTACATTCTCTATTCTGGAGACGGATATAACCCGGATTGTCTGCCGGTACGGTGATGACGAGGTATATATCTCTTATTACGATGCAGATGGCAATCTGGTTAGCTCTGATGTGTTTGCTTATGTCATGGTTTCTCAGTCCGCCTGCTCCCTGGATGGTCACAGTTACACCGTGGAAACTATTAAGGAATCCACCTGTACTTCAATGGGTGAACGGCTCTATACCTGCTCTGTCTGCGGTGATCAGAAGATCGAAGAGGTTTCCATGAAAGATCATCGTGTGACACATTCCGTGTTTGAGCAGGCAACTTGTACAGATCCCGGCTATGCTTTCTACACTTGCATGGATTGCGGTACACAGTATGGTGAGCCTGTCCCCGCAATGGGGCATGATTGGCTGCCTGTGGAATCCTCCGAGTCTACATATGCCCTTCCGGCGGATGCAGCCTGTCCGGATTGCAGCTCCGTGGACTTTTCTTCAGTCCTGGATAAAGAAGCAGCCGTGTATACCTGCACCTGTAATGGCTGCGGTTCTGAATGGCTGGAATCTGCCCAGGTGACTTATGGTTATATCACCTATTCCTGTTCCCGCTGCGGTTCCCGTAAAACAGAGCATCAGGACGAACTGGACAACGGCTTGTTTACCAGTATCGGTAAATTCTTCGCCGATGGTATCCGCTGGTGCACCGATAAGCTTACCCAGTTTGTTGACGGTCTTACCGGAATGCTGGATACCTTTAATGGTTATTTGGAGCAGGTCGGTGAACATAGCAGCTCTTACCCGTCCTTTCTCAGTCAGGCTGTTTCCATTTTCCCTGAGGATATGATGGCTGTAATTTGGTTCCTGATTGTTGCTTCTGTTGTGGTCGCTGTTATCAAATTCTGGTTCCAGTAAAGGGAGGAATGTGTCTTGTTGGATTGGCTTTCCAATGCTGCCGGAAATGTGGCTGAATGGCTTGGTTCCGGCGTTGCGTCTTTTTTTGAGTGGCTTTTCGGCGGACTCGTCGATATGTTTACTCTGATCTTCGATGCAGCTGACAGTATTTGGAGTGTGTTTGAAAGTATTTGGGACTTAGGCGTGTCCTTTGCTGAATCCCTGTCCGGTTCCCTTGCTACGCTTTGTCCTTTCCTTCCTGAGCCTGTAATTGGTGTAATTGGTACCGGCTTGCTGGCAATTGTTATTGCCGGCATTGTCAAGAAAGTAAGAGGTAAATAATGGGTGCTCTTTCCTCCGCCCTGAGCGGCGCGTATCGTCTTTTATCTACGGATATGAATTTATTCGGCTTCACCTTTTCGTACTGGGATGTGTTCATCTGGAGCCTGCTGGTGACTGCCGTTGGATGTCTGATTGTGAGGTTTTTATGGAATTGAATGAAACTATCCCTGCTGGAACAACGGAGCCTGTTGTGGAACAGGTTGCAACCATGCCTGCCTCTGAGCCCGTCCTTGTTGAGGTCGTTGGCGTGGATATTGACCGGTCTTTTATGACCACAGAATTTATGGATTATTCCGTTTCGGAAGGTCTGCTTCTGCTGATCTTCGTTGTCGTGCTTTTGCAATTCTTTATTAGCCTGGTTCGGAGGTGACTGTATGCTGGATATTGTTTATGAGTTTCTCGGTATTGCTTCCCTGGAAGGGTATCCTGCCAATATGATGGAGCTGATCCCGTATCTGCTCAGATTCATTGTTGCTGTGTGTCTGGTTCTGGCTGTTTTCAGAGCGATATCCTTTATCAGCGGCTTTTTCTTCAATTGGCGGTGGTTCAAATGATCTTTATCGTTTTTGTTGTCGCTGTTTTTCTGCTTGCTCTTTATCCGAAGCTCCGGTGCGCTGTGTTCCATCCGGTTTCCACTTTCTATTACGGTGGCAAGGATTTGTACTTCTACTTCCGGCATAACCTGCGGAATCTGTATCCCACAGGTGAGCTGGTAGCTTATGTCGGTCTTTTCGGTAAAGGTAAAACACTGTCCGCGGTTCATAAGGTCGTTTCTGCTTATCAGAAATACGATGGTAAGACTGTCTGGTGTTCCCGCCGACACAAGTTAGTTACGCAGAAGATCAAGGTTATTTCCAATGTTGCGCTTTCCATTCCCTATGAGGATTTTGTTTCCCTGGAGCAGATCGTTGTGGATGCTGAGCGTAAAAGTGATTATGACGATGCCAACGATACTTTGACTATAACGTTAGTTCTTGGTGATGAATTTTCTGTGCAGATGAATTCCCGGCAGTTCAAAACCAATATTGATCCTTTGTTTTTGAATACTTTGCTTACCTGTCGTCATTACCATATCAGCCTGTTTTATACTGCCCAGCGTTTTCAGCATGTGGATGCTCTTCTTCGTCAGGTTACCTCCTATGTTGTTGACTGTGACAAAACCTGGCGTTTTCAGGGCAATAACCGTTATGTTGCCTGGGAAATGGAAAATGCTACGAATCCCTTGTTGCTAACTCCTATTCGTCGTTCTGCTTGGTTTGTAAAGGATAAAGATTACGATGCCTATAATACCCTTGCCTGCGTCGGCAATCTGAAAAAATCCATGAAGGAAGGCGATATGCTTTCTGAGGAAGAGATCCTTGCTCTGCAGATGAATTCTGAACAGGTCAATATGGAAGGTATTCTCAAACCCTCCGGCAAGTTCATGCGATCTCAGCGGAAACGTCGTAAGTAACATACACGGGGGACCCGGTTCCGCTTCAGCGGACCGGGGACCCGTGTATGACACGCGGCGCGCAGCTGCGATTGATCCTGGAGCAAATTTGTGTTACGCTGCTGTTTCGTTTGGTGTTCTCCAATTCAAGATTTTACGGGGATAGTTGTTCATCCAGTCCTGGAGCTCAGCTATCTCTTTTTTGGTGACCCTCCGGAAGTCTGTGCCTTTTGGGAACCATCTGCGGATCATACGGTTGTGATTCTCAACGGTTCCTTTTTCCCAGGATGCATAGGAATGGCAATAGTAGACTTCAAACCGTTTTCCTCCGTGTATAGACTTTACTAGCTCGTCATACTTGAGGAATTCGCTGCCGTTGTCTGTTGTGATGGTCTTAAAATGATAGCAGAAATCCGGCATTTTCTTTTCCAACTTGTCGAATACACCCCGTATTGTGGCTGCTTTTCGATTTGGCAGCTTGAAAATCATTTCTTTTCTCCTGGAGCGTTCGGACAATGTCATCAGCACCGGCAAGGTTCCCTTTGCTCCGATGATTAAGTCCATTTCCCAGTGTCCGTACTCTTCCCGGCTGTCCGCTGCTGCCGGTCTTTGCGTTATGTTTGGCAGCAGTGGATGTGCAATTCGTTTTACAGTCTCATAGTTACGTTTCTTTTGGATGCTCTTAATCCACAAGTCCTTGTTGGTTAGATGCCGGAATACCCTTTTGTCTATGTAAGAATATAGCGTGCTTACACAGACACTTGTGGTAAAACCCTCTTTCCGTGCTTCTGCCAGAGCTGCAGCAGGGGAATACCGCTTTCGTCGGTCTGTTTTTCCGTCTGCCTGTCTGCCCAGCATCTTGCCTTCGAGGAAGTCGGCATATGCCCGGTCTGAGCCGATTTTCATGGGTCTGCCTTTTGCGGATTGGTTGTATTCTGTGATCTGCTGGGCTTTGTCAGCGGAATAGTGTGTTTCATCACGGTAGATTCCGAACCGCTCTACAATTCTGTGGTATGCGCCCCGGTTCAGTTCGTTGTATATGGTCTTCCTGCAGAAACCAAGCTGCTTTGCAATTTCACTTACAGATATTCCGGCTTCCCGGAGTGCTTCCAGCTTGAGCCGTTCTTCTCTGGTCATGTAGTGCTGCTTTCCCATTTTTTCTTCCTCCCTTTGTAACACATATGCCTGCAGCTGCCCTAGTGTCCTGGATGACTGCCGTCATACCGTTTTAGTGTAACACATGATTAAGGCTGCAGCATCCTGGATCCGGACGCTGCAGCGTTGTTATTGTGTTACATCGACTCCAATTCCTTGACTGTGCGGTTGATCTGATCTCTGAGGTTTGCGGTTCCTCGTTCCAGGAATGCCAGGTTGCTTTCCAGTCTGCTTTTCCTATCCCGGATTAACCGAAGGTTCTTCCGCTCGTTCTCGATTTGTGTTTGAATCTGCCGGAGCTCCTCCTCTTTCCTTGGCAGCTCCCACATACATCTTGTCACCAGAGCCTCAAATTTCGCCGTGAAGCTGTCCCCTGCCTGGGATTCGATCATCTCCATCATTTCATCGGAGAACCGGATAGACCGGATATTATTTTTCTTTGCCATGTTTACGTGTCTCCTGTATTTCTTTTATCGTTTTTTCAGTAATCTTAAGGCTCAACATTATTCCAATTTTTGCTGCTTTCTTGATTTCTTCGTCTGCCATATTCTTCATCATTTTATCAGCTATACTGCCCAATGTTTCCTTCATTGTTTCCCCTTCCCTTTCCTCTGCTTGACGTAAACAGGCTTGATATCGGTGCCGAGCTCTGATTCCAGCTTTACCTTAATCAACTGGAAGTGCTTCCCGGCGCGTTCCTCGTCTTTGAATTCCCCCAGGTACATATCACGTTGACCGTACCGGACGTAGAGCTTGCATCCCATGTGCAGCCCCTCCCCTTTTAGTTACATCCGCCCAGGGCTTCAAAGATGCTCCACAGGCTGCTTGTGTAGCCTAGGATTCCTTCTTCTTCCAGGTAAGCTTGGAGGAGATCTACCTTACTGATCCTGCCGTGGTCGTACTGCTCGAATGCCTCATCGATGCTGATTTCGTTCTGATCTGCGTAGATGCTCAGCAGATCCTCCAGATTATACCTCATGTGTATTCCTCCCAAAATATAAAGTTGGCTTTAGCGGAGCGCCTCGCGCTTCGCTTGTTTACTGCATCCAGCATCATGGAGCATTTGTCAAACATGCCTCCGGCAAGGGTGGAGATTTTTTTATTCCGTCCCCCGCAAGGAATAAAAAAATACTACCCGGTGTTTGATAAATGATTCATGATGTGGTAGTAGCTCCACCGTACTGCAGGTTTAGGGATGAGGAATCCCAGGGCAATCGTTCATGCCCTGGGATGGTGCAGCGTTATCTGATTTGTGGGTTAAAATGCTCTGCGCTAAGCATCTAAACATACGTAACACAAAGTTCCTGCAGCTGCGCCAAGATCTTGCCAACGTGTTACAAACAGAGAAACACCCGGAGTTATTCCCCCGGGTGTTCCTGGCTATTGTGTAAATTCTTCTTGACATTTGCCGCGGTAAGTTTTATATTAAATTTACACACATGCAGCAGTAGTCACATTCGGATGTGTCCGTGGTACTTGGGCGGTTGGATGATCCCAGGCACGTTTCGTTCCCGGTTCAAATCCGGGCTGCTGCACCAACTGACTTTGACATG
>JAFSCK010000149.1 GCA_017436785.1 Oscillospiraceae bacterium | reverse complement strand
CCCTACAGTATGTTTTATCCAAGCTTCACCACGATCCGGGGGATCCTTGCCACCAGCACTGCCACGATGGCGGTGATCAGGATCTCGGGGACCATGTACAGTCCGTTATAGACCACGGAATATACAAAGCCCAGCATTTCGGGGCTGAGGCTGCTGACCAGTGCGGCGCCCCATGCAGGGAAGCCCTCCTGAGTGAAGAACCACTCTGCCCAGCCGGCAAACAGCACATAACCGGACACGATATGGCACAGGTACCGGGCGGACAGGGCCACCAGAGAGCCGCACATCAGGGCCACGCCCTTATTTTTGATCCGATCCCGGAAGCAGCCGCCGAGACCCAAGGCAGTGTAGGCAAGGACGTAATCAAACAGGCACATGATGATGGCTCTGCCGATCATGGTGCCGTCGCCGAAGTAGCCGGGCTGGAAGGCAGCGGACACGGTATCCGCGCCCAGCGCCATCTGCACCAGAGAATAGGCAAAGCCGGTGGTGATGCCCCACTTCACCCCATGGCGGTAGGACACCAGCACAATGGGCAGCATGGACACAAGGGTCAGCTGTCCGCCAAAGGGCATGGGCGGGATGACGGTGCGGCCCACGATCTCCAGCACAACGGCAAGGGCAATGAGCATGGCGCTTTCAGTCAGTCGTTTGGTTTTGTTTTGCATAACAGAATACCTCCAATACAGGGCAAAATTTGCCCCAAAATTAAGAAAATCGCATTGCAAACCGTCTAGGTGCAATGCGATACTTGAAAGTATCCCTATCGTGCATCTTTCCCTCCGACGGTACTAACCGTATCAGGTTCACAGGTCAGGACATCCATTGTCCAATCTCAGCCGGTGCACCGGCCCCCTGAAGACTATTTGTTATGCGATCTTTTTTTATTATATCGCGGAAGAGAAGAAAGTCAAGGAGAAGTTTGGAGTGTGGGGAGTGAAGTGTGGAGTTATGGTATCGCCTGCGGCGATATTTCCAAAAAGTCCGTACAACGGGCACAACAACTCCACTCTCCACACTTCACACTCCAAACTACCATCAGGCCATTTCCAGTGCCAGTTTTTTACCGCCGAGGATATGGAAGTGAAGGTGGGGTACGGTCTGACCGGCATCCTCACCGCAGTTGGACACCACCCGGTAGCCGTTCGTCAGGCCCTCGGCGGCGGCAATCTGGGGAATCACCTCAAAGATCCGGGCCACCACGGCGCTGTTTTCGGCGGTGACGGCATTGCAGCTGTCCATGTGGGCCTTGGGCACCACCAGAATGTGGGTGGGAGCCTGCGGGGCGATGTCCCGGAAGGCGTAGACCAGTTCGTCCTCGTAAACCTTGGCAGAGGGGATGTCCCCAGCGATGATTTTGCAGAATAAGCAGTTCATAATGTATTACCTCCAAAATGATGCTGTCATTCCGAGCCGCTGTGCCGCAGCACGTACAGAGCGCAACCGCCGAAGGCGGCTTCTTAGCGCGTCGTAGTGCGCACACTGGCGTGGGAATCCCCTCAATATTCAGGAGATTGCCACGTCGCTGTTGCTCCTCGCAATGACAGGTAATTTCTTACAATCCAAACACATGGACACCGGTCATGCTTACCACGCCCATGATGATACCGGCGAGGATGACGCCCAGAGAAACCGCCAGCGTGGTGGACTTGATGCCCATGTTCAGGAAGGATGCTGCCAGCGTGCCGGTCCATGCGCCGGTGCCGGGCAGGGGAATGCCCACAAACAGCAGCAGAGCGATGAACAATCCGCCCCGGCCTGCCCGCTTTTTCAGCTTCCGGCCGCCCTTTTCTCCCTTTTCGATGCAGAAAGTGAAGAATTTGCCGATATATTTCTTATCACAGCCCCACAGCAGCACCTTGCGGGCGAAAAAGTAGATGATGGGCACCGGCAACATATTGCCGATGACGCAGACGATCAGAGCCGTCCAATAATCCAGTCCCATCAGCACCGCATAGGGCACGCCGCCCCGCAGCTCGATCAGAGGGACCATAGATACCAAAAATGCTAAGAGGTATTTTTTTGCCATTTCTGTCTCCTGATAATAAATTTTCCTCATTGTAGCATAGCTTTCCCGGTTTTGCAACGAAAAATCCAAGATTTTCCTGAATCTTTGACAGCAAGACACTTTTGTAGGGTGCGGATATATCCGCACCGGGCAGTTTCCCGGCTTTGAGCAGCTTGTCAGAACACGCAGGCATCGATGGTGCCCGGCGGGGATATATCCCCGCCCTACTTTTTATAGTTTACATAATTCTCAGAACAACTCTTTAATTTTTCTTGAATTATCCCGGAAGGACTGGAAGTTTCCATAGATTTATGCTATAATGCGGTTAACTATACACTGCGAAAGTATGCCCAACGCAGATTCGTTGGAATGGAGAGAACGCTTATGCTGGAATTGTTAGCGCCTGCCGGCTCTATGGAAGCCCTGCGGGCGGCGGTGCAGAATGGTGCCAATGCCGTCTATTTAGGTGTCGGCAGCTTTAATGCCCGCCAGAGTGCCAAGAATTTTACCCCCCAGACCCTTGTGGAGGCCATCAAATACTGCCACATCCGGGGCGTGCAGGTCCATCTGACTCTGAACACCCTGATCTCCGACCGGGAGATGAAGGAGGCAGCGGAGATGATCCGCCATGCCGCCCAAAATAACATCGATGCCTTTATCGTGCAGGATTTGGGCGTGGTGCAGCTGTGCCGTCAGGTGGCTCCCAATGTGCCCATCCACGGCTCCACCCAGATGACCATTCATTCGCTGGCCGGTGTCCAGCTCTGCGCTGCCATGGGTATGAGCCGGGTGGTCTTAAGCCGGGAGCTGAGCCGGGAGGAGATCCGCTACATCTGTGCCAAATCTCCCATTGAGATCGAGGTTTTTGGCCACGGTGCCCTGTGCATGTGCTATTCCGGACAGTGCTACATGTCCGCCATGATCGGCGGCCGCTCCGGCAACCGGGGCCGCTGCGCCCAGCCCTGCCGCCAAAGCTACGGCTACGGCCACTGGCAGGATAAGTACCCTCTGAGCCTGAAGGATAACTGCCTTGTCCACTACGTCCGGGAGCTGGAGGAGATGGGCGTTGCCAGCATCAAGCTGGAGGGCCGTATGAAGAAAGCAGAATACGTTGCCACCGTCACCGCCGTCTACCGCAAGGCCATTGATGAGGGCACCGTCACCAAGCCCATGATGGAGGCCCTGATGACCGCCTTCAACCGGCAGGGCTTCACCGACGGCTACTACACCAGCCGCATCGATACCAAGATGTTCGGCATCCGGCAGGACACCAAGGACGATCCCCAGTGGCTGCAGGCCGCCCGGCAGTCCTTTGAGGCCGGTGAGACCCAGCTGGTGGACCTGAAATTCCGGGCGGTTGTGTCCGTGGACGGCAGTTCTTTGACTGCTACTGACCCCGAGGGACGGACATGCACCGTTCCCGGCCCCCGTCCGGAGCTGGCACGGAACGTGCCCCTGACGGGACAGGTGCTGGCCCAGCGCATCGCTAAGACCGGCGGCACCCCCTACCGCTGCGTGGAGGTCCGGACCCATGTGGATCCCGGCCTGACCATTTCCGCCGCTGCCATCAACGGCATGCGCCGGGATGTGCTGAATCAGCTCACCGCCCTCCGGGCCCGCCGGGAGGAGCCGGTGATCCGCAAGCCCAAGCCCGTGCCCATGTACCGGGGAGCTAAGGCCCTGCCCGGTCTGACGGTGCAGGTCACCACCCGGGAGCAGCTGACCCCCAAGCTGCTGGAGATGGATACTGCTATGCTCTATGTGCCGCTGCACATTCTTACCGCAGACGAAGCTCTGACGCTGGAGCTGGTGCAGCGGGGAGGTCTTTGCGTGGTGCTGCCCCGGATCATCCACGACGGCGAGATGCCGAAACTGCAGCAGGATCTTATGAAGCTGCGGCAGCTGGGCGTTTCGCAAGCACTGGTTGGCAATTTGGGCCACATCGCCGCCGTCCGGGAGGCCGGAATGCAGGTCCGGGGCGACTTCGGCCTGAACATCTACAATTCCGGCTCCATGAATGTGTTGCGCACGCTGGAGCTCCAGTCCGCCACCGTCAGCTTTGAAATGACCATGCCCCAGATCCGGGACCTGAGCAAGGCTGTGGATTCCGAGATCATCGCCTATGGCCGCCTGCCCCTGATGGTGGTGGAGCACTGTCTGATCCGCAACCGCACCGGCGAGTGCACCTGCCACCTTGGCTCCACCAAGCTGGTGGACAAGACCGGCGCAGAATTCCCCGTCATCAAGGACGGCGACAACTGCCGCAGCGTGCTGCTCAACGGCAAGAAGCTAAGCTGGCTGGACCGGCAGGAGGACCTTGCCAAGCTGGGTGTCTGGGCCGCCCGGATCTATTTCACCACCGAAAATCCCCGGGAAGTAAACCGGGTGCTGGCCGATTACTTAGAACCCCAGCCCCTGGACCCCGGCGCCTGTACCAGAGGACTGTATTTACGGGGAGTGGAATAAAAAAGCCTTCCCCCGGGGGGAAGGTGGCAGCCCAAAGGGCTGACGGATGAGGGATGGCGACACTTACCGATTATGAAAATGGATCAGAAAATGCTGCGCAACAGCCAAAAGCTGCGCAGGGAAATGACGAAAGAGGAGCGCCATCTCTGGTACGACTTTTTAAAGTCCTATCCAGTGCAATTTAAGCGCCAGTTTCCCATTGAAAACTACATTGTAGATTTTTACTGCCACAAAGCCATGCTTGTGGTTGAACTGGACGGTTCTCAGCATTGTGAGCCGGAAAATATAGAATACGACCAGAAACGCACTACTTTT
>JAFSCK010000148.1 GCA_017436785.1 Oscillospiraceae bacterium | reverse complement strand
GGAACGAGTACAGAGTATCTGCTTGTAGGCTCGCGGCTGATTGATCAAAATACACAGCAAGAATTTCCCGTAAGTGAGGATACCATGAAAGACCTGAAGAACGCCTTGGGTATTCCTCTCAATTAAGCGTATATTCCGCCGAAAGGAGTTGACGGATATGAAAAAGATAATTGCCTTCCTGCTTGCTGTCGTTATGCTGCTGAGTCTGACAGCTTGCCAGCCTTCGGATGCAGGAGGCATAAATGCCAAGATTGATCCAGACGAAATGGGTATGGAAATGGGCCAAACCCATTCCGACTATGACGGTGTCTCCGTCCAAATTAGCAATGCTTACTGGGATGAGAACGGTTTTGTTCTGGAAGTGGATTGGATCAATAAGACACTGAAGGAAGGTGTCTTTGGCGCATCCTATATCATCGAGCGCAAAGAAGGCGATGAATGGGTCGGCTGCCAGACTGTAGATGACCTAACCTTTATTGCATTGGCCTATGTGCTCTCTCCTCTGCAGACGCGGGAGGAGACCTATCATGTTTCCAGAATGTTTGATGTGTCCAAAGCTGGCACCTACCGTTTCCGGTCGGATTTCTCCATTGACGATAAAAACAATCAAACCGTGTGGGCTGAATTCACATTGAGCAGCGACATTGACGATGGCCAAATCAAAACCCAGGAACCTGTGGACTATGGCGTGCAATATATCCGCACAAACGGCTATATGGAAGGCGCTGCGTTTCCCCATGTGGTGATCATCCGCAGCCTGGATGAACTGAACAGTTATTACGATGCCAATAAGGATGCCTTTGATCTTGAACGGAAAGACAAGGTGTACTCCGATACCACAATTGGATTCCTGGATGCCTGTGATAAGTATGACACAGAGTATTTCGAGAAGGGATACCTGGTGTTCGTTCTGTTGGAAGAAGGCAGCGGATCTATTCGCCATGAAGTAACCGGCAGTACCATTAGCTCCGATGGTGAGCTTGGGATCTATATCAAGACTATCAGCCCTGAGGTTGGCACTTGCGATATGGCAGAATGGCATATCATTCTGGAAATGAGCAATGCAGTGGAAGTGAAAGGCGAAGGCAGCGTACAGGTCTATCTGGATAATAGATTAGCTTACGATAAAGGTGCTGTTGTTTCGCAGGTCATTGGAACCCAGTCTCCGCATGTTTTCAAAGAGCCGCCTGCAGCAAAACTGCTGCACGGCAACGGCAGCACACCCTTGCTGACAGCAGGCCGTAACTGGATGTATCCCAACGGGGATGGCACAATGGCTGCTGTGATCGTGGACCACGCGCATCCTCTGTTCTGTAAAGATAGCCTGGATCCCATCTATGTGACCGGAGACTACGTAAAGCTTGCTTTTGAGGACGATCCGGATTCTATCTCGATCCAGTGCTGGCCGGACACCGCCTGGAACAGCAATACTGCAGAGAGCGAGAGCGTGAACAGTTACGATACGGCATTCGATCTCAAACAGGGCGGATATGTCTACGAGATAACTGCCAAGTGGAATGAAAGTGAGATCGAGCATTTCGGCTCCGTAAGTTATTATGCATACATCATTGCGGGCGAAGAGCATACCCATCAGACGGCATCTGAACCCCAGATGGTAGACGATCCTGTTTCCGGATATTGCGGTAACACTCAGACGACACTTTACATTGACGGTGAAGCTTATACCTTCATGTACGATGAATCCGTTACCTTAACAGATATACTAATCAACCTCGATTATGATCCCAACAAGGTTTGTCGTTGCGCTACTGAATATACCGTGGACACAGAATTTGGGAAAGGTTACGGAATTAACCTGAGTGAGGGCTATGCCCGGTGCGAAAAAGGCCAGGCTGATCTGACAGCAGGCCAGTTAGATCAGATTCGTTCAATCATCGAATGGGCTAAGAAAGAAAAGCCCGGCAAATAAGGAGGTGTCCTTATGAAAAAGAAAATATGGATGTGGATCCTTGCAGGAGTGCTTTTGCTGGCAATTCTCGTCATTCCGATCCCGACTGGGATTGCGAGAGATGGCGGCACAAGAACTTACACTGCTTTGACTTATAAGATCGTGGATTGGAACCGCATTACGGGAGAATCCGCCGTATACGATGAAACCAAGCTCTATCTGTTCCCCAATAACTTCAAATCCATTGATGCACTGTGGGAGCAGGAAAAGGAAAATGTCGGAACAAAGCTGTTGGCCACTGTAGAATCCTTCACTGAAACAGAAGTAATCGTGGAAGCAGTGAGCAATGGTGCGAAATACCGCATTCCCAGAGCCAATTTACCGGATATTGGTGCGCAGCAAGGCAGCGTCGTAGAAATCACTTATGCCGGAGCTGTGCTATATTCGGATCCTGCTTATATTTCCAATGTGCTGAGTTGGAAGCTTTCCGGCAATATGCGGCATTTGGAATATACCGAGCAGTGGCTGGACAAAGAAACTGCAGAGAAGTACGACAACCGAGTCTTTGACCACATTACGATCACGAAGATCTACAAGAACTGCTTCTTC
>JAFSCK010000147.1 GCA_017436785.1 Oscillospiraceae bacterium | reverse complement strand
CCGCCTTCAGTACGCTTGCAAGCTCAGAGTTTTGAGATTGCTGATCACCGCCCCAGTGGCAAGGTACTGTGTGCTGGCCGGAGAAACCGGCACGGCTGAAGATCACACCATTGCTTCCAACGAAATTACGATAGCTTTCCGCGTAATCTCTGGAGTAGCGGTTGACACCTTCCTTGCCGGTAGTTCCGTCGTGGAACTGCGCATCGCTCCTGTGGATGAATTCACCGCCATCCGTCTTGAAGCCATCCACACCGATATCCAGCAGATACTGCCGTTTACCAAACCAACTCTTGACCGTTTTGGGATTGGTGAAGTCCGGTACCATGGAATCCGGGAACCAGTTGCCTTTTGGGATCGTGTAGGGTGCGCCATCCGGCATGGTAACGCAGAGTTTCCTTGAGGCGGCATCTTCTCGGTCCAGATCGTTCTGAGCATTCTGCACTTCGTCATCGCCCTGCTTTTTATAAACAGGAACCTGCCAGAGAAGAAGCTTCAGTCCGGCATCGTGAATATCCTGAACCATTTTTGCAGGATCGGGCCAAGGTGTACCGCTGAAATCAAAATCTTCGTATTTCAGTGCTTGTCCGTTGGGTACTGGTTCATACTTTGCTCCGTTCCAGATGTAAAAAGTAGCCTCATCGCTCCATGCCTCCAACACAACTATGGAAGCGGGGAAATCATACTTTTTGAGTTTTTCGAGGAGCTCATCTACGTCCATCTGGGTGTTCCAACGGTTTGCGGAGATCCAGATGCCCATGGTCCATTCAGGGGGCAAGACCGCAGATCCAAACAAACTCATGTATTCCCGGATCATTTCCTCCGGTGTGCCGGAGAACAAAACCACTTCTGCGGTTTCGGGTAGTGTGATCTCAATACTCTTTTCACCGAAATCAAAAGTTGTGACCTCACAGGTATCCACATACAAGCCGAAGCCCGTGTCCGTCCAGAAGAAGGGAGTGGTACAATAAGTCTTATCTCCCTGAAAGCAGAATTTTTCACGTACCGCATTTATGACAGTCTTGCCCTTCTGGTTCAGACTGTCATATTTTTCACCCATGCCGTATGCCCCGTTGTAGAGAACATGAACAGTCAGACGATTACCGTCACGGTAAAGCTCTGCGTTTCCAAAAGAGAGTTCTTTGGTTGTGTAAGAGATTCGTTTCATAATTCTTACCCCTTGATACCGCCTGCCATCATGCCGTCCTTGAACTGCTTCTGTGCGATAATGTAAATCACTATGATGGGAATCATAGAAATCAAACTGCCTGCCATCAGAACATTGTACTCTGTTGCATACTGGCCATTCAAAGTGGACAGTGCGATGGGCAGAGTCATCTTATTCTTGTCGCTCAGCATCAGCAGCGGCCACAGATAATCATTCCAGGACTCCATAACGGTTGTGATGGAAAGCGTTGCAAGACTGGGAATGCACAGCGGCAGCGCAACTTTGAAGAACACCTGGAACACTCCGGCACCGTCAATTTTTGCGGCATCCAGGAAGTCGTTGGGAATCGTTCGCATCTGCTGCACCAACATAAAGATTGCGAAGGGGCGGAAAATCGAAGGAAGTATAACGCTGGCATAGGTATCCGTCAGACCCATTCTGTTCATGATTACAAACAGAGGAATCATAGTAACCTGCGTCGGAATCATCATGGTAGCCAGATAACCGCCCAGAACCAGCTGACTACCGGGGAAACGCAGTTTCGCAAATGCAAAAGCCGCCATTGCAGAGGATAGCAAGGTGATCAAAGTATAGCTGACAGAGATGAACAGCGAATTTCCAATGGTCTTTGCAAAGGGGAACTTGGAGAAAACCTTGATGTAGGCGTTCCACGTGGGTTCCTCGGGAATCCACTGAATCGGAATAGACATCAGAGCACCACGGCTCTTGAAAGAGGTAGAAATCATCCACAGGAACGGGATCAGGGCTATGACGGCCAGTGTGATGGCTATCACATAAAAGAGGACCGTGCCGATTTTTCTCTTAGTCGTCATAATGCACCCACCTTTCCTGTCCCTTCATCTGAATTGCAGTGAACACCATAATGATCGCAAACAGAATCCAGGAGAATGCTGCCGCATAACCCATGCGGAAATAACGGAAGCCGTATTGATAGATTCGTTCCACCATGACCTGCGTTGCTCCGTTGGGGCCGCCTCCGGTCATGATCATAATCTGCGGGAACAGCTGGAAGCTGTTGATCATTGCCACGATAACAACATAGAAAATGGACGGAGTCAGCAAGGGCAGCGTAATCTTGATAAACTTTGTCCAACCATTTGCACCGTCGATGTCAGCAGCTTCATAATAGGTCTTGTTGATGCCCACAATGCCGGACAGAAGAATCAAGCCAAAGAAGCCCATATCCTTCCAAACGGAAACCAGAACGATTGCGGGCATTGCCCATTTCTCGTCCAGCAGCCAGCCGGGGCCTTCAATACCAAAAATCTCCAGAATGCCGTTCAGCGCACCGTACTGCGGTGCCAGAACAGATTTCCAGATCAGCGATGCTGCGACCCAGCTGGTCAGAACCGGGATGTAATACACAACACGGAATATGCCGATTGCCTTGCGGGGTCTGCTGAGCAGGTAGGCTACCAGCAAGGAGGCAGCCAGCATGAATGGGATGTACAGAACGATATATTCTGCCGTATTGCCCAGGGTCTTCCAGAATTCGGGTGTAGTGAGAATGGTCTTATAGTTTTCAAGGCCAATGAAATGCTCCTGGAAGAATCCCGGCTGCATCAGCTGATCCAGGCCATTCCAGTCTGTCAAACTGATCAGTCCGGAAATGATCAGGGGCATCAAGCTGAAAATCATCAAACCAATCAAACTGGGCAGCAGAAATGGGGAGGCAACCAATAAACCGCTTCCCTGTTTTCTAAGTTTTTCTGTTTTACTCTTTTTCATTTTTACACCTCCAAGGGATAAAAATGGGGCCGCTGCAAGAAGCAGCGGCCCACAACCAGGAATTAGCCAAGCTTGATCTGAGCTTCGCACTCAGCCTGTGCCTGATCCAGAGCTTCCTGCACGGTGATGGTGCCTTCAGCTGCTGCAGCCAGCTTCTGAGTGATGATGTCGCTCATCAGAGCGTAGTCCTCGATGACGGGAGGCATG
>JAFSCK010000044.1 GCA_017436785.1 Oscillospiraceae bacterium | reverse complement strand
CAGGTCATCGGCTGCCCCAAGACCATCGACGGCGACCTGAAGAACGAGGATATCGAGTGCTCCTTCGGCTTCGATACCGCTACCAAGACCTACTCCGAGATCATTGGCAACATCCAGCGTGATGCCAACTCCGCCAAGAAGTACTGGCACTTCATCAAGGTCATGGGCCGTTCCGCTTCCCATGTTGCTCTGGAGTGCGCTCTGGAGACCCAGCCCAACATCTGCCTGATCGGTGAGGAAGTTGCCGCTAAGAAGATGTCCCTGGCTCAGATCACCGACTACATTGCCGACTCTGTGGCTGCCCGTGCTGCCAAGGGCTGGAACTTCGGTGTTGCCATCATCCCCGAGGGCATTGTCGAGTTCGTTCCTGAATTCTCCGTGCTGATCGCTGAGATCAACGAGCTGCTGGCAGGTGCTAAGGCTGACGCCTTCAACGCTCTGCCCACTTGGGCTGACAAATATGCCTTCATCGAGGCTGGTCTGACCAAGGAGTCCATGGAAGTCTTCGCCTTCCTGCCTCAGGCCATTCAGCAGCAGCTGTTCCTGGAGCGCGATCCTCACGGCAACGTGCAGGTCTCTCTGATCGAGTCCGAGAAGCTGTTCTCCGAGCTGGTTAAGAACAATCTGGCTGCCCGCAAGGCTGCCGGCACCTATAACGGCAAGTTCTCCGCTCTGCACCACTTCCTGGGCTACGAAGGCCGCTGCGCATTCCCCTCCAACTTCGATGCTGACTACTGCTACTCTCTGGGCTACAATGCCTTCATGCTGATCCAGTATGGCTACACCGGCTACCTGTCCAAGGTTTCCAACCTGCATAAGCCCGCTGAGGAGTGGGTCGCTGGCGGTATGCCCATCACCAAGATGATGAACATCGAGCGCCGTCACGGTGCCGATAAGCCCGTTATCCGCAAGGCTCTGGTTGAGCTGGACGGTGCTCCCTTCAAGTTCTTCTGCGAGAACCGTGAGGAGTGGGCTGTCGAGACCTGCTTCACCTATCCCGGTGCCATCCAGTACTTCGGACCTGCCGAGGTCTGCGACCTGACCACCAGAACTCTGGCTCTGGAAAAGGCATAATTTGCGCATATAACAGTTTTGAGCCTGTCCCAAAAGGGACAGGCTCTTTTCCGTACAGCCAATGTAGGGCGGGGTCATGACCCCGCCGATTAGGTTGGAAACGCACAATGAAAAAACGATTTGACCAGCAATCGGCAATGTCGTCCTGAGCGTGGTACTCCGAGCAGCGAGTCGAAGGGTCTACACACTGACAAACTTGTGTGTACTTCGATGATGCGAAGATCCTTCGACTCTGTTTCACTTCGCTCAGGATGACAAGTGGGGCGGCATATGCAACGGTCGTGAAAGGCAGGTCAATAAACTGCGTCGGCGGGGTCATGACCCCGCCCTACGGGGGTGCGGAAATAGGCGAAGCCTGCCCTTGGGTCTTAGGGCAGGCTTCTTTGAGTCTTAGGTTCTCTTTTTCTCAAAAGTTCATTCCGCAGCCACCATCCAGTAGGTGGGCTGGCGGCGGGGCTGGGTCTGGCCGACGGACAGGGTGGTGTACAGCTGGGGAATGCTGGGAAGGTCGGCGCGGTACATCATGCCGGTGGCGCTGCCGCCCTGCAGCAGGCAGGCGTTTTCTGCGCCCAGTGCCATCATCTGGTCGGCAACCTCCCGGTAGGAGGCACCCAGATTGTCCCACACCCGGCCATTGGTGCACAGCAGGATCACCTTGCCGTCCTCGGTTTGGCCGATGGCGGTGCGGAGGTTGTAGCCGGAATCTTCATTGGCGGCAGGCAGCACCTCCCGGTCGATGATGAGGGCAGGGCCTGCGCTGACACCGTCCCGGATGTTCAGTTTCGCTGCTTCCTCCTGTGTCAGGTTACGGTTTACCACCACTAGCTCGTTGTCCGTGTTGAAGCCCACGAAGCCGGACATGCCGGGGTAGGTTCCCTCGGACCAGACGGTTTCTCCATCGGAGATGGTCAATCCAAGAGGGTAGCTGCCCACGGTGCTGCTGGCAGTGCCGTCATCGTAGAAGGGGCCAGCGTTGACGGCAGCCAGTGCGGTGGGATAGCGGTCAAACATTTCATTGATGCGCTTGCCGGGGGTATCGGTGGAGAAACCGCCGTCGGTGGAGGTACCAAGGAAGACCCGGCTGGGATCGTCAACGATCATGGCAAAGCCGGTGTAGTTTTCTCCCTCGATGGTTTTGATCTCAATGCCGCCGGAGGAAGTGTCCCCAGTCAGACCGTAGTCCACAACGACCCATTCGCTTTCGGTGCGAGTAAATTTTCCCTCGGTGTAGGTCTGCTTGTTCTCTCTGCGCTGGAGGGCAATATTCAGATAGGTATAGGAATCGCTGTCGTCAGTTTCCTTGAAAGGAAATGCGATGGAACAGGTGTCCATAGCAGCAAGCTGAGCATTGGAAAAGGTGTCTAGGATGGAAAAATCCGGATCGGGAATGGTTTCGAGGCCGTCACCAAAGTAGACCTCTACAGTACCGGCGTAGGAATCGGAGAGGAATTGTTCCATCCCCTCTAGGTCCTGAAGCAGATAGGCATAGGCAAAATTCCAGATATCCCTGTCCAGCATAGAAATTTCCGAATCTTCTATTGTATAATACTGAACCTTCCACACGCCCTGCTCCCGGCACATTTCCAGAGACAGCAGTCCGTATTCATTGGCATTGGTAACATAAGTGAGGGTGATATTGCAGTAGCCCTTGGTTTCCATTTCGTTGGCATACTCCGCAGGCAGGTCCTGCTTGGCTGCCGGGGTAACACCAACATTTACGAGGTCCTCATAAATGACGATGGGAAGATCATAGTTGGCGGACAGATACAGCTTCATGGATTCGGTATCGCCGTTGAACAGGGCCTCGGCAAAGGCGGTGACGGCATGGCCCAGATTCACGAGGTCCTCTTCATCCGCCGGAGTAGCACCGTTTTCCGTGCCGTAGAAGGTGTTGGGCTGGTCAGGGCTTAAGAGATTGCCGTCCTGGGTGATGTTAGAGCAGCTGATGAAATTGGTGGCCTCGCCGCCAAGGTCCCGGAAGGTGTTATTGCTGAGGGTGATGTTGTCGGTGTCCCGCATTTCGATGCCGCCGAGGCTGCACTCATAGATTTCGCTGTTTTTTACATGGATGCCGCTGCTGTACTCGGCGTAGACTCCCAAGATGCCGCAGCCATATAGGCCACAGTTGTCCACGGTCATGTTGTCACAGTCCCGGAACTCGATGACACCGCCTGCGCAGCTTCCCGGTTCTTTCGTATGGCCTGCGGTGAAGCCGGAGAGGGTCACATTGGAGCAGGCCTTGAAAGCCAGAACGTCAGCATACCGGGGGATGGCAGCGATGGTATGGTTATTTACGTTGCCGTCATTGCTGCGGATCACCAGATTGTCTACATCTTGGATCACCAGACCGGGACCGTCGTAGACATCCTCCCAGTAGTAGTAGGCACCGCTGGAGGTGCCATAGCCGGTGGCGGTGCTGAAATCGTACAGCTCGCCCTCCAGCACGATCTCCGTATTGGGGGCAATGGCAGCGATCAGCTCATCCACGGTGGAAACATGGATCTCCAGCCGGGGCTGAGAGGTTTCCGCAGGATCCGGAGTGTAGAGGTCATGGAGATCCTGCTCTGTCAGCACGTTGCCGTTTTTGTCCTTGGCGGCGTTGCCGTAGCCGGAATACCAGCTGCGGATGCTGTTGCTGTCGAACTTGTTGCCGTCCAGCACCACATTCTCACCGTTGATGGAGAAGGCAGCGGACTTGGTGCGGTTGCTCACAAAGCGGTTATTCTTCAGGGTCACGAAGCTGCCGGAGGCGTGCATCAGCATATTCAGCTCGCTACCCGACAGCTCGTTGTTTTCGATGGTCACATCCTGCGAATTGCTGATGTCGAAGAACGCATAGCCGCCGTAATCCTCCTGGCCAATATCATAGATACGGCAGCGGGAAATGGTGACGGAATTGCTGTTGTAAAGCGTGGCGGCATCGCTGGAGCATTCGTAGATCTCACAGTCCGTCATGGTGATATCGTTGCTGAGATAGGTGCTCAGACCCGTGGTGCCGCAGCCGAAGAGACCCAGTCGGTTCAGCTGGATGCCGCTGCAGCCCTGCAGCTCGATAACGCCGCCGCTGCATTCGCCCAGTGCGATGGTATGTCCTGCGGTGAAATCCTCCAAGGTCACATTGGTGCAGTTTTCCAGCATCAGCACATCGGCATACCGGGGATCGGTCTCCAAATTGGTCACAAGGCGTCCACTGCCCCGGATAGTCAGGTTTTCCACGCCTACGATGATCAGCTGGTGGCCGTCAAAACCGGCATCCCATTTATAATAGTCTTCTTCGCCATAGAAGCCGCCGTAGGTCTTGGCTTCGCTGAGGTTGTAGGTGCCCGGCTCCATGAGAATTTCTGTATTGGGGGCGATGGCAGACAGCAGCTCGTCCACATTGCGGACCTGCACCACATTCGCTTCGCCGGGAGCGGCTGCGTTTTTCTCCATGGGAGAGGTCACCAGACACACGGCAACGAAGCAGATGGCGATGACACCGGCAAGGCTGATCCAGAAGCCGGGCTTCTTGTATTTCAGCACGGATTTGATGCGGTGCTTTACGGAAACCTCTCCAAAGGCCACGGGACAGGCGGCAAAGTGGGCGTGGTTGGTGCTGCAATTTAAGAGGGCTGCGGAGTATTCCTTCCTCTCGTTCAGATCCATGAACTGGACCACCCGCTCGTCGCAGGCCATTTCGATGTCCTTGCACAGCAGAATGTAGGCCACCCATACCAGCGGATTAAACCAGTGCAGGGCCAACGCGATGAAGCCGATCATCTTATACCAGTGGTCACCTTTTTCCAGATGGGTCCGTTCGTGGGCCAGAATGTGCTTGCGGACCATTTTGGACAGACCCATGGGAATGTAGATCTTGGGACGGATGAAGCCCAGAATAAAGGCGGTCTCAATGCGGTCGCATTCCCAGCCGCCGGGAATTTTGATGGCCTCCCGCACCATCAGCCGCAGGCTGATGTAGCTCCATGCGGTATACACAAGGAACAGGCTGGCTACGACCAGCCAGAGGTAGGGGAGCAGGTCAGTCCATGGCGTGTTACGGGTCTCATAGGAAATGGAGGTCTGCTGACGGTTCGTAATCTCCTGCACAACAGGAGCCGGGGAGGCATCCTGAGACTGGACAGGCTGGGCTTCCTTTGCAGGGGCCTGAGGAAGGATGGCCTCCAATTCCGGGGTGGGGGAAAGGACCTGACCGGACACGGAAAGAATCTCCTGCGTCAGAATCTGTTGGATCACGGGTTCCGGCTCCGGCTGCAGACTGAAGTCGCTTTTGATCTCAAAGGGCATCAGCAGCCGAATGCCGGCAAGCAGCCACAGCATACATAAGAATTTCTTCGGTGCCTTCTTCAGCACCAGCCGCAGCAACAGGACAGCCACGATGACGATGCTGCCATGAAAGCTGGCGGTGAGGATGTTTTGGAATAGTTGGTTCATAGAGTTACCTCCTGTTGTATATGTGGGAGTGACAAAGGCTTCCCCCGGGGGAAGCAGTCAAAAATCTCTGATTTTTGACTGCTGAGGGATGGCGATGGGTTTCGTTTCCGGATGAGGTCCCGATGAAAGGGTCGGCGTATTTTCGATTATGGATTTTCCAGTCTGTGCGGCGTTCCGCCGGCCCTCATCCGTCACGGCTTCGCCGTGCCACCTTCCCCGGAGGGGAAGGCTTTTAGGTGAGGTGGTCAGTCCTCCTCGTAGCTGTCGATGAGGGCCTTCAACTGGTCTACCTCGCTGCGGCTTAATTTCTTGCTCTTGGAGAAGGCGGCGATGAAGGCGGGGACGCTGCCCTCAAAGGTCTCCTCCATCATTTCCTCCAGCCGGGCCTTCTGGGCCTCCTCCTTAGAAACCAGAGCGGTGACGACGGCGTTTTCATTTTTTACGATGCCCCGCTCGCTTAAGCGGCGGATGACGGTGTAGGTGGTGGCCTTGGACCAGCCGAGGCCTTCCTTGGCAAGCTGCACAAGCCGGGTGGAGTTTACAGGCTCGTGATCCCACAGGATCAGGCAGAACCGGTATTCGCTTTCAAAGATCTTAGGTGTTTCCATAATCATAACCTCCTGAGTTTAATGCATTAAACCTTGTAATTGCAGTTTAACGCATTAAACCTCGTTTGTCAATAGGAAATTTGGAAAAATGTGAAATATGTTGTCATTGCGAGGAGCGGAGCGACGTGGCAATCCCCATGATTGAAGGAGATTGCCACGCCAGTGTGCGCACTGGCTCGCAATGACAGCGAAAGCTTTCCCTTGCATTCTCAAGAAAAACATAATATAATGTACACAAACCAACAGGAGGCATCCTTCATGAAAGCATGGCAGCATTTCAAAACCATTACCCATCATAAATGGCTGGTGCTTTGCGGCTGTTTCCGGGTGGGCCTTTACTGGCAGGGGCTGACCCATGACCTGTCCAAATATTCTCCTACGGAGTTCCGGTCCGGGGCGAAGTATTATCAGGGCACTCGCAGCCCCAATGCCGCCGAGCGGGAGGACAAGGGCTACAGTGAGGCGTGGATGCACCACAAAGGCCGCAACCGCCATCACTATGAATACTGGACCGACATGAATCGGGAAACCCGGAATTATGAATCCATTCCCATGCCCAGAAACTATCTGGTGGAAATGGTCATGGACCGCCGGGCCGCCTGTATGACCTATCAGGGAAAAAATTACAGGGACGATTCTGCCCTGATCTATTTTAACAGAAGCCGGGAACGGCAGCTGATGCACGAGCAGACCCGGCAGGAGCTTGCCTATATTCTGACCATGCTGGCAGAAAAAGGGGAGAAGGAGACTTTTGCTTTTTTGAAGGATTTGCTGAAGGGAAGGCCCTTTCCTTGGGAGGAAAAATAATTTGAAAAAATTACCGAAAAGGGCTTGACTTTTTTGAATAGTTGCATATAATAGAACCGTTCCAGATAGAGGATTTGTGTAACGGTAGCACACCGGACTCTGACTCCGTTTGCGGGGGTTCGAATCCCTCATCCTCTGCCATAAAAACCAGATACCCATCCGGGTATCTGGTTTTTATTTTAGTGTGGGATTCGAACCTATCTAAATGCAGCACCCCGGTGGGGTGCTGCCGTTCGCCGGCTGGACGGCGAACGCTCCTTTTTGATAATCGAATCCCTCATCCTCTGCCATAAAAACCAGATACCCGGATGGGTATCTGGTTTTTATTTTAGGTGGGGATTCGAAAGGGCGGCACCATTCCGCAGACTGGTGCAAAAAGTGTCCGGTGGGCACTTTTTAGCCCGTGGGAGAATCCATGACCATGGGAACGCATCCGGTACGGATGTGGGAACATGGTCATTTTGTTTTCACCGGATCAGGGAAGAACTCCCTTTTTGATAATCGAATCCCTCATCCTCTGCTAAAAAAACGCCTGACTGCTTTCGCGGTCGGGCTTTTGTTGTCTTATGATACAGGCGCTGCGTTTCTCGTGAAATGAGTCTAAGCATAAGAATGTATAAAGGATTCAGGATCTTGCAACAAAAAGATTGAAAAACGAGTGTGATTTTGCACCAAATGGAAACGTTTACAGTTATACAATATCCATAAAAATTGTGAAAAACCCACATTTGCTTCTGGAATTTATTACGATTCTATTTACATTTTTTACAATTTGCGCTATAATAGCGAAGAAATTGAGCGTGGTACCATGCGAAATACGCTCTATATTTGTTTTGGCTACTCCCGGACAAACCGGATTAGCATACAATCAACTTTTTAGGAGGAAAACAAATGAAAAAGCTCATTTCCCTGCTGCTGGTTCTGGCTATGGCTCTGACCCTGGTCGCATGCGGCGCTAAGGAAGAAGCACCCGCTGCTGAGGGCGGCCTGGATGGCGAAATCGCTATCTTCTGGTACACCTTCGGTGACACCTATCTGTCCAGCGTTCGCGCTGCCATGAACGAGGCTCTGACCGCTGCTGGCCTGCAGTATCATGACTATGATGCTAACGGCTCTCAGACCACTCAGACCGAGCAGATCCAGACCGCTATCACCAAGGGCGCTGCTGTTCTGGTCGTCAACATCGTTGACGCATCTTCTGACGATGCTACTCAGGCTATCATCGATCTGGCTAAGAACGCTGATCTGCCTCTGGTCTTCTTCAACCGTTCCGTTTCCGAGGAGCTGGTCTCCGCTTATGCTAAGGCTGCTTACGTCGGCACCGACTACACTCAGGCTGGCCACATGGAAGGCAAGCTGGTCGGCGACTACGTTCTGGCCAACTACGACTCCGTTGACCTGAACGGCGACGGCGTTATCTCCTACGTTATGTTCAAGGGTCAGGAAGGCAACATGGAAGCTGACGCTCGTACCCAGTACGGTGTTGAGGACGCTGACGCTGTCCTGACTGGCGCTGGCAAGCCCGCCCTGAAGTTCTACGACGACAAGAACACTGCTAAGTATCTGGTTGACCAGAACGGCGCTTGGTCCGCTGCTCAGGGTCAGGAATACATGCAGACCATCCTGTCCTCCTACAACGAGGCTAACGGCAACATGGTCGAGGTGGTCATCGCTAACAACGACGACATGGCTCTGGGTGCCATCGCTGCTCTGCAGGCTGCTGGCTACAACAAGAACGACGGCGGCGTTACCATCCCCGTCTTCGGCGTTGACGCAACCGCAGCTGCTCAGGAGGCTATCGCTGCTAAGTCCATGACCGGTACCATCAAGCAGGACGCTGTTGGTATGGCTAACGCTGTTGTTCAGATCGCTGAGAACCTGGGCACCGGCAAGGGCACCTTCGACAACGTCGTTGGTGATCTGGAAGGCACCTGGCGCGTTAACATCCCCTACTCTGCTTACAGCGGCTAATCTGTAACTAAAAACTAGTTTGCACTTGCGGCAGCCGTGCTTCGGCACGGCTGCCCTTGACAGTTAAGGTAGACGCTGAATAGATCTGCTGATTTATCCGCCGCTTACCAAAGCCGTTCGCAGGTTAAGGCCATGCCCATGCGCTGCCATGGGTATGACCTTGGCCTGTAATGGCATGAAACTGCATTCCAAACAGGAGGCGAAAAATTTGGAAATGAATAATCAATCTGTCCTGCTGCGAATGGAAGGGATCACCAAGGAATTTCCCGGTGTCAAGGCACTTGACGGTGTCAGCCTGACTGTTCGCGCCGGTACTGTCCATGCGCTGATGGGCGAAAACGGTGCCGGTAAATCCACGCTGATGAAGTGCCTGTTCGGTGTCTATAAGAAGGATGCCGGCAAGATCTATCTGGAAGGTCAGGAGGTCGAGTTCAAGAACTCCAAGGAAGCACTGGAAAATGGTGTTGCCATGGTGCATCAGGAGCTGAATCAGGCTCTGAAGCGCAATGTTATGGATAACATGTGGCTGGGCCGCTTCCCGAAGACCGGTCCCTTCACCAGTGAGAAGAAGATGTACGATGCCACCATGGAGGTCTTTGATGAGCTGGGCGTGAAGGTCAACCCCAAGACCGTCATGAGCACCATGCCTGTTTCCCAGCGCCAGATGGTGGAGATCGCCAAGGCTGTTTCCTACAAGTCCAAGGTCATCGTATTTGACGAACCCACCTCCTCCCTGACGGAAGAGGAAGTTGAGCACCTGTTCAAGATCATCAATATGCTCCGGGACCGTGGCTGCGGCATCATTTACATCTCCCATAAGATGGCGGAGATCAAGCGTATCTCCGATGATATCACCATCATGCGTGACGGTAAGTGGATCGCCACCGAACGGGCCGATGACCTGAACATGAATGACATCATCCGCCTGATGGTCGGCCGTGAGCTGACCAACCAGTTCCCCCCCAAGACCAATGTGCCCGGTGAGGTCTACCTGAAGGTGGAAAATCTGACCGGCATGTACAACCATCTGAAGGATGTTTCCTTTGAAGCCCGCCGGGGTGAGGTCCTTGGCATCGCCGGTCTGGACAGCTCCGGCCGTACGGAGACGCTGGAGTCCATCTTCGGTATCCGTACCCGCAAGAGCGGTACCATCACGCTGGGCGGCAAGCCCTGCCGCAACCGCAATTCCGGCGAGTCCATCAAGAACGGCTTTGCCATGCTGACGGAAGAACGCCGGGCCACCGGTATCTTCGGTGTCCGCAGCATTCTGGACAACACCGTTATTTCCAGCCTGCACCGCCATAAGAAGTTTGGCCCGCTGCTGAGCGATAAGTCCCAGCGGGAGGATACCCAGCACTATATCGATGCCATGCGCACCAAGACGCCTTCTCAGGAGACTCAGATCCGCAGCCTTTCCGGCGGTAACCAGCAGAAGGTCATCATCGGCCGCTGGCTGCTGACGGAGCCCGAGGTCCTGCTGCTGGACGAGCCTACCCGTGGTATCGACGTTGGCGCAAAGTATGAGATCTATCAGCTGATCCAGAATCTGGCCCTCGAAGGCAAGACCGTTATCATGGTCTCCTCTGAAATGCCCGAGCTGCTGGGTGTCTGCGACCGCATTCTGGTCATGTCCGGCGGCCGTCTGGCCGGCGAGGTGGATGCCAAGAATACCACTCAGGAAGAAATCATGACCCTTGCCGCTAAGTATGTATAAGGAGGAAATAAAACGTGTCTGATCTGAAAGTTAAGAAGCCTTCTAAAATCGATGAGCTGAAGGCAATGTCCAAGAAGGACAGAAACAGAGCCATTGGCGACCTGCTGATGAACAACGCCATGTTCATCATCATCGGCATTGCCGTTGTCTTCATCTGGATCCAGGAGCCTAAGTTCCTGTCTGTTGCATCCATCGTCAACATCGTCAACCTGACCATGGCCAAGCTGCCCATCGCGCTGGGCGTCGGCGGCTGTATCATTCTGGCCGGTACCGATATTTCCGCAGGCCGTCAGGTGGGTCTGGCAGCCGCCATCTCCGCCGGTTTGCAGCTGACCACCAATAAGCTGTTCCCCGGCCTGCAGGTCATGCCCATTCCCGTGGCTCTGATCGCTGTTCTGATCGTTGGCTGCTGCATCGGCTTCGTCAACGGCCTGTTCATGGCAAAGTTTAAGCTGCACCCCTTCATCGTTACCCTATCCACTCAGCTGATCGTCTACGGTATCGTTCTGATGTTCATGCAGCTGGGCACCAACGCCGGTCAGACCCTGTCCGGCATGAGCGAGACTTACCGTGAGTTTGTCACCGGCACCCTGTTCCGCGTTGGCAAGACTGCTGTTCCTAACTACGTTCTGTACTCCGCCATCATTGCTGTGGTCGTCTGGGTCATCTGGAACAAGACCGCCTTCGGCAAGAACATGTACGCTGTGGGCTCCAACGAGGAAGCAGCCAACGTTTCCGGTGTCAATGTCACCAAGACCATCATCATGGTCTTCATGATGGCTGGTATGCTGTATGCCATCACCGGCTTCTTTGATGCCGCCCGTATCGCCTCCGTCAACGCCACCACCGGTCTGAACTACGAGTCTGACGCCATCGCAGCCTGCGTCATCGGCGGCATCTCCTTCGTTGGTGGTATCGGTAAGGTCAGCGGCGCCATCATCGGCGTTCTGCTGCTGCAGGTCATCTTCGTCGGCTTGAACTTCCTGTCCGTCGACCCCAACCTGCTGTACATCGTTAAGGGCCTGATCATTCTGGTGGCCTGCACCATCGATATGAGAAAGTATCTGGTTCGTAAGTAATGGAAGAAAAGAATCCCCGCAAAGAACCTTCCAGCAGCTTCCGCGGCCTGTACCGGAACGTAAAAATCTCTGTGCAGACGCTGGATAAGATCATCATTATCGGTATCACAGCCATCGTGCTGCTGGTGCTCTACGGTGTTGCCCACAACGGCTATACCGTGACCTTCGATTCCCGGGGCGGCACCGATGTGCCCTCACAGCCTGCTATGTATGCAGACTATGTGGTGGAGCCGGAGCCTCCTACCCGGGAGGGGTATGTCTTCACCGGCTGGTATGCAGATGAAAACTGCAACTACCTGTGGGACATGGAGGAAGGCCAGATCTCCCAGAGCATGACCTTGTATGCGGGCTGGGAAAAGATCGAATAATAGAAATGGACGCACTTCGGTGCGTCCATTTTTTAGCTCATGGAAAATATCTGTGGGGGAAAAACTCCTGACAAAATCTGGAAATATGTTGCGTTTTGCTTGGGAGTGTGCTATGCTAACGATAACGTTTAAGCGCGGAAGGAGGTACGGCGAATGGAATTTAACGATATCTATGATGAAAACCGGAATTTGACGGGAAAAGTCCATAAACGCGGCACCTCTTGGCAGCCGGGAGAGTACGGCGTAGTGGTTTGCGTATGGGTCTATGATGGAAGAGGCCATCTGCTGCTGACCCAACGGGCAAAGGGAAAAAGCTTTGCCGGAACTTGGGAAAACTCCGGCGGCGCGGTGAAGGCAGGGGAGACCAGCCGGGAGGCCATTGCCCGGGAGCTTTTCGAGGAGACCGGAATCAAAGCGGACCCGGAGGAATTTGAACTGCTGGATACAGACCGGGACCGGAACATTTTCTATGACCACTATTGCCTGAAACGCCGGGTGCGCCTGAAGGATATCGTCCTGCTGCCCGGAGAAACAGCGGATGTGATGTGGGCCAGCTTCGGCAAGGTCCACTGGATGATCCGTACCGGAAAGATCTGCAAGATCATCGGACACCAGTTCCTGCGGCAGGAAAAGCAGCTGCGTTTGCGCAATATGCCCAAGTTCGGACGGTAATTTTTGGAAGGCGCTTGCCGGGAATTTTCTTGCAATTCTATGCCTTCCGGGGTATAATCAAAAAAAGCGTTTTTCAGGTGTCCGGCGAAAACGCTTCCGCCGGACTGTGAAAAGCGTTTTTTTGTTTTACTTTTATTAGAAAAACGGAGGAAAAGACTATGATCCAGCTTGTGAAACTGCCTGTGCGCCGGGGCAATGCCCCTCTTCGTATTGCCAAGGGCCATTTTGTGACCAACCACTCCCATATCAATTACTACATTGATATTACTTACCAGAAGACCCGCTTGTCTGAGGCCCGGGACAGTGCATATCAGCTGGTTTCCAACTTCATCAACGATACCCCTGTGGATACCATTTTGTGTCTGGACGGCACTGCGGTCCTCGGTACCTGCATCGCCGATGAGCTGACCAAGTCCGGCTTCCGCACCATCAACGCCCACCAGACCATCTACGTGGTGGAGCCGGAATACAATGCCAACTCTCAGATCATCTTCCGTGATAATATCCAGCCTATGATCCGGGGCAAGCACGTTCTGGTGCTGATGGCTTCCGTTACCACAGGCTTTACTGCTAAGCGTTCCATTGAAGCCATCCAGTATTACGGCGGCCGGGTGGCAGGTGTTGCTGCCATCTACCGCGCTGTGGATGAGATCGCCGGCTACCCTGTCCGCTCCATCTATTCCGTGGAGGACCTGCCCGATTACCAGAGCTTTGATTTCCACGACTGCCCCTACTGCAAGGCAGGCAAGAAGGTGGACGCACTGGTCAACAGCTTCGGTTACAGCGCACTGTAATGTGGCAATTTTTCCCCCACAGCCGCATAAGCTGTGGGGGGATTTTTTGGCATCACAAGGAGAGAGAAGTGGAGAGAAAGAGAGAGAAACAGTTTTATTCTGGACTGCTGAGTGGGTTTCTGGCAGCGGAACTGGTACTGCTGTCGGATGCGGTTACCGCGTTTCTGACAATTCGGGTGGAGGCGATTGTGTTTCTGCTGGCATGGCTGGTTGCTGCGCTGGGGATCCATTTTTGCAGAGTGCTGACACCCCGGAGAAAGAAGCGATTTTGTGCAGGAATCCTGCTGACGGTGTTAGCGAACTGGCTTGTGTCTTATGGCGTGTGGTATGCTACTTGCAGGAATGCAGCATATGCTTCGGTAGATTCCGGAAAAGAAACGCTGTTTGAGGATAAAAATATAATGGTCATCGTACCCCATCAGGACGACGAAATCAACATACTGGGTGGTGTCCTTGAAGAATATGTGGCGTACGGCAGCAATGTTCGGATTGTGTATGTGACCAATGGCGACGCAGGCGGGATTCCGGAAACCCGCCTGCAGGAGGCTCTTGCTTACGGAGAATTTGTGGGGATCCCTAAGGAAAACGTGATTTTTTTGGGCTACGGGGATCAGTGGGATCCTTCTGGCGGCCACCTGTACAATGCACCGGAGGATACCGTTTTGCGCTCCTGCTTTGGGCGGGAACAGACCTATGGCTTGGAAACCCACCCAGCATACCGGGAGGGAAGGGCATATACCTCGGAAAACCTGATGTCAGATTTGGAATCTGTAATTCTGGAATACAGGCCGGATACCATTTACTGTATTGATTATGATGCTCACAATGACCACCGTGCCAGTATGCTATGGTTTGAACGGGTCATGGGCAAAATCTGTCGGGAACAGGAGACGTATTCTCCAGTGGTGCTGAAGGGCTATGCTTACAATACGGCATGGCATGCAGAGGAGGATTACTATGACAGGATAAACATCCTGTCTACGAAAAACATCTTTGAAGAACCCTTTTTTCAGCAGCCGGCGGTATACCGTTGGCAGGAGAGGGTTCGTCTGCCGATATCGATGAAAACGCTGTCCCACTCCTTGATTAGCTCACGGGCATATGAGAGCCTGGAAAAGTTTTCCTCTCAAGGGGCACAGTTACGGGCAATTCAGATCGTCAATGGCGACCGGGTATTCTGGCAGAGAAGAACGGATTCTCTGTGCGCTGACGCAGAGATTTCTGTCAGCTCCGGTGATGCTGCACTGCTGAATGACTTTTTGTTGATTGACAACAAAAATTTGAAGGAGCAGGAGTATCCTTATGATAGTGTATGGACGCCCGAGTGGGAAGATGAGGAGAAAACCGTCCGCTTCCGGCTGAAAGAACCGTCAGATATTTACAGTGTTGTGTTGTATGACCATCCTGATGAAGCGCAGAATGTGTCCAATGCAGTGATCCGGTTTGATGATGGAACGGAAGTGGAAACTGGCCCGCTGTGTGCTTCCGGTGCTAAGACGCAGATCCCAGTAGAAAAAACCGGGGTAAAGTGGGTAGAAATCACACTGGCACAAACGCAGGGCGAATGTGCCGGATTGACGGAGGTGGAACTGCTGCCGAAACCGGAGCAGGATAGTGGAGCCTTCCTTAAGACAATGGACATGGAAGGCAATTTTGTGTATGATTACTACTTTGCGCAGAAAAATGCGGCGGAGTTTTCTTTGTACAGCCATGGCATTTCGAATTTCCGGACGGAGGATTGTGTGATCGAATGCAGTTCGGCAGGCTGCGAGGCTTCCTTTACAGAAGGGAATATCCGGGTTGTATGTCCGGAAGGGGAAACTTGTGTGGTGACAGTGACCCACGTTCCGACAGGGATTTGTGACAGTATTCGCCTATCCCATCTGGGAGCCGCGAAGTACTATCTGCTGCGCTGGGGGCAGCAGGCAGAGGCCTTTGGCGCCTTCCGGGCCCGCCAGATGGCGATCTGCAGAGCAGCGCGGGTTCTGTGGCGCAAAATTGTATAATCGGGAGAAAAACAGCGTGCTGCAAATGTCTGCAGCACGCCATTTTTGTAAATATGAGACAAATTGTCAAAAATTGCGCAAAAAAACGAGGCCTCAGCCTCGGAATTGTGGGAATTATCCATTGACATTATTTGCGGAGTATGATACAATGATTATCCATACTGTGATACTATGCCTATTTCTGGACTTTACTTCCAACATGGTCATTTTACCACAGAGTAGAGCCGCTGTCAAGTAGAAACTTAGGAAAATTTGACAACTGCTCCAAGCGTATCATAAGCAACACACTTTGAAAGAAAGGCTGTGATGATCCATATGGCAATGGTCAAGGACGTAATGTTCGGCAAGACCATGCGTAAATCCTACGCAAAGTATGAAGAGATCCTCGAGATCCCCAACATGCTGAAGATCCAGAAGGACTCCTACCAGTGGTTCCTGGAAACCGGTCTGCGGGAGGTCTTCAAGGATGTGGGCACGATCACCGACTTCTCCGGTAAGCTGGAGCTTTCCTTCCTGGATTACACCATGGACGAGAAGGCAAAGTACACCATCGAGGAGTGCCGGGAGCGTGACGCTACCTACGCAAAGCCCATCAAGGTCCGTGTGCGCCTGCGCAACACCGAGACCGACGAAATCAAGGAACAGGAAATCTTCATGGGTGATTTCCCTGTGATGACCAACGGCGGCACCTTCGTCATCAACGGTGCAGAGCGTGTCATCATCACCCAGATCGTCCGTTCCCCCGGCATGTACTACGGCCACGAGGTGGATAAGGCAGACCAGCACACCTATACTGCTACTGTCATTCCTTACCGCGGTGCATGGCTGGAATATGAGACCGACAACTCCAATGTGTTCTGGGTTCGTATCGATAAGAACCGTAAGCTGCCCATTACCTGCCTGATCCGCGCACTGGGCGTTCAGACTGATGAGCAGATCAAGGCCATGTTCGGTGAGGACGAGCGCATTCTGGCAACGCTGGAAAAGGATGCCTGTAAGACCCGGGAGGAATCCCTGCTGGAGATCTACCGCCGCCTGCGTCCCGGTGAGCCTCCCACGGTGGAGACTGCTACTGCACATCTGGAGGGCCTGCTGTTCGATGCCCACCGCTACGATGTTTCCAAGGTCGGCCGCTACAAGTTCAATAAGAAAATGGACATTTGGAGCCGCCTGTCCGGTCAGGAAGTGGCAGAGCCCATCGCGGATCCTATGACCGGTGAGATCCTGGTCATGCCCGGTGAGTTCATCTCCCGTGCACAGGCCCGTGAGCTGAGCCGCAAGGGCGTCAACGAGGCTGTTGTGAAGGTCGGCGACAACATGGTCAAGATCTTCTCCAATAACATGGTGGACATGTCCGGCTTCGTCAGCTTCGATCCCAAGGAATTTGGCATTCGGGAGAAGGTTTACTTCCCTGTGCTGAAGGAGATGCTGGAAACTGTTCCCGCTGACGGCTGGGAAGAGGCCATTGCCGAGCGCATGACCGATCTGATCCCCAACCACATCATCGTGGACGACATCATGGCTTCCATCAACTACCTGAACTGCGTGGCCATGGGCATCGGTACCCCCGATGACATCGACCATCTGGGCAACCGCCGCCTGCGCTGCGTGGGTGAGCTGCTGCAGAACCAGTTCCGCATCGGCTTTAGCCGTCTGGACCGCGTCATCCGGGAGCGCATGACTGTGCAGGATCTGGATGCCGTCACCCCCCAGAGCCTGATCAACATCCGGCCTGTTACCGCTGTCATCAAAGAGTTTTTCGGCTCTTCTCCGCTGTCTCAGTTCATGGACCAGAACAACCCTCTGTCCGAACTGACTCACAAGCGCCGTCTGTCCGCTCTGGGCCCCGGCGGTCTGTCTCGTGAAAGAGCTTCCTTCGACGTACGTGACGTTCACTACTCTCACTACGGTCGTATGTGCCCCATTGAAACTCCCGAAGGTCCCAACATCGGTCTGATTTCCTACCTTGCATCCTTCGCTCGTGTAAACGAATACGGCTTCCTGGTTGCTCCCTACCGTAAGGTCGAAAAGGGTACCTGCCGTGTTACCGACGAACTGGTTTACATGACTGCCGATCTGGAAGACGATTACATCGTTGCTCAGGCTTCTGAGCCCATCGACGAAAACGGCTACCTGATGAATCAGCGTGTAACCGCACGCCGCAGAGAAGAAATCGTTTCTGTTGACCGTGAACTGGTTGACTTCATGGACGTTTCTCCCCGCATGATGATCTCCATTGCAACCGCAATGATTCCCTTCCTGGAAAACGACGACGCAAACCGTGCGTTGATGGGTGCAAACATGCAGCGTCAGGCTGTGCCCCTGCTCCGTCCCGAGGCTCCTGTTGTGGGCCCCGGTATGGAATATAAGATCGCTCACGATAGCGGCGT
>JAFSCK010000043.1 GCA_017436785.1 Oscillospiraceae bacterium | reverse complement strand
CAGTGCGCACACTGGCGTGGGAATCTCCTGGATTTCCGAACATTTATCAGTAATAATTGCCAGATTGTTCTTCCATTTGGGAGATTGCCACACCAGTCTGAGGACTGGTTCGCAATGACATCTAAATTTTAGGACTTTTTTTGACAGTCTGAATGTAGGGCGCGGATATATCCGCGCCCTACAGTGGCGTATTTTATTATCAGCCTACCTGATTTTCAAATGCTGTGACCTCGCTGGCTTCCAGCAGTTCGTAGTAGGTCAGCAGGATCTTTTCTGCCACGGGGGCCAGAGAGGAACCGTGGGCGGCCTTTTCGCCGAAGATGGCGATGGCCACATCGGGCTCGGCAGCATCCTTGCGCTTGGCGAAGCAGACGAAGGCACCATGGTCAGAGCCGCCGGAGGCGTGCTCGGCGGTGCCGGTCTTGGCGTAGACCTCCACTTCACCGGCCAGAGGCCACACGCCGTCCTCATCGCTGAGCATATCGTCCACGCCGCCGAAGTACCGGTCGGCAGTGCCGCCGGGCTTGGTGACAACGTAGCGCATGCCGTTCCAGTAGGTCTCGATGGTGGTGGGGGCCATGTTCAGCTGGCTGGCGATTTCGGGCTTATTTTCCTCAATGAGGGTCCGGTAGTCGGAGGAGACCACACGGCTTAAGAAGGTGGCCTTCATGCGGGTGCCCTTGTTGGCAAGGGTGGAGGCGTAAACGCACAGCTGCAGGGGGGAGAAACGGTACTCGCCCTGACCGATGGCGCCCAGAATACGGTCGCCGACGGCGAAACGGCCGTCAACGCCGGTGCCGTAGACCTCGCGCTTGCGCTCCTCGGTGTTCAGGTAGCCGGTCTTTTCTGCCAGCTCGATGCCGGTGGGCACGCCCAGACCCAGAGCCTTGGCGGTTTCTACGGGGTATTCCTTGTTATTCTTATCGCCCAGAACGTAGAAGAAGTAGTTGCAGGAGTAGCACAGTGCCATGGCACCGTCCAGATCACCGTGGCTGACCCGGTTGGTAGTCCATGCCAGACAGACAGGGGCGAAGCCCTCGTACTCATCGTAGATACTGTCGTCATGGATGATGGTACCGTAGGGATGAATGAACTCACCTTCGCTGTTCTTATTCTCCATGGCGGAGATCAGGGTGCACATCTTGAAGGTGGAGCCGGGGGGATAGGCAGCACCGAAGGCCCGGTTGAACATGGGCTTTAAGGGGTCTGCCATGATGTCATTCCAGTCGTCGTACATGGTCTCCAGACTGAAGGTGGGATAGCTGGCGCAGGCCAGAATGTTGCCGGTCTTGGTCTCCATGACGATGACGGCGGCACCTTCTGCGTCCTGACCCTCTTTTTCCTTTCCGGAGGCCTCACCCTTGGCGATGATGTTCAGCATGACCTCTTCCAGCGCTTCCTCGGCTACCTGCTGGATCTTGATATCCAGTGTGGTCTCCACGTTGTTGCCGGCGATGGGTTCCTTGCCGGTGATGTAGTGGGATTCGGTGGTTGCGCCTTCCCGGTTGACTTCGTCGTAGCGCTGGCCGTCGATGCCGTGGAGGTATTCCTCAAAGGCCAGCTCAAAGCCGGTCTTGCCCACCTTGGCGTCCATGGAGTAGCCCTGCTTCTGGAACTCGGCCCATTCGCTGTTGTCCATACCGCCAAGGTAGCCCAGAACATGGGCGGCGTACTTGGTGTGGTATTCCCGGACGGTGGAGGCCTCAACGTTGAGGCCGGGGGTGTTCAGCTCCAGAATGGTGGACAGCTGCTCGTCGGTAACGTCCTCAAGGAAGGTATAGGTAGGCAGGTTGGAGATACCGCGCAGGTCAAACTCGTACAAAAAGCCGATGACAGCCCGGGCATCCTCGTTGGACCAATCCTCGGGGATCTCATAGCGGGTGCGCATCTTCTCCACCAGCAGCGGGGCGGTGATGTCGGAGTCCAAGCCCCGGTCCACCATGAAGGCCTGGAAATGGTTCTGCCAGGAGGTGTTGAAGCTGGTGATGGTGTACTCAAAGGGCTGCTCCCGGGTCACGGGGAAATGGTCGGTGTATTCGATACCCAGCTCCTTACACTTCTGGACCAGACGGTACAGGGCGCCATTTCGGTCGGAGTAGGAGTTGATAACGTAGTGGTTGAACACCAGATTGTAGGAGGCACGGTTGCCCACCAAGACGTTGCCGTTCCGGTCCAGAATATCGCCCCGGGCGGCACGGACGGTGGTGATGGTACCGTAAACCTCGGTGTTGTCGGTGTCGCCCTTGGTCTCGATGATCTGCAGGTCAAACAGCTTCCAAGAGAAGGCCAGCAGAATGCAGGCAAAAATGCCCAAAAAGATCATGGCGCGCTTGCGGCTTACTCTTTCCATGTGTTACCTCCGATCAGGCCGATTTTATAAACAAGGGAATACAGGGGGATCAGGGCGAGGCAGCTGAGCAGAGCCGTCAGGCCGAAGATGCCGATCCGGCTGAACAGGGTCAGCTCGTTCATCAGTCCGATGACGAACAGGCCCAGCTCATAGCCCGTCACCGCGATGGCAGCGCACAGGAGGATAGAACCCCGGCTGCGGTGCCAGTACATCTGCCGGAACAGCGTGGCGCCGATGCCAAGGAAGGTCATCAGAGCGATGCAGTAGGCACCGGGGGCGCTGCCGGAGAAAAAGTACAGTGTGGAGGCGATGAGGACGAAGATGCTGCCCACCTCGGTGCCCTCCAGCACGGTGATGAGCAAAATGGCGCAGACCGCCAGATCGGTGGTGGCACCGAAAATGCTGACCTGACTCATGACCACATCCTGTACCACCAGAGAAAGGACTACGGTCAGCACATACAGGACCCATTTTGTCAGCCGCAGCCGCTGCAGCTGGGTCATGCGCAGGGTCTTGCCGAGGGTGGATACCTTGGCATCGGGCTTAAATTCCGCAGCCCGCCGTGCCCGCTGCTTCTTGAACAGCTCCGTCAGGCTCATTTCCCGGCCACCCTTGATCCGCCGGGAGGCAGAGCGCTTCTTCGGTGCCGGTTTTCGTTGTTGGGTTTTCTTCTTTTCAGCCATAATTGGTTCCTCATGATTGGGAAAAGTGTATTGCAGGGCAAAGCCTTCCCCCGGGGGGAAGGTGGCCGAGCGCAAGCGAGGTCGGATGAGGGGTGGCGTGCAGTTCCAACTTATAAATAGGTCTGGAAGATTGTACGGATCATAACGTTACTGCCCGCATTCCTCATCAGTCACGAATCAAAGATTCGTGCCAGCTTCCCCCCGGGGGAAGCCTTATGGCGCTGCCGCGCCAAAATTACCCCACGCTGCCGTCGGCGTTGGTTTCGGCGGGGACAGTTTCCGTGGGAGCGGGGGTATAGGGCACCACTTCGGTGGTGTACTGGGTGATGATGAGGATCTGCTCCAGAGAATTGATCTCGGCGGCAGGGTCCAGACGGGCGTATTTGGCGATGCCGGTCTCCTCAAAGCCTGCGTCCACGATGGAGCCGATGATCAGGCCCCGGGGATACACGGTGGAACCGGAGGTGACCACCTGCTCCTTATTTCGGATAATAGCGGCGGAGGGCAGGTAATTCATCTGCAGCAGCGTCTCGTGGCCTTCCACATAGCCGCCGGAAACCATGCCGTTGTAGCCGGAGGAGGAGATGGTGCCGGAAATTTCCAGCGTGGAGTCCAGCACGGTGGTGACTTCCGCCCAATTGGTGCCGACGGCAGTGACAAGACCCACCACTTCGCCGTTGTCGGTGACGGCGCACATGTTTTCCGCAATGCCGGCGTTGGTGCCCCGGTTGATGGTCAGGGTATTTTCCCAGTCGGTGGAGCTCCAGCCGATGATGTAGGCATCCACCATGACGTAATCCTCGTGGGCGGCCTGAAAATTCAGGGCATTGCGCAGACGCTCGTTTTCACGGGAAACGGAATCAGCCTGACGGGCCACGTCCTCCATCTCCGCGATCTGGGCTTTCAGCACTTCGTTTTCCGCAGCCAGTGCCTCATAGCGGAACATGTAGCTGTAGTATTTCTCCGCCGTCCGGGTCAGGGTGGTGGCAGCGGCCTTGAAGGGGGCCAGCACGCCCTGCACCACCAGATCGGGGATGGTGGTGTTGGTGACACCGCTGAGGATGGCAAGGCCAACGGTCAGCAGACCTGCAAGGACCAGAATGACCTTCACCCGGGTACTGAATAAATTTCTCATAACCTTTCCTCCATTGCTTCCGGTGCCAGCGCAGCCAGCTCCTGCCAGAGGCGGCACACAGGAAGTCCCATGACGTTATAATAATCGCCCACCATTCTTTCGCAGAACAGCGCCGCGCCCCCTTGGATGCCGTAAGCACCGGCCTTGTCCATGGGTTCGCCGGAGGCGACGTAGTGTTCGATCTCTTTGCTGCTTAGGGGCCGGAAATGCAGGTCCGTCACCTCGGTGAAGGTGCGTACCTCCTTGCCCCGCAGCAATGTGCAGCCGGTCATCACCTGATGGTCCCGACCGGACAGCAGGGAAAGCATCTGCACAGCTTCCTTTTCGCTGTGAGGCTTGCCCAGCACCTTCCCTTCACAGACCACGATGGTGTCGGCCGCGATGACGACATCCTCCGCGTCCCGGGGCACAGCCAACGCCTTCAGCCGGCTGACCCGGGCCACCTCCTCAAAGGGCGGCTTGCCGGGGTCCATGGCCTCGTCAATGTCCGCAATGCGGACGAGAAAGGGAATGTGGAATAATCGTAAAAGCTCCTGCCGCCGAGGCGACGCGGAGGCCAGTATCAGTTGCATAGGATTGGATCCTTTCGTAAAACGTTCTGATTTGCACATGCCAAAGCCTTCCCCCGGGGGGAAGGTGGCACAGCGCAAGTCGTGACGGATGAGGGATGGCGACAGCTGCCGATGAGCAGCAGTTACGTCAAACGCATTCGGTCGCGAACAGCTAAGTCAATGGCTTCGCAAACACCGCGAAACTCCCGCATCACATCCAAATTGGAAATACGCAGAACATACAGTCCCTTTT
>JAFSCK010000146.1 GCA_017436785.1 Oscillospiraceae bacterium | reverse complement strand
TAGAACTTTCTCTTGTTCTTACGGGCAGCTTCAGACTTCTGCTTACGCTTCAGGCTGGGGCTGACGTAATGCTCGCGCTTCTTAACTTCAGCGATAACGCCCTCCTTGGCGCAGCTACGCTTAAAGCGACGCAGAGCGCTCTCCAGAGATTCGTTTTCCTTGACGCGAATTTCAGACATTGTTTTCCCTCCCTCCGATGGCATCCGGCTAAGTCCTGGATGCGTTCAGGGCCTAACACTAGGCTTGAGTATTATATACGCTGATTCCCCAAATGTCAAGCGGGATTTCGATATTTTTACAAAAAATCTTTTGGAAAACAAAATGTCATTGCGAGATGGGCAAGGTCCGACGCGGCAATTCCCTATTATGCAGGAGATTGCCACGTCGCTGCGCTCCTCGCAATGACATTGGGTGTGTAAAATCCTTATTTCACGATCAGGTTGACCAGCTTATTCTTGACAACGATGGTCTTGCGGATCTCGCCGCCGTTCTTGGCGAGGAAGTTGGCGATCTTCTCGTTGGCCAGAACGTTGGAAACCACGGTGTCGTTATCCAGATCGGCAGCCATGACCACGGTGCCGCGCATCTTGCCGTTGACCTGAACCGCGATGGTCACTTCGTTGTCCTTGCACTTGTCCTCGGAGTAAGTGGGCCAAGGCTCGTAGGCAATGGTCTTGTCATGACCTAGGATCTGCCACAGCTCTTCACCCACATGGGGGATAATGCAGGAGATCATCTTGATGAAGCCCTCGGCATGCTCTCTGGGGCAGGAACCGTTCTTATAGACCTCGTTGACGAAGACCATCATCTGGGCAATGGCAGTGTTGAAGCCAAGGGTCTCGAAGTCGTTGGTGACCTTCTTGACGGTCTGGTGATAGACCTTGGTCAGTTTGCCATCGTCGGTATCGGTGATATTTTCTGCCTCGGTGAAGAAGTTCCACACACGGTTGATGAACTTCTTGGCACCCTTAACACCGTCGGAGGACCAAGGTTTGGAGACCTCCAGCGGACCCATGAACATTTCGTACAGGCGCAGGGTATCGGCACCGTACTCCCGGACGATATCGCTGGGGTTCACCACAAACTCAGGGAAACGCTTGCCCATCTTGATGCCGTTCTCACCAAGGATCATGCCCTGATGGACCAGCTTCTTAAAGGGCTCCTTCACGGGAGAGATACCCTCATCGTACAGGAAGCGGTTCCAGATACGAGAGTACATCAGGTGGCCAACAGCGTGCTCAGGACCGCCCACGTACAGGTCAACAGGCAGCCAGTGCTTCAGCAGCTCGGGATCACACAGCTGCCGGTCGTTCTTGGGATCGATGTAGCGCATGAAATACCAAGAGGATCCTGCGGAGCCGGGCATGGTAGAGGTTTCCCGAGTGCCCTTGATGCCATTGCGGTCATACTGCTTCCACTCCACAGCATTTTCCAGAGGTGCCTGACCGTTACGGCCCTTGTAGTCCTCCAGCTCGGGCAGGACCAGAGGCAGCTCCTCGTCACTTAAGAAGACGGTCTCGCCGTTTTCGGTGTAGACGCAGGGAACAGGCTCGCCCCAGTAACGCTGGCGGGCGAAGATCCACTCACGGAAGTGGTAGTTGTTCTTTCTGCGGGCAACGCCGGCCTGTTCCAGCTTGCAGGTAATGGCTTCCTTGGCCTCCTCCACGGTCAGGCCGGTGAACTCCTCGGAGTTCATGAGGCGGCAGCCCTTGCCCAGATAGTCCTGCTTCTCAAAGGCACATTCGGATACATCACGGCCCTCGATGACCTGAATCATAGGGATATTGTGGGCGATGGCGTACTCAAAGTCGCGCTGGTCGTGGCTGGGAACTGCCATGACGGCACCGGTGCCGTAGTTACCCAGAACAAAGTCGCCGATGAAGACAGGAACTTCCTTGCCGTTGACGGGGTTGATAGCGTAAATGCCCTTCAGGGGGCAGCCGGTCTTGGTCTTGGTGGCATCGGTGCGGTCGATGTCGCTCTTTCTTGCTGCCTCAGCGATGTAAGCATCCACCTCTTCCCGGTTCTCTACCCGGTCCAGCAAGGACGCAGTGATCTTGCCGTCGGGAGCGAGGACCATGAAGGTGATGCCGTAGATGGTTTCGATACAGGTGGTGTAGATGGAGAACTCACCGCCGCCTACCAGCTTGAAGTCCACTTCCACGCCGGTGGATTTGCCGATCCAGTTACGCTGGATCTCCTTGGTGGATTCGGGCCAGTCGATCTCGTTCAGGCCTTCCAGCAGTTTTTCTGCAAAAACAGGCTGGTCGATGACCCACTGCATCATCATCTTCTTCACAACGGGATAGCCGCCCCGCTCGGACTTGCCGTCGATGACCTCATCATTGGCAAGAACGGTGCCCAGTGCCTCACACCAGTTGACAGGCATCTCGATGCGCTTGGCGTAGCCCTTCTCCCACAGCTTCTTAAAGATCCACTGTGTCCACTTGTAGAAATCGGGGTCGGAGGTGGCGATGCACTTAGACCAGTCGTAGTCGAAGCCCAGTTCCTTCAGCTGATTGGAGAAGGTTGCAATATTCTTCTGGGTAAAGCCGTTGGGGTGGTTGCCGGTATCCACGGCGTACTGCTCAGCGGGCAGGCCAAAGGAGTCGTAACCCATGGGGTGCAGCACATTATAGCCCTGCATACGCTTCATGCGGGACATGATATCGGTGGCAGTATAGCCCTCGGGATGACCGGCATGAAGGCCGACGCCGGAGGGGTAAGGGAACATATCCAGAACATAGTACTTGGGCTTGGAGAAGTCCCAAACATCGGTATGGAAGGTGTCGTTTTCCTCCCAGTATTTGTGCCACTTGGCCTCAATATTTGCAAACTCGTAGTTCATTTTCAAAACCTCTTATTCAATGCTTCCCCGGGGATGCATTGAAATGCTGAATGCTGAATGCTGAATTGAGGTATGCCTGACGGCATGAATCAGAATCCATCCCCGAAGGGGATTCCTTTATTCTGCATTTTGCATTCTGCATTTTGCATTCCAAATCCCTTTGGATGCTTAGTTTTCTTCGATGACGATTCCTGTCAGGTCAACCTGCTCAGCATCGGCCCACAGGCGTTCCAGATTATAGAAGGCTCTGGCTTCCTCGGTAAAGACATGGACCACAATGGTGCCGTAGTCCAGCAGTTCCCACGCATTGCCGCGGTGGCCTTCCCGGCCCAGCATGGGCTCGCCCAGTTCTTCCAGAACGTATTCCGCGTAATCGCAGAGGGTGCGAACGTGGGTATTGGAGGTGCCGGTGCAAATCAGGAAATAGTCAGCAAGGGAGCTGACCTGATCGATCTTTAAGAGCTTGATGTCCATGCCCTTCTTTTCATCCAGCGCTTTGGTAACGGCAATGGCGATCTCATTGGGAGTTAACATAGGATCTATCCTTTCATAGAAATCTATCTTTATCATATTGTAGTAGACGGTGCCCTCTACATTCTTTACTTTGCGGAATCAAGCCAAGCCAGTGCTTCCCGGGATTCTGGGGAGACCTCCGCGCCCTGACGGTTCAGGTGCTCTAATGTCATTTCCAGTCCCAGCTTCATGGCGGCATCCAGATCGGTATAAGAAAGCCGCCGCAGCTCCTCCACACCGGGAATGGTACGGTTAGGTTCAATATAATCCGCCAGATAAATGATCTTTTCCAGCGTGTTCATATTGGCCTTGCCGGTGGTGTGGCTCTCAATGGCATCCACTACCGCTTTATTTTCCCCGAAAATACGCTCTGCAACCAGAGAACCGGTGAGTGCATGGAGGGTTTTGGGATACCGTTTGGAAAAATCACTCAATAGTTTACCATAGGCATCACACAATGTCAATTGCAGGGGCCCGTCAATGGCTTTTGTAATATCGTGGAGGATTCCTGCCCGGGCCGCATCGGTCACATCTGCGCCCCAATGCTCTGCCAGCTTGACGGCCGTATCCCGGCAGCCCAGAACATGTGCCACACGGTTGGGGTTTAAGAGTCGGATGACCACCTGCTCCAGCTGCTCCATAGGGAGATTCTTCCACGGCGCACGGGTATCATAGAGGTGGTGTTCCCGTATGTAATCCAGTACCCCCTCTGGGAGAAATTCTCCGGCACAGCGAAATGCCAGAAGTCGGCGCATCTGGGTAGACGAGATGTTGACCACCGGATTTTTCACCAGATATACAGTGGCACCCTGCTGCTCCATCTCCGCCTTTCTGGCTTCGATGGCAGCTGCCTCCCCCTTTTCTCCCCGGTAGAAAACGCCAAGGGATGCGTTTTTCAGAATGATCTCCGGATTGCGCCATGTGTGGAAGGACAGGAACATATCCGTTCCCATAAGCAGAACCAGTTCTGCATCCGGGTAGATTGACTTCAGCTCCTGAATGGTCTGGTAGGTATAGCTGACCCCTTCCCGGTTCAGTTCAATGTCTGATATTTCCATCCGGGGACAGTCTGATGCCGCCAAGGACAGCATTTCCAGCCGCTGCTGCGGAGTGGGAGAACCCTGCGGGATCTCCTTGTGAGGCGCAATGCGGTCAGGGATCACAAGCAAATGGGAAAGCCCCAAAGCTGCGATGGCCTCCTTTGCTGCCTGCATGTGTCCAATATGGGGTGGGTTAAAGGTTCCGCCGTAGATGCCGATTCGTTCCATTTTACACCTCTCCCTTTATCCTGTCATTGCGAGGAAGGCAATGCCCGACGCGGCAATCTTTTCCAACATTCCGCTAGACTATGGAGATTGCCGCACCAGTCTGCGGACTGGTTCGCAATGACATTGTAGTACGTTAGTCTTCGCCCCGCAGCTGTTTTTCCCGGCTGCGTTCGATGGCGCGTTCCACTGCCTTTTCCTTGAAGTAGGCGTTGCGCTGCTCCCGGATCTTCTTGGCAGCGGCCCGTCTTGCCCGGGCACCCTTACCGACGGGGTCGGACTTAGATTTGGGAGTCTCCTTGCGCTTGGCCCGTCCGGTCTGGTTCCGCTCCTCCTGACACTTTTCAGAGAAGCGCCAGATGACGAACTTAGAACCGACACAGGAAATGCCCTCGGCACCGGTGGCCTCGCACAGATCATCGCTGACCTCTCTTGCGCTCATGAGCGCCGTTTCCAGAACCTTACCTTTTACCAATTCTCTTGCAGTCAGCAGCCGGTCAGCTTCTGCGATGACAGCCTCAGTCACACCATCCTTACCCACCATCAGGGTGGTGTCGATGGAATTGGCCTGAGCGCGGAACTCTGCACGCTGTTTACTTGTCAGCATAGCCTGCCTCCTTTAATTTCTCATAAAATACATTCAGTGCATTTGCACGGTGGGAAACCTTGTTCTTTTCCTCGCTGGGCATTTCTGCGGTGGACATGCCCATAGGGGGATAGTAGAAAATGGGATCATAGCCGAAGCCGTTCTCGCCCACGGGGGCGCGGAGAAGCTCGCCACGGATCTCGCCCCGGGCCTGAATGGTCTGGCCCTCGGGTGTGACCATGGTGATGACACAGACGAACTGGGCCTGCCGCTGACCGTCGGGCACATGCTCCGTGTTTTTCAGCAGGAGCAGCAGGCGGCCCCAATCGTCCAGAGAATCATCGAAGCCATACCGGGCGGAATAGATACCGGGTTCGCCATTCAGGGCATCCACCGCAATGCCGGAATCGTCTGCCAGAGCAGGAAGGCCGGTGGCCTTCATGACGGCTTCTGCCTTCAGGAAGGAATTTTCCTCAAAGGTGGTGCCGGTCTCCTCTACGTCGATATCCACGCCCAGCTCGGACTGCAATACCAGATCAAAACCGAATTTTTCGGTGATCTTGCTGATCTCTACCAGCTTGTGCTTATTTTTGCTTGCCAATACGACTTTCATCAGATCAGCGCCTCCACAAAATCCTTTGCGATAAAGGGCATCAGGTCGTCGGCCTGTTCGCCGACACCGACGAACTTCACGGGGATCTGCAGGGCATCGGCCACGGCGATGACGATGCCGCCCTTGGCGGTGCCATCCAGCTTGGTCAGAGCGATGGCAGTGACACCGGCGATTTCCTTGAACTGCTTTGCTTGGATCAGACCGTTCTGGCCGGTGGTGCCGTCCAGAACCAGCAGGACCTCCTTGGCTGCATCAGGCAGTTCCCGGTTGACGATGCGGCTGATCTTGTTCAGTTCGTTCATCAGGTTGGCCTTGTTGTGCAGGCGGCCTGCGGTATCGATGATGATGACATCCACATCCTTTGCCTTGGCGGACTGGATGCCGTCAAACACCACAGAAGCAGGGTCTGCACCTTCATTTTGGCGAACGATGGAAGCGCCGCTGCGCTCTGCCCAAATTTCCAGCTGGTCGGCTGCGGCGGCACGGAAGGTATCGCCGGCAACCAGCAGCACCTTCTTACCGGATTCTACCTGCTGCTTGGCGATCTTGCCGATGGTGGTAGTCTTACCCACACCGTTGACACCGATGACAAGGATCACCGCAGGCTTGGTGCTGATGTTCAGCTGGGTGTCGCCTACGTTCAGCATGTCCACCAAGATCTCCTTCAAAGCTTCCTTGGCCTGTGCAACTGTCTTAATATTATTGTTATTGATCTTGTAACGCAGCCGGGTCACGGCCTTCAGAGCCGTGTCTACACCCAAATCTGCCAGAACCAGACTTTCTTCCAGTTCATCATAAAAATCGTCGTCGATCTCATTGGCGGTAAAGACATTGCCCAGCGTATCGTTCAGGGCATCCCGGGTCTTGGTCAATCCCGCCTTGATTCTATCAAAAAATCCCATTGATATATTCCTTTCTTATCGTAGGGGACGGCGTCCTCGACGTCCCGTGCATTAGGGTATTCCAATTTCACGTATTCTCCGGAAAATTCGCAGGAGTCTACCTCTTCGGGGTGTCGAGGTCGCCGCCCCCTACATTTTTTATTCAACAATACCCAGATATTCTTCCATCTGATTCAGGTCCAGACGCAGCAGCTTGGAAACGCCCTGCTCCTGCATGGTGACACCGTAGAGCACGTCGGCAGCTTCCATGGTGCCGCGGCGGTGGGTAATGACGATAAACTGGGTAGCCTTTGCCAGATTGTGAAGATACTTTGCGAAGCGTTCCACGTTCCGGTCATCCAGTGCTGCGTCGATCTCGTCCAGCAAACAGAAGGGCGTGGGACGGACCTTCAAAATGGCGAAGTACAGTGCCGTTGCCACGAAGGCCTTTTCGCCGCCGGAGAGCAGTGTGATGGTTTTCACCTGCTTTCCGGGAGGCTGGACACGGATCTCGATACCGCAGGTCAAAGGATTCTCCGGGTCCTCCAAAATCAACTGGCCCTTGCCGCCGCCGAACATTTCCTCGAAGACCACACCAAAATGATGGTCGATCTTGGTAAATTCGGTGACAAAAATCGTGGTCATTTCTGCGGTAATGTTGCGGATGATGCTTTCCAGCTCCCGTTTGGAGTTCAGCACATCGTCCCGCTGTTCTGCCAGATAGGTGTAACGCTCGTTGACACGGGCATATTCCTCAATGGCGCCCAGATTTGGCGTGCCAAGAGCTGCGATTTTCCGTTTCAGCTCTGCAGCACGGCGGTTGCCGGCGGTCACATTTTCAATTTCGCCCCGGTGCTCAGAAGCGGTGCCGGGGGTCAGGCCGTAGGAATCCCACAGCTTATCGATGATCTGCCGCTCCTCCATAGAGGAGGTGACCTTCTTCTGCTCCAACAGGGCGCAGGCGCGCTCCATGTTGAGGATATCCTTATTTTTCTCCTGTGCCTCCCGCTCGGAGCGGGTCTTGGAAGCTTCCGCTTCGGCCCGGCTTTGCAGCGTTTCCTGCATGGTGAGGTTCATCTGGGCACTTTCTGCGTCATTTTCCAGCTGGCGCTGCTTAAGCTGCTGAATTTCTGTCCTGAGCCGGTCATTGTCTGTCCGGATGGCATCCATCAAGGCTTCTTTCTTTTCCCGGTCCCCTTCCATAGCGGAACGGAGGTTTTGCAGGTCCTCCATATGGGTCAGTGCTGTGGAGCGTTCTGCTTCCAGTGCCGCCTCTTCGGTTTTCAGAGCCGTCATGGATTCCGTAATGGACGCAGTGGCTTCCGCTGCTTCTGTCTGGCTTCCTTCCAGCAATTGCAGCTTTTCCCGGGTTTCCGTCAGCTGCTGGCTGTAGACCTGAATCTTGGCCTGCTGGGCAGCATAGCGCTCCCGGTCGGAGCGGTCCCGGTCGTTCAGAGCATCCTTTTCCCGCTGGGCAGAGCTTTCTGCTTCCACAATGGCATTGAGCAGAATTTCATACTGCTTTTCAAGGCCTTCCAAGCGCAGCACCTGATCTTCGGCTTCACGCAGCTGATCCCGGGCGGTGTTCATCTGAAACTCCACCTGATCGCATTGGCGCTGGGCTTCCTGCAGCTCCGCTTCCGTTACCAGCTTATCCTGCTGCAGCTTCTTTTCCTGAGCAGTCAGCTTTTCCAGCTCGTTGGCACGGGACAGGATACCCGCATCCTTATTGACGGAGCCGCCGGTCATGGAGCCGCCGGGGTTCATGACCTGACCGTCCAGGGTGACGATCTTAAAGCGGTTTTTATATTTCTGGGACATATGGATGGCCGCATCCATATCCTGCACAATAACGGTCCGGGCAAGCAGATTGTCCACGATGCCCCGGTACATGGTGTCCGCAGTCACCAGCTGGGAAGCGATACCAACGAAGCCGCGGCAGCTTTCCAGACCATTTTCCTGCAAGGAACGGCCCTGAATATTGCTCATGGGCAGGAAGGTGGCGCGACCGCCGCCGGTACGCTTCAGATAGGAAATGGCTGCCTTGCCATCCTGCTCGCTTCCTACTACGATTTGCTGCATGGCAGCACCCAGTGCGATCTCAATTGCAACAGTATAGCTGTCCTCCGTGCGGATCAGGCGGGATACGGGGCCATGGACATTGCGCAGAGCGCCCCGCTGGGCTTCCTGCATGACCATACGGACCGCCTTGTTATAGCTTTCAAAATCCCGCTCCATGGCACGGAAGACCCGGGCCTTGGCGGTGACGGAATCCAGCTTCTGGTTCATTTCCCGCAGGCTGCTTTGCAAGTCATCCCGGCGTTTTAACCGGGTATTCTGACGCAGGGTATAGCCTGCGATGGTATTATTGGCAGCGGTCACATTTTCCTGTGCCCGGCGTAGCTCCCTGCGGCTGTCTTCCAGATTGGTCTGGGCCTCGTGACGGCGGGAAGCTCCGGCTGCCAGATCGCTGCTGATCTGCTCCATACGCTGGCGCGTCTGCACCATGCTTTCCTCCAAGCCCCGGACATCGGCCTGACGGCCTGCAATATCCGCAGCAAGGGAGGATTCTTTCCCCCGCAGCTCCAAATACTGCCGGGTGATGCCCTGCGCGCTGGCGGTCATTTCCGTCAGCTTCTGCTGCAGCGCCTCCAAAGACTTGCGCCGTTCGGAAAGGGTGGCTTCAATTTCCGCCACTCTGGTTTTGGTTTGATCGATCTGAGACACAATACCGCCGCTGCGGTCCTCCTGTCCCTTCAGTTCCTCTTCGATCCGGGCAATGTTGGCATTGTTGTTTTCTACATTTCCCTGCAAAACAGCCATCTGTCCATCCAGCTGCTGGTGGGTAGCAGAGAGCATGTTTGCCTTTAAGCGGACGGTTTCCAGTTCCCCGTCCCGGGTCCGCAGGAGCTCGCCCATTTCTTCGGTCTTTCGGTACAGGGCTTCCAGTTCATCGTGGGCCTGCTGCAAAACAAAGGAAGCGGAAGCATAATCCTCCTCTGCCTTCTTGGCGGCAGCGGACAGCTTTTCCAGCGTGTCCAGCCAGACAGCCACCTCCACGCCCTTCAGTTCATCCTTTAGTTCCAGATACTTTCTGGCCTTTTCAGATTGGACCTTCAGGGGTTCCAGCTGCAATTCCAGTTCGGAAACCTTGTCGCCGATACGCAGCAGATTGTCTTCGGTATGCTGGAGCTTCCGCTCGGTCTCCTCCTTGCGGTGGCGGTACTTGGAAATACCGGCAGCCTCCTCAAAGATCTCACGGCGGTCGCCGCTTTTTAAGGAAAGGATCTCATCGATGCGGCCCTGACCGATATTGGAGTAGCCCTCCCGTCCCAGACCGGTATCCATGAACAGTTCATGGATATCCCGCAGCCGGGCAGATTGCTTGTTAATGTAAAATTCACTGTCACCGCTGCGGTAGAAGCGCCGGGTGACCATGACCTCGTCGGCATCGTAAGGAAGGGCCCGGTCCGAATTGTCCAGCGTCAGGGTCGCTTCTGCGAAGCCCACAGCCGCACGCTTCTGGGTGCCGCCAAAGATCACATCCTCCATCTTGGCGCCGCGGAGTGTCTTACTGCTCTGCTCGCCCATGACCCAGAGGATGGCATCGGAAATATTCGATTTACCGGAGCCGTTGGGGCCGACGATGGCAGTGATGTCATCACCAAACCGGATCAATGTTTTGTCCGGAAAGGATTTGAATCCCTGCAATTGAAGTGATTTCAGATACACAGACTTACCTCATGATAAAAGATAATAATTCAATTTATTATACGCCAAAAGGTTCCAGAATGCAAGGGGGTTCTTTCTAATTGTCCAGAAGGGGCTGTTGCAAAATAACGCAACAGCCCCTTAAATTATGGAATTGTCTGCATCCTGCGGATGATGTAGGGGCGGATATTATCCGCCCCATAGATTCTATCGATAGATTTCTGTATTTTGCAGCAAACCCTTCACTTTCCTCTTCCCATAAATTCCAGAAGGAATGACAGAAGATAGCGGAAGTTTTCATTTTTTGTTAGAAGGCTTAGTCCCACATACAATACCACACCCGTCAGGATCTGCAGCAGCAAAAGCATAAGCACCGGCATGTTCCATTGCCCAACCAACAGCACAGCACCCGCCATCATGATAGAGATCAGCAGATTGGGCAGCACATCTGCCAGCAGATACCGATAACGGTATCCCAGCAGCTTCCGGTTGGGATAGGTATCGATCACCACAGAGGCTGCCATGCAGAGCAGTGCAGAAAATGCAAATATTTCTGGATTGTGGGAAAACAGCAGGAACAGCACAACGATGGTAAGGTATACCACTTTTTTCATGATCTCCAGCCGAAGAATAATGTCACTTCTTCCAATCGCCTTAATAGCCTGCAGGCTTCCTACCTGCACCAGATCGAACATGTAGAAGACCGCAAAAATCTGGAGATATGCCACAGCCGGAAGCCATTTATCCGTCAGAAGCACGCGGATAAAATTCTCAGATACTGCAAACAGGCCCAGCATCACCGGGAACATTACATAGGAAGATACTTTCACATAGCGCCTTGTAATGTTCAGCACATCCTCTTTGTTGTCCTGAACCTTTGCCATCACCGGAAAAAGTACATTGGCAAGCGTATCACTGATGGTATTGTTGATCAGTCCGGGAAAAGTTTTTCCTTTGTTGTAATATGCCAGATCAGCAGGGGTGAATTTCAGGCCCACGATCAGGGGACTAAGCTGGTCATAGGCCACGGTAATAACAGATGTGACCATCATTTTCCAACCATAGGCAAACAGGGATCTGATCCGGTCCAGAGAAAAGCTTCTCACAAACTTGAGCCGTGTCGTCAAATACAGCACAAGTGTATCGATGAAGGTATTGGTCATTTCCTGCGCCACCAATGCCCATGCGCCATAACCACCAAAGGCCACTGCAAGACCTACTACTGCAGAGATTGCGGTTCCAATAATGGTCGAAAGAAAGAATTTTCTAAAGTCCAGCGTGCTGGCAATGTAGGCACTGAGCACGGACTTCAGTGCACTGGGAAAAAAGGTCAATCCCATCACCCGAAAAATAGGAACCAGCTGAGGCTTCGCATACAGCTGTGCAATCAGGGGCGCAGAAACACAAATGATACTGTACAGCAGTGCGGCTATGACAAGATTCAAATACAGGACCGCAGAGTAATCCTCCACTGTCGCATTTTTCTTCTGAATCAGAGCGGTATTCATACCGCCGGAAATAAACACATAGCAGAAGGCAAAGAAAATTGCCACAATGCTGACAACACTGTAGTCCTCCGGCACCAGCATTCGGGCCAAAATGATGGAAACGATCAGCGAAACCAATTGTGCACAGATTCGCTCTGCAAATTTCCAGAACATACTGCCAAAGGCACTGCGCTTTAAGTTGTCATTGTTTTGAGATTCCAAAGAGATATCCTCCTTGCCCAAATCAAGATCTATTGGGCGAACAAATTCTAGCTTTCCAAGTCCGCAAAATCAGGTACAGCATGATACAGCGGGCAAACTTCTTATCCAATAGCCACGAAAAAAGAGGATTTTCCCATGTAATGACATGTCCGCTGACTGTACGAAAGGATTCCAGTGCACCAATCTCTTTCGCAAGTTTCATTTTCTGGCAGAACGTCATAGTTTTGTCTTCTGCAGATGCAATCAACATATTTTCAAATTGGGTCATCACATGCCAGTCCCGGTTGTAAATACTCTTTTCATCTGTGGCACCCAGCGTTTCCATGGCAGCCGTCAGGCGGTGATAAAACAGGTCACACTGCGCCATTGTGGCGCTGCGTTTGGACAAAGATCCTTCCGTAGAGACATCATAGTAATATAGCCGTTCAGGCAGCAAAACCACGTCGCCTTGAATACAGCATAAATATTCTAATACGAAAACAAAATCCTCTCCCAGACGTAATTCTGTGGAAAAGCGCAACCCGTTTTCCTCGATGATTGCCCTCTCATAAATTTTATTAAACGGTGCACTCATCACGGAATGGTAATGGAGAAAGGTATTCCGCGGGATAACCTGTACCGCTGCATCCTGTGCCATAGCTTCTGCCTCGTCTACAGCGATTGCGCAAACAGGCATATATCCTGATTTATGGTGGTAAAGCATAGATTCGCACCAATGAGGAGCAACCCAGTCATCACTGTCGCAGAACATGATATACTCCCCGCAAGCAGCATCCAAGCCCGCATTTCTGGCGGAAGAAACGCCGCCATTGGGTTTATCTATTATATGAATTCTTTCATCTTCCTCTGCCAGCTCCCGGCAAAGGAGTAAAGAAGCATCCTTTGAGCCGTCATTGACAAGAAATATTTCGATATTGCTATAGCTCTGCCCGGTCAGAGAATCTACGCATCGGCGCAGTGTTTTCTCTGCATTATAGACAGGGACAATGATGCTGATGGTTTTCTTCATAGATTCACCTCATGCAAATACGGTGCGCTCATACTCCGCCAATATTTCCTGAGGGCGGAAATGCTCTTGTTTCAGGACTTGTGAGAAAGAAGCGCACAGCTCCTTCTGATCCAGCAATGTCCGAATGCTGTGGGCAATGGCCTCTGCGTCAATCGGTACAATGAATGCAGATTTTCCCTGCTTCAATTGATCGTGCATACCCCCAACATCCGTTGCCACAATGGGACGGAAAAGCACCTTTGCTTCTGTTACAGTTGTGGAATAAGCCTCATAAAAAGAAGGCTGTACATAAATATATGCATTGGAAATATAGGGATACGGGTTATTCTGATTTCCTTCCAGCAGGAAGGAATCTTCCATGCCTGACAGCAGGATCTTCTCCTGCATTTCTTTCCATTGCGGGCCGCTGCCTACCCAATGCCAGCAGATGTTATATCCTGCTTCCCGGAGAATCCGGCAGGCATCCAGAGCCAAATATGCACCCTTTTCTTTGGACAGCCGTCCCACAGTGACAATGTGTATTTTATCCGCAGAAAAAGAGTCAGGAAAAAATGCCTGCGCCTTTTCTTGGATATCCTGTACATCGCAGATATTGTGCAGGACTATGATTTTATCCTGCTGTTCCGGGAATTTTCCCCGCAGATTTTTCGCACAATCTTCAGACACGGCTACTATCGTGTTGTATTTTCCATAGTATCGCCGGTCTAATCCGTATTCCTTACCCGTGCGCTCATAAGTACCATTATGGTACCAGAGGATTTTCCGCTTTGCCTGCACCTTATCTGCCACATAATATGGGCCAAGGCCATTCTGAGAATAGGCAACGGCAATGTCATAGCACTTTTCAAGAGGTTTGAACTGTACCCACAGCGGCAATCCTAGTTTGATCCGAACGCGGTGGATCAAATACGGCAGCAGCTTATCCCGATGTTTGAAAAAACCGCCTCGCTTACGGATCTCCTGCATGGTGATCTCCGTATTCAGGGTATAGTCAAAAGGATCCACCATGTGGATTTTTCTGCGGATATGAGGCAGCATATCATAGATCGGGTCCATGACCAGCAAATCCACGTCGTAGTGTTCTTCCGGAAGGGTATTTAGTAGATTCACAAGACATTTTTCAATGCCGCCGATCCCCAGACCATAGCAGACAAACAGCATACTTTTGGGTTTCATTCTATTCTCCTTAATGCTGCTCTTCCCGCTGGAAAAGCGCTACAAAAACACGGTATGCGATATGGAAGGACCATGGGGCTTTGCAGATCATCTCTGCTAGGATCCGGTTTCGTAACGAGAGCAGATGGAAATGCTCCCGCTCTGTGCAAAGCTGGCTTCGCACCCGCTGGCAGAAATCTCCCAGCTTTTTCCGATCCGGGGCTACCGTAAGCTGGGCATAGGCGAACAGCAGATTCCGAAGCAACGCCTGCCGAACTGCATCCCGCATTTCTAAGGTGCAGGTTTCCAGCAGAATCCTTCTAACCCGAATCGGATCAAAAATGCTGTTTTCGGTAATACCGTTACAGGAAGCGGAGCCATTTCGCAGCATGTAGTGATAGGGACATATCCCCTCAAAGACCGATTTCCGAGCCTTATCAAACAGATAATAGTTCATTAGGAAATCTTCATTATTTCGGATAGAAGGATCCATCCATTCTGACAAGCCATCGAATAGCGCTTTGTGAAACAGCTTAATGCACAAACTGCCGTCCACTTCATTCTCCAGAAGATCCGTCAGGCCCTCTTTATGGCCCTGTATGCGCAAGACCCCATTTCCATGGACGGATTCTATTCTACCATCCGAAAACCAGATCTGATGGCCGCAGTGGGAAATATCCGCACCACAAGCATAGGCATTTTCCATCAAACGTGCATACATCTGCGGTTCAATAACATCATCGCCATCCATAAAGCCGATCCACTCACCGGCAGCCTCCGCTACGCCCCGCAGGCGGGCAGAGGTGACACCGCCATTTTCCTTGTGGATAACTTTTACAGACGGATGCTTGGCCACATAATCCGCCAATACCGATCTGGTATCATCGGTAGAACCGTCGTTTACCACAATGATCTCTAAAGCTGGATAAGTCTGGGCAAGAAGACTGTCCAGACTGCGCTTCAGATAGGGGGCATTATTATAGGTTGGTACAACGACTGTGATTCGTTCCACGCTCATCGATTCTCCCTTTACTGTTTGTAAATCTTGCAATATTCCGCTGCCATATGGTCTGCGGAGAATTTTTCACTGGCTCGCTTGGCATTTGTTCCCAGCTTTTTCCGCAGGGCAGTATCTTCTATCAGCGTCAGACAGGCCTTCCAGATAGCATCCGTTTCACATGGAATCAGCAGGGCCGTTTCTCCGTTGTGCACAAGGTCCGGGATTCCGCCCACCTCAGAAGCCACAATAGGAAGCCCTGTTCCCATGGCTTCGATAATGGTCATGGGAATGCCTTCATAAAGCGATGGCAGCACAAAAATATCCGCAGCCTGCAGATAAGGTTGTACCTGCGCCTGCATACCGTGGAATACGACAGAATCTAGCAGGTCCAATTCTCTCGTCAGCTGCTCAATTTGCGGACGCAATTCACCGTCACCTACCAGATGCAGCTGGCATGCTGGATTCTTCTTGCGCAGCATTTGGAAAGCCTTCAACAAACCTGCATGATTTTTAGGTACATCGAAACGGCCCACATGGAGAATCTGTATTGGCTCTGACAAGGAATACTGCTCCTTTGGAAGACATCGAGAAAGATCTGCACCATTGTAAATCACCGGAACATTTTGTCTATTCAGGCCATAAAACGCAACTATGGTCTCCTGAACCTCCGGACTCAGCGCCACCGGCACCGACCAGCCCAGCTTATAATACACAGAATTGATGATCTTTTGCGCCCGACCTTCCGCTTCTTTATGGGCCACACTATGAACCGTATGGACACACCGCTTCACTCCTGCCAATTTGGCAGCCGCTACGGCATATTTGATGACATCCAAATGGGTGTGCACCACATCAGGCTTTTCTTCCCGAAACACTTTCGTCAGTTTGGGGACCATGGAAATATCTAGGCCCAGTTTCTTGTCCAGATATCGGATTCGGATCCCAGCCTGCTCCATACGGTCGGATATGGGGGTATGCTCTGCATATAAGCTAACCACCACAACCTCCTGCCCCATTTTTTTCAGGGCATAGCACAGATTTTCACACATGGTTTCCGCACCGCCGAAGCAGAAATAAGGAATGACTTGTACAATCTTCATATTTTACCTTTACCGGTAGCAATCCGCAATGGCTGCTTTATATTTGGGTGCATCGTTGATTTTTGCGAACTTTTCCTTCGTATTACGGGAAAGCTCTGCCCGGTGAGTTGGATCATTCATGATCTTCAGCAGTTTTTCTGCCATCACGGCATCGTCATCGGTCAGGTAGCCGTTGATGCCGTCGTCGATCAGATCCTTCATGCCGTCAGAGGGGGTGCTGACCACCGGGGTTCCCAGGGCCATGGCTTCCAGTGCGCACATGGGGGTTCCTTCCCAGCGGGAGGTCAGGATCATGGCTTTGCTGTCGCTCACCATTTTGATAGGGTTTCTCTGGAAACCGAGGAATCGGACGTTTTCTGTGATGCCCAATTCTGCGCAAAGAGCCTTTGCCTCTGCTTCCAGCTCACCGGTGCCTACAATGGCCACCTTCAGGTCAGTCTTACTTTCCTTTAACCGGGCGCACAGCCGCATCAGCCGCTGAGGGTCCTTCTGATAGGTCAGGCGACCTACATAGATCATATCAAAATCGTAGGTGTTTTCATCGCTTTCCTTTTTGTCATAAATCTGGTCAGCGTCGATGATATTGTACAGAACACTGCTCTTTTTTGCAAAGAGCTTGTGAAAGGCATAGCCTTCAAAGGAGCTATTGGATACCCAGAGAATGTGCTTTGCTTTAAATCCTGCCAGTAAGTAAGCCACAGTTTTGGGGCTGAGTCCCCGGGCATCGTAGGCATTGTTATGGATATGGGAAATCAGGGGGAGCTTTCCGCAGCACAGGGCACTGAAAAAGCTGGCCCGCATATCGTGGGCATGGATCAGGTCCGGCTTCTCCTGCCGGATGATGCGCTTCAGATTACTCACGCTCATGGATTCCATGGGAAGATAAGTCACCTGCTGCTCTGCAAGCATCTTCGCAACGATGTCACTTTCCGGGCTGGTATAGACCATTTCCACCCCATCCTCCCGGAAGGACTGGATGATCTGACAGGCAACCTTTTCTGCGCCGGAGTAGATTCTGGAATTTAATACATGCAGCACTTTCATGGCCGCGTCCTCCTCTTTCGTTATCCCTTATTTTCATCCCGGTTTTGCAAACCATATTTCTTATGAATGGTCTCCCGGGTCTGGGACATTGCTTCTGCTGCTTCTGCCATATTCATGCTCTGCATGCCATAGGTTTCTTTCAATCGTGTAAAATACCGGAACAGTTCTTCCAGCTGGGCCAGATTCTGCTGTGTCATGGTGCCGATATTGTGGGGATGCCACCACAGGTGGTACATCAAATCATGCTCTGCCGCATAGCGCATCTGACGCTTGATCCGATGGATACGCAGGCCCTCCAGAAACTGCAGGGGCTTCAAAATGGGCCGGTACAACCGGGAGCCCGTGAAATTCCAGAGGCCTTTTTCCCACTTGGCAGCGTGGCACCCATGGCCTGTCAGCGGCAAATAGGCATCCAAAAGACGGAAGCCCCGCATCAGGATCCGGTTTTTGACCCGCCGGTGGATCCAGTCGTTTTCTTCATCCCGGTAGGCGGTAAAGCCCAAGGAACGGATCACCTCGGTGTATTCCTCCTCACACTGGTTTCTAGGGAGGATCACGGAGGTAAGCGCATAGCCGTGGGCATTGGCAATGGCCTTTGCTGCCTCCAGATCGGAGGCGAATTGCTCCACCGTTTGTCCGGCTTCCCGGCAGTAATAGTGGCTGAAGGTATGGGTTCCGATCTCCTGATGGGGATATTGGGAAATTTCCCGGATCAGAGAGGCTCCGTAAAAGCAGGGGGCCTCCTTTTCATTTTTACCAACAGTCTCCAGATATGCGTAGGCATCCAGCTGACCGTTGTCGTAGGTGGGTCTTTCCTTTGGCAGAAAGGGCTGCAAATCCTCATAATCCTCTGCAAACAGGAAGCCAACAGCAGCCCATGTGGCGTGAATATCATATTTTCGGAACAGCTTCAGCAGTTCCGGGATGGCCCGTCTTCCCCCCAGCACGTTTTCCTGATAGGCTTCCAGAGAGCATACGTCCAGCATGCCCCAGAACAGTTCCAGATCCAAAGAAACCATCAGTGTTCCCGCCATGTTTCTGCCTCCTTTTTATACACTCAGGTAAATTTCCTTCACCTGCTTCAATACATTTTCTTCGTCAAACTCCTTGACCTTTTCCGCGGCCCCGGCACCAATGCGCTGCCGCAGGTCTTCCTCCCGGTAAAGCCGCAGAATGTTTTCCGCCACGGCTTCCGGGTTGTTTTCTGTAAAGAGGCCCGACACACCGTCCTCGATCAGATCGGTATTACCTCGAATTTTTGTGCACATGATGGGCATACCGCAGCTCATGGCCTCCATCAAGGCCACAGACAACCCCTCCCGGAAGCTGATAAAGGCAAACATATCACTGCAATGGTACAGCTCCGGTGCATCGGTGCGATATCCCAAGAAATGCACATGGTTGGAAATTCCCAATTCTTTTGCACTCTTTTCCAAGCTTTCCCACATTTCGCCCCGTCCGCAGATGAGGTAATGGATGTTGGAAAATTCCGTCTGATCCTTCAGAAGGGCCAATGCTTTCAGCATGGTGATATGGTTCTTATTGGGCGTCATTTCCGCCACAGTCAGAATCAGAAAATCATGCTCCCCATAGCCCAGTTCCCGGCGCTTGGCAGCGGGATCCATAGCTTCCCGGCGGAATTTGCGGGTATCAATGCCCACACCGGGGACATATTCCAATCGTTTGGCCCGAATCTTTTTCTGTGCCCGGGCAAAGTCCTCTTTGTTAATGGTGATCAGCACATCCGTCAGCGGAGCCAGCAGCTTTTCCGCCGGGTAAAAGGCCAGCCAGTTGATCAAGGGCGCTCCTGTGAAGAAATGGAAGCCGTGGGCTGTGTAGATGACCTTTGTTCCCTTCTTTCTGGCTCCCACTGCTGCCAGACGCGCCAGCATGGCACCCACCGGGGTATGGCAGTGGATGATATCGTAGTTTTCTTTATCAATGATGGCCTTCAGCATCCGGTAGGCCCGAAGGTTTCCCGGCTTCCAAGGCATCCGCTCGAAGGGAATGTCGTAGTAATGGTCGCAGTAAGGGATCCGGCAATCAGCTGGGTCCTCATAATCATTGCGGGACGCTACAGAGGTTTCCCAGCCCATTTCCTGAAACAGCTTCAGATAGGGAATGTGAAACTGCATCATATGGGTCTTGACCACGGTGGCCACAAACAATACTTTTTTCTTCATACGTCCCAGACCGTTCCTTTCGGCGAATCGATAGATATAATAAACCAATGGTATTATACACCATCGGAAGCTTGATTGCAAGGGCAGGAAGATGTGGATTCCCAAAAGGGTGTTTTTGCAAAAATTGCGAACCAGCAAAAACTGGTTCGCAATTAACGTTTATTTTAACTGGAAACCCAGCTTCTTTTGCAGACCGGTGAGGTAGAGGAATCTGGCTCCCATGCGGAACAGTGCGGGGCTGAGGTAGTAAACCCGTGCCGCAAGCCTTCGACTGCGGGGCATATTGTTCCACGCCCGTTTGACAGTCTGCTCATGTTCATCCAAGAAGCTTTGGACCTCTGGGATCGCAAAAGCAAGTTCCTCCACCTTGGCTGCGCAATAGTGGAAATACAAGCTGGTCGCAAACTGTGCTGCCTTGGCGCAGCATTGATCTGCCAGTTCCGGAAAAAACTCCAGTGCGCCATAGTAGTGATCCTGAAATGCCAGAAAGATATCATAGCTTTTTCTTGGCTTCACTGTCTGGGTAATGCTTACATCGTTCATCCGGTAATAATAGAGAGGCTCCATCAGGAATCCCACATAACCTACTCTTAAAAATGCCCGGTAGGTCATGGATAGGTCCTCATAGGTTCTGCCTTCCGGAAAGACAATACCCTCCCAGCAGAATCGCTTGTAAAGAGCCAGCCACATATGACTGCATACTTCATCCAGAAGCATCCGTCTTGCCAGCTCGCGTCCCGTAACCACAGTGCCAGTAGGATAATAGTCCATATGCAAATGCTGCTCCTGTGCCGGAAACCGGGTCGCCGCACAGTAGACCACATCCAGACGAGGATCTCCACTCATATGGGCGTACAGACGTTCATACATGTCCGGTGCAATGAAATCATCGCCATCCACGAAGCCGATCAAATCCCCGGTGACTGCTGCAAGGCCCGCATTGCGTGCAGAACTGACACCGCCGTTTTTCTTGTGGATCACACGAATCCGGGCATCCTTGGCTGCATAGGCATCACAGATGGCACCGCAGTTGTCCGGGGATCCGTCCTCTACCAGAATGATCTCCAAATTCCGGTAAGTCTGACCCACCAGAGAATCCAGACATTTAGGAAGATAAGCTTCCACCTTGTAGATAGGAACGATGACGCTGATTTTGGGCTTGGTATCCATCATATCCCTCCTTTGGCCGCTCCTGCCACCGTACTGTAAGTGTGCAGCAGCGCCTCCAAATTGGCTTCGGGGTCATGTGTTTTCCGGCCATGCTGTGCTGCCGCCTGCCCCATAGTTTCAGCAGAAGCCTCCATGGAGAAAACACGGTCCACATAATGTGCCAGCATATAGGGGGCTGTAGACTGATAGACGAACCCCTCTTCGTAATGCTTCAGCATGGTGCTGACACCGCCCACGTCTGCCGCCACAGTGGGTGCCCCCAGCAGCATAGCCTCACCCATGGAATTGGGAGAATTTTCAATGGTAGAGGGCAGCACAAAGACGTTTGCCTTAAGGTACTGCTCCTTCATCTGGTGGGCAGAGAGGGCACCCAGAATTTCCACCTTGTCTTCCAGATGGTATTTTTCCACCAATTTGCGCAGATAACGGTCATAGCTGCCTTCCCGCAGGCGTTTCTGCAGGGTGCTGACATTCCGGAAGTCCTTTCCGGGAACTGCCAAGGTCGCATCGGGGTACTTTTCCAGAAGCTTTGCAAACGCTTCCAGCAGATAGTGGAATCCCTTGATGGGATAGGAACAGCTGGACGCAAAAATTCTATGCTTTTGGCAGGCTTCATAGGACCAGCTGTCCTGATAAAAGGGTTCCCGCAGGGTCTCATTGCAGAAATGGTACTGCGCTGTGGGATTGATACTTTCCACGCAGGCCCGGTCCCAATCGGTTCTGCCCATGACATGACGCACCTTTTGCAGCGCTTGCTTTTCCAGCGCGCCCCGCTGCGCAAAGACCTTCTGCTGGCCCAGCAAATTATCCCTGCGGATAAAGTCACGGAACGTATAGCCCTGTACTACGGACAGCGGCACGCCTTCATAGTAATGCCGGTCGTAAATAAAGCAAAGTCCCTGAATGCTGATGATGGTACGGTCCAGCTTTCCTGCTTTCTCCGCGGCATTCACCATTGCCAACGTATGGGCATACTCTGAGCCCCAGATATGGATCACATCCGGCTGAAAATCTTGCAATTCCTGAAAAAACAGGTCTTCCAGCTGGTTGGAATACTGCTGGGGCGGCAGCTGCGGGAACAGGCAGAAGCTGCAGTTTTCATCCAACACACCTTTTCCCTCACCGCCCCGGCAGAGAATGTGCAGCGGGATCTGCCGCTTGCGCACATCACTGAGAACATGATCGATCCAATAGGCGCTGCCGCTTCCGCCGCTGATTTTTGTCTGAACTTCTCCGGGAACCGTGTTGCAGACCCAAAGCAGTTTCATGAGTATCACGTTCCTTTCTTCAGCATGTCCAGAATTTTGCCCGCTTGAATAACATTGTTTCTGGTATTGAGGATAAAATCTCTGGCTGCGCAGCCCTTGGCAAACAGCTCCTCATCAGAATGAGACAGCGCCTCTGTCAGGGCGTGTGCTACACCCTCAACAGTCTCTTCATCGATAAAATACAGGTGCGGCTCATAGTCCTTGGGAATACCGGGAATCCGCGTTGTTAGTGCAGGCGTACCAGAGGCCATGTATTCCATGGTCTTGGACGGGAAAGAATATTTGATAAATTCCTCATGGGTCGGACGGGGATTGATCAGCAGGGTCGCCTGCTGCTCTTTTTCCTCGATTTGCGTATTCAGCAGCATTCCGCCATAAAAGACTCTTGGATCTTCCTGAGAAATTGCCTGCAATTCCTCCACATAATCGCCGGGACCGTAGATATGAAGCTGGGAATTGGGAACATTGGCCAAGCGAAAGCCTTCCGTCATAATTTCCGCACCATATTGGCGGCTGACACCGCCTGCATACAGCACCACCCGGGGAGATTGCTTCATTTCCATAGAAGGCTCTCGGCCACGCATTGCAATGTCCGACTGCCCTTCCAGTACCACATGAGGCTTGCCAGTAGGATTGATGTAATCGTTCATCATTTCTGTCAGAACGATATAATCGGTACAGTGGGAAATCACCCAGTTGCCCCAAGCTGTGTAAAACTTTTTTCCGTTAGAGAACATATCGGGCAGGTCCATGACGATGCCCACACAGCAGATGCCTCGGAGTTTGGCTGCCAGCAGAGCGCTGGTGGATACTACCCGGTTCAGGCAGTCTACGATGACCACACTGTCCTTACGGGCAAGTCGAAGGGTGTGGAAAAAGGTTCCGCAGGCCATGATAAGGCCTTTTAGATAAGGATTGCGAACAGCCGTAATATGGTGATAATACGCACCGCCCTCTTCGTGGTTAGGCAGGTGCACCATACTTTTCTCCAGACAGGCGCGGTTTACCGGAGGCGTTGCTACCACATCCACTTCCGTGTGGGAGGCAAGACCCTCGATCAGGAGGCGGTGGTATTTTTGAGATTGGTAAGCAGGCTTCAGCTTGGTGTGGGCAAAAAGCTGCCGGTATACCTGCGCAGAACAGGTAGCTACCGAGTAGATGATGTGCATAGTATTTCTCCTATCTTACAGCAAGCCGCGGCGTTTGCGAATCCGGGTCAATTCCCAGAGGCCCAGAACCGCACCTAGTCCCCAACGGGCCAGCCAGTAGTCGGGAATCAGATAACTCAGGGCAAACACAGCAAGAAACGCCAGTCCATAGCCGCCCCAGAGCTTCACAGGATAAGGATACTCCCCTTTTCCCAAGATACAGCTTGCATAGAGATGATGTAAAATCAGCTGCAGCAGATGGGAAAGAGTGGTAGCCAGCGCCGCCCCCACAACACCGAAGGCCCGGATCAGCAGGTAATTCAGTCCCAAATTTACAAGGGCACAGGAAATGGTGATGACAGCAACAGCCTTATTCTGCTTGTGGTAATAGTCATAGTTCACCGGAAAGGTGCATAAAAAATTCAGATAATATCCCGCGGAAAACAGAGGGATCAAGCTCATACCACTCCAGAAATCCCGTCCGGCATAGATGCTGAACACCTCCGGTGCCAACAGGACAAAGCCCATGGCCAAAATGGTGAACAATTCTAAGAAATTGACAGCACTGGAACGGACCTTTTCTGTTTCCCCGTGCTTCATGTCCTCAAAGAAGAAGGGTGCCCATGTATTGTTCAGGGAATGGAAAATAGTGAACAGCACATTGGAAAAGGTATAGGCGAGACTATACAGGCCCACGCTGGTGCTATCCAGCATGGTTTGGAGCATGATCTGGTCACTCTGAGCCAGCATCATATCCGACAAGCTGTAAAACACCATGGGGAGTGCCAGTGTCAGACAGAATTTCCAGTAATCCGGTCGGAAATAGGTCCGTCCCCGGCGAAGAACGCCAACTGCTAAAATAGCGCCCAGACCTGCATAGACAATGACATTGCCCCAGATCCGTCCTAAGTACCGGTCCTCCTGAGGAAGGCTCAGCACCAGAATCAGGGACAAAGTCAGTGAAGCCAGTGTGATGCCAACAGACAGCAGCAGATTTCTTCCAGCCTTAAATTCATAGGTGTATTTGGAACCTGCAAAGGAGGTTGCAAAGTTGCCAAAGGCCTGCAGAAGCATCAAATAAATCAAAAAACCCGGCAGGTTTAAAAAGCCGGAGATCGGCTTTAAGAACAAGGTCCCCAATACCGCTGCCGCCGCAAAGCCCAGCATTGACATGGTCAATACAGAGGACTGGTAAGCATCCTGCTGGTCCTCGGGATATTCCACCCGGGCGTTGACCAGTGTCAGGTTGCTCTGCATAGGCACTGCAACACCAAGGATCCGGGTCCAGATGTTATACACCGACACAACACCAAAACCGCTGGTACCCAGAAGCCGGGAGAAGATCGGTGCGGAAAAAATAGATATTCCCCGCAGGAGAAGGTTGCTCAAAAAATTCAAAAGGGTGATCCTGTTTTTATTCTTCATAGTGACTCCCGGTGATGCGAAAGAAATTAAGATGGGTCAACGGCCCATATGGTACAGTTTTCGTAAAAAGCCATAGCAGCCAAAGCTAATCGTGATCCACGTCAGGCGATCCTTCTTTTTGATCAGAGGGCTTCGCAGGATGAACGGCAGGAAGCTGCGCAGCTCCCGGCGCTTCTGGTCATACTGTGTACGAAAGCGCTGCATAGCCTCTTTGCCTGCCAATTCCGTCACGGTGCAGATGTAACCCAAATGGCTGATATGAAAGGCTGTCGCATAGTCCAGCAGTTCCGGATTCTCCCGGCGAACATACTCCAGCACCTGTCTGGTGTTGCTGCTGGGCTGGAAGGATCTTTCCGATACCGCTGCCGTGGTGATGCTGCCCTCCCGGTGGAAATAGTAGTATACCGGCCGGTCAAGCATACCTACCCGTCCTGCTTCCAAACCAGCCCGGTAGGTCACAGGAAGGTCCTCACTGACTACCCCCAAGGGATAGCGAAGCTCCCGGAACAGGCTGCGGTGGTACAGCTTGTCCCATGCGGCAGAGTCCACATTGTCCCAGAGGAAAATGCGCTTCGCCAGCTCCCCACCGGAGATCACCTCTCGCTTTGGTGGGCACAGGCCAATGGTCTTCTCCCCTGTTCCGCTGTTATAGTCGTAGCGGCCAGCACAGACCAGCTTCACGTTTTCCTCCAACGCCATGGTAAGCAGCCATTCGTAGGTATGAACATCCACCCAGTCGTCGCTGTCTACGAAGCCCAGATAGTCTCCTCGTGCCACATCGATGCCTGCATTCCGGGCACTGCTTAGGCCTCCGTTTTTCTTGTGGATCACCCGAACGCGGCGATCCCGTGCAGCATAGGCATCACAGATAGCCCCGCAGCTGTCGGGAGAGCCGTCATCCACCAGAATGATCTCCAGATTGTCATAGGTCTGATCCAGCAGAGAATCCACACAGCGGGAAAGATAGTCTTCTACCTTATACACCGGAACGATGATGCTGATCAAAGGGTTTTCGTTCATTTTCCTATCTTCCTTTCTCTGCCAAAGGCTCCATCGTGCTGCCGGTTATCTTCCCCGCAGCAGTCGGTAGATCCCTTTATACAGCCAGAATAGATGCAAGCGAACAAACAGGAACAGGATCTTATCCACCTTAATGGCCGGGATAAAATACTTACCGTTTTCTCGAATGGTTTTCTGGCACTGTTTTTCCAGTTTTTTGTAGGCTTCTCCCTTGGCGGACCACATGGTTTTCAAGAGTGCCATATTGGCCTTTACCAAAACATTCTTCCCCAGCGGGATAAGATGGGGATACTTTTCTTCAATGATTTCCAGTTTCCTCTGGGCAAAATATAACATATCCAGAAATTTTTCCGAAAATGCAGCTCGGGATGCACTGGATTGGGTCAGGTGGTAATGGACTATGGGAAGCTTTGTCACTACCATTTTCAGATCCTTTTGCAGGATCTCAAACAGAAAGAAGCTGTCCTCATGGAGCTTTTTTCCTTCCACAAAGCGTGTTTCCCCGATGGCCTCCCGGCGGTAGAGCTTGGCCCATACCGCATAGGTGGAAGGATGGTCCCGCAAGGATGCGCACAGCGCTTCCTCCCCCTGCCAGATGGTGGGGACTTCTGCAATGGGCATATCCGACAGGAAGCTGCTGCCATCGGGACGGATCCGAATACAGGTACCGGCTACGATATCGCAGTCATGGTTCTTCGCCAGCACCAGAGTCTTACGCAAAATTCCCGGTGCCAATTCATCATCGGCATCCAAAAACATCAGGTATTCTCCCGTGGCGTGCTCCAGAGCTGTGTTTCTGGCTTTGCTGACGCCGCCGTTTTTCTGATGGATCGGCAGAACGTTAGGATTTTCCCCAGCAATCTCATCCAGAAGGGCAGCCGTACCGTCGGTAGAGCCATCATTTACCACAATGACCTCCAAATCGGTTTCGTCCTGAGCCAGAACAGAGCGGACTGCCCTGCCGATGGTGGCTTCGCCATTATAGACAGGAATCAGAATGCTGATTTTGGGATTCATACCGACCATAGGGCACCTCCGTCGTTACAGGGCTACAGTTTCAAAAATTTCCATATGGGTCTTCGCCATATTTTCTATGGTATAGGGCTGGATCTTTTCCCAGGAAACCTGTCCCATTTCGGTCCAGTCCTGTGTAAACAGGGTATTGATTTTTTCCGCCAGTGCATCGGCATCCTCCACCGGGACGATATAGCCGTTGACACCGTTCTCCACCAGATCCAGACCTGCCACACAGCGGTCTGTGGTGATGACAGGAAGGCTGTAGGCCATAGCCTCGTTGATGACGAGGCCCCAGATGTCTTCCCGGGTAGGCAGGACAAACAGGTCTGCCGCCTGATAATACTTCAAGAGCTGATCCTTGGGCATGAATCCTTCAAAATGGATATTCCGAAGCCCCAGCTCCCGGCACATTTGCTGATACGCTTCTGTGGGAACGCCACCGACGATGTAGATGTGTACGTCAGGCTGCAGCTTTGCCGCAGAGCGCAGCAGAACATCGAAGCCCTTACGGTGAATGAACTGGCCAATGGAGAGGATCATTTTTCCCTGGCAAAGGCCCATTTCCTGCCGGAGCGCCGCTTTTTCCGCTGGAGTCAGGGCAGTCTCCGGTAAATCTGCTTCGTGTAAAGAGGAAAAGGGGTACTCATTAACCTTTTCCCGCGCAGCACCGTAGTGAACCAGATAGTTGGTGGTGGCTTTTCCGGTGCTGAGATAGCCGCTGGCGCTGCGGACCAGTGTTCTTTTAAACAGGTACTTTGCCTTGGAATCCGGGCGGACCAGTCCGCCATCTACTTCCATCCAGAAGGGGATGCGCCGGGCCTTTAAGTAAGCCATGGCCAGCATTACCGTGGGAGAGGAATAGCCGCACAGGACGATCACATCCCATTTCTGTTTCATCCAGTCAAGGACATCCAGACACAGGTAGCCGCCCCGCATGGCAGTCACCCGCTTTTCCAGCTGAACTGCACGGAAATTTCCCGCCCCCGAAATAAACCAGTCCTGACTGCGGTGAGTCTGGTCCTCCTTCCGATCCGCAAACAGGACCGTTACATCCGCAGCCTGTCCAAGGGTATCAAAATACGCCACCCGGTAGGGTGCGGGATAACCTGTCAGGTATAAGATCTTTTTCAAGCTTTCCGCCTCATTTCTCAAAAGAGGATTTTTCTCCCACGATGCAATCAAAGGCCTCTGCGATCTGTCGGCGAATGGTGTCGATATTTGCCACCTTCTCCGAATCGTTCAGGCAGATCATCTTCATCTTCTGATTTTTGATGATATCCACCACACCGCTGACATCACCGCTGAGGTAGAACGCCTTTCCAATTTTAGGATTTCCCGGTACAAAGCGTCCGGTTGCGATCTGCCAGTAGGACATGACCCACTGGTTTACATCGGAATCGCTGCGGAAACGGTGGGAGCTGACCTTCTTCAGAAGGTCTTCCTCCTCTTTCCACACCTCCTCGAAGGTGCTTTTCAAGAAGGAGGAGGGCAAATGCAGATCCAGGAAGCCCACATACCGCCGCCAAGGCAGCAGCAGGCAGGTCCGCAGATTCTGCAAGCCATAGGCCGGATGGAACCATTTGCTTAAGTGGGCCTTAAACTGGGTCTTAAAATCAAAATGCTCTGCAATGACACCCAGATCATTCATGATGATGGTGGCAATGCCATGCTTATCGGCAGTGGGAGGGTTCAGGACGGCATAGCCTCTGGGCAGCCCGTTTACAAAGAAGTCCTCCTCCTTCATCGGAGCGATCAGGAACATGTCATCGTTAAAGAACACAAACTTCTCAGACAGGCCCTCAATGCGGTGCAGATTCAGTTCAATGGGATTGGCAGAAAAAGTGGGGAGGTATTCCGCCGCCATGTAATCGCTGTGCTTTACAAAATTCAGCTTGGGATGCTCCAGCTTCAGCCACTGGGGCACATGGCCGCAGGTAACAAAATGGATTTTCCGAACCCATGGTGCGAATTTTTCTACACAGCGGAACCAATAATGGAGATTATCCCAGTCTCGGTATCTCACATCATTGATATTGAACTTGGCCTCCTCTCCGCTGTAGGCCGCCTTGCTTTTTCTCCACTCCGGGTCGTTGCCGTCTACCCAGATCATGACAAAATCGATATCGGAAACATACTGGCTCATGGTTTTCCTCCCAGCTTCACCGTTACAGTTTTATTGTTTCAATTTCTTCAAAGTCTTCTCTGCCAGCGGCATCCCCCGCTCCAGCAGGGCCATGGTGGGGAACAGCCAGAAATACAGATCCCAGGTCAGATTCTGAGTGTTAAAGGCCATGAACAGGATCACCAGCAGCGCCAGATTCAGCCAGAGTGCCCGCTCCCGCTTCCATACAAAAGCGGTCCAGCAGGCTACATTCAGCGTTCCGCCAAGGATGCCGAAGGCTGCGTAGAGGATCAGGGTGGACGAGGTGTTGTTGCGCACGGCGTGTAAAACCTCTGCCATTTTTGCACCCACGAAGGGATGCTGGACCATCAGCTGGAAATTCGCAGCAAAGGCAGCAGTCCGGTCTGTGACAGAATCGGTCTTGTTGATGAATTTTTCCAGCAGGGTATCATAGAGGAACCAGTAAATGGCATTTTGCTGGAGGAAGCTGATAATGATCACAAGCAGTGCCGCCGCAATGGCAACGATGGCTAACATGCGCAGACGCTTGTCGCGGTACATTTTCTTGTCAAAGAACAACACGATGACAAACAGGCCCAGTTCGATGACTCCGCCGGTGGCCATGGTGCTGAGCATGGTGGCTGCAAAAATACTATTTGCCAGCCACATGTGGGCTTCCTTCTCCCAGTCCACCCAATAATTGGTCAAATACAGACCCATCAAGATAAAGAACTGATAGACACCCGGCTCCCGGAAAACGCCCAAATTACGGGACGCCACATGATGAATGGACACGTTGCACAGGCCGAAATTATAATAGGCATTTCCCGCAGCGTTGAGAAACTGAGGCACGTTCCAGAGCCCATTATCCGGCAGTCGGCGAAGCAGATAGGTCGCTATGAGGGAGTACACACACAGTCCGCTCAAAAGGAGAACATAGCATTTTGCAGTTTCTTTCAGGGTAACAAAATAGCTGAGAAATACTGCAAGCAACAGCCCCAGAAAAATGGTAAAATACATCAATTGCCAGTCCCGCTTCAAGAGCATGGGCAGCAGCATTACCATGGCGAAAAGCCCTGCGGCGGCCATTCTGCTGTCCAGAAACAGCTTCTTCCAGTCCGCGCGGTTTCTCCACAGGAACACAAGCCCTGCCAGAACGATGCTTCCAAGCATCAGAGCTTGCTTTTCCAGAAAACTGAGCTGCGGTCCGAACATGCCGCTTCTGGTTGTCAGCAATTGAAGCAGCAGAAAGGCTGTAAACAGCAGCTTCCATGTCCGTGTTTCAGGAAAACGATAATAGTTCATTGTCGGTCCTCATTTCTCTTGGCAAATGGCAGCGCAAAGGGCAGCCACAGCTCCCTTTGCGATCAGGCTGTCCCCTGCTCCCAAAGTTTCCCGGCAGCCGCCGGTATCATAGCAGACGATTCGGGTACCGCAGGCCCGGGCTTCCAGATTGACGGTGGGATAGTTGTCTTCATAGGTAGGGTTGACAAACACATCGGCAGCGGTATAGATTTCTGACAATTCTCCGGCACTGTTGGTTCTAGGCAGGGCCAGAATGCTCTGCGGCAGTCCTTTTCTCTGTTCCCCCGTCACGCCTACCAGCACAATTTTGTATTCCGGGGGCAGCATAGAAGACAGCTTTACAAAGTCCCGCAGACCTTTTCGCTCCTCCCAGATGCTGGCAACGCCCAGCACCATTTTGCTATCTTGCAGGCCATGGTTTTCCCGGAATTTGCTGGGTGTGGGGCGGAAAATATCTGTGTTAATGGTATTATAGACCACCACCACCGGGTATTCCTTCAGATAGCTCTCCTGCAGGAGTTCTGCCAGCCATTTCGACGGTGTAATGAGGGTCAGATCAGGAATGCCGGTGAACAGGTTCTTTTTTTCTGCATAGTTTCTGCGGCTGTTGTCCAGCAGCAGGCTTTGTGGGTAGGTATGCTTCTGGGGGCACTGGCCGCAGCCGGTCTTCCATTTATCACAGCCCGCAAAATCAAAGTAGGCGCAGTGTCCGGTAAAGGTCCAGCAATCATGGAGGGTCCAGCGGATCTGCTTACCGCAGGTCTTTAAGTAAGTAAACAGAAGACCGATATGGAGATAATAGCCATGAACGTTATGCAGCCAGATCACATCGGGATCATACTGCCGGACCCACTGCAAAAAGCGTTTGGTCGCAGTCTTGGAGCCGAAGCCCTGATCGTCCAGCAGCCGGTTGCGCAGGCCATGGAAGCGTACATCCCAATCGCCGCCGATGCGGAAGGTGGGGATATCGTCGCAATTGGCTTTGTCACGGCCAAAGGCGAGCGTACATTCGTGGCCCTGTGCCATAAGTTCCCGGCACTGCTGTGCCGCGATCCGCCCCGTGCTGCCAATGCCGGCAACGGAGTTGATGAACAGGTACTTCATACGCTCGCCCTCCTGATAAAAATGGGCCGATGTGGGCATCGGCCCCTACGGTTTAAACTTAATACTTACGCCAGACCATTTTGTCCACTACGCCGGTGTAAGACTGGATGATTTTGACCACCTTTGTGGACACATTTTCCTCCACATAGTCCGGCACGGGGATGCCGTAGTCGCCGTCCAGATTCATCTGCACGGCAGTATCCACCGCCTGCAGCAGGTGGCCCTCATCGATGCCTGCCAGAACGAAGCAGCCCTTGTCCAGTGCCTCAGGACGCTCGGTGGAGGTACGGATGCAGACCGCAGGGAAGGGATGGCCCACGGAGGTGAAGAAGCTGCTCTCCTCCGGCAGTGTGCCGGAATCAGACACCACCGCAAAGGCATTCATCTGCAGGCAGTTATAGTCATGGAAGCCCAGAGGCTCATTCTGGATCACCCGCTTGTCCAGCACGAAACCGCTGGCTTCCAGACGCTTCCGGGAACGGGGGTGGCAGGAATAGAGGATGGGCATATCGTATTTTTCCGCCATGGCGTTGATGGCTGTAAACAGGGACAGGAAATTCTTCTCTGTATCGATGTTCTCCTCCCGATGGGCGGACAGCAGGATGTACTTGCCCTTTTCCAGCCCCAGACGGGCATGGACATCGGATGCCTCAATGGCGGCCAGATTCTGGTGCAGCACCTCTGCCATGGGGGAGCCGGTGACATAGGTTCGCTCCTTGGGCAGACCGCAGTCGTGCAGGTACTTCCGGGCGTGCTCGGAATAAGCAAGGTTCACATCGGAAATGATGTCCACGATACGGCGGTTGGTCTCCTCCGGCAGGCACTCATCCTTACAGCGGTTACCGGCTTCCATGTGGAAGATGGGAATATGCAGCCGCTTGGCGGGGATGGCAGACAGGCAGGAGTTGGTATCTCCTAAGATCAGCATGGCATCGGGCTTGATGGCAGCCATCAGCTTGTAAGAGCAGTTGATAATGTTGCCAACGGTGGCGCCCAGATCGTCACCTACCGCGTTCATGTACACCTCCGGGTCAGCAAGGCCCAAATCCCGGAAGAAAATGCCGTTTAAGTTATAGTCATAGTTCTGTCCCGTGTGGGCCAGAATGCAGTCAAAATACTTGCGGCACTTGTTGATGACGGCAGCCAGACGGATGATCTCAGGGCGGGTACCCACGATAATCAGCAGCTTCAGCTTACCGTTGTTTTTAAAAGAAATATCGGAATAATCCAGCTTCATTTCCATATGAAAACTCCTTTTTACAGAGGATAGGTTCCATTTAAAATAATGGTGCCGGATTCCAGTTTTGCTCCGGCGGGAATCCGATTGGAAGCCTTGACAATAACACCGGGGCACAGATGGCTGCCCTCTTCCAGAATACAGTCATGGTCCACAATGGCGCTTAGGTTCACGATGCAGCCTGCCTCTACCGTGGTTCCGGTATTGACCACTGCCTTGGGCAGCACCACCACTCCGGCACCGAGGCTGGCACCGGGGCTGACATAGGCCGTGGGATGGACCAGTGTGGGCACAGAAATATCCTCCCGGATCAGGCGGTCCAGCCAGTGCATCCGGGTCTCATTATCACCGAAAGCAGGATAGATGTCCGTATTTCCGCCAGCAAAAATGGCATATTCCTCACAGGTGCCCAAAATTTCCGGGCCGATCTTTCCATCGTCCAGAAACGCAATTTTATCATAAACTGCCATCTGCCGGGCGATATCTGCCACCGTTCTGCCGTAGCCGCCGGCACCCAAGATCAAAAGCTTTCTCATTGTTCCACCTTCTCAAAGAATGTATCGGGTTTGTTGGGATCAAAGCATTCGTTGGCCCACATCAGCGTCACCAGATCCTCTGTATCGGAAAGGTTGATGATGTTGTGGGTGTAGCCCGGCAGCATGTGTACTGCTTCCATTTTCTCACCGGACACATAGAAATTCAGAACCTCCTGACCGCCGACCCTTCGCTGCTGAATCAGGCCGCGGCCGGAAACCACAATGAAGAACTCCCACTTGGTATTATGCCAGTGTTCTCCTTTGGTGATTCCGGGTTTGGAGATGTTGACACTAAACTGGCCGCATTTTTCAGTGCGCAGAAGTTCGGTAAAGCTGCCTCGGGGGTCTACGTTCATTTTCAGTGGGAATGCAGCCTTTTCTCTGGGAAGGTAGGAAAGATAGGTGGAATACAGCTTTTTGGCAAAGCTGTTATAAGGAATTTCCGGCATCAGCAGGGTGCCGGGCTGGGCTTTGAAGCGATCCAGCAGAGACACGATTTCTCCCAACGTGATCTTATGGGTCACGGGAGCAGCGCAGTAGCGGCCTTTTTCCGTCAGGACGGTATCTACGCCCTCAAATTCGCAGCGGTGCTCCTTCCCTTCCAGCGCGGCAATCATCTCGTCCACCAGATCATCGATGTAGAGCAACTCCAACTGTACGGCGGGATCATTCACTGTAATGGGCAGGTCATGGGCGTAGTTGTGGCAGAAGGTGGCCACAGCGGAATTATAATTGGGGCGGCACCATTTGCCGAAGAGGTTTGGGAAACGGTAGATGAGAACCTTGGCCCCGGTTTCAGCGGCATAGGAGAAGAACAGCTCCTCCCCTGCCTTCTTGGACTTACCATACTCGCCATTTGCGTATCTACCCACCAAGGTGGCCTGAATGGAGGAGGACAGCATCACGGGACAGGTATTGTGGTATTTTTTCAACGTATCCAGCAAGGTGGAGGCAAAGCCGAAATTGCCCTGCATAAACTCCTCCGGATTCTGGGGACGGTTCACACCGGCAAGATTAAAGACAAAGTCCGCTTTTTGACAAGCCTCCTCCAGAAGACCGGCAGGAGAATCGATATCATAGAGGTACAGCTCTCCGACGGTCAGCCCCGGATGGGTCCGGTCCTTGCCATCCCGGATGCACCGCAGTGCTTCCGTCAGATTCTTGCCCACAAATCCGGCTGCACCGGTGATGAGAATGTTCATCTTCCGTCCTCCTCAAAATCATACTATGCCTTCTGTAGAGCGGGCTGCCCTCAGCCCGACGCATCTTGGTTGTTACAAAAGGAAAACGGCGGCTTGAGGGCAAGCCGCCCTACAGGAAATTATTTATTTCTCCAAGCTGCCAGCTCGTCCCGGACATAAGCAAGGGACAGCAGCTTTTCCTGCACCTGTTCTACAGTGAGCAGGTCAGTATTGTTGGAATTGAACTCGGTCAGGACGTTGCGTTCGACGTTGCCCTCTTTGAAATACTTGTCGTAATTCAGATCCCGCTTGTCGGAGGGAACACGGTAGAAGTTGCCAAGGTCGATGGCGTTGGCGCATTCTTCATTGGTCAGCAGCGTTTCATACATCTTCTCGCCATGGCGGATGCCGATGACCTTGATCTCATGACCGGGGTTGAACAGTCCGGTAACAGCTTTTGCCAGCGTTTCGATGGTGCAGGCAGGAGCCTTCTGGACCAGAATATCACCGCTGACACCGTTTTCAAAGGCGAACAGCACCAAATCCACAGCCTCCTCCAGACTCATGATAAAGCGGGTCATGGTAGGCTCGGTGATGGTGATGGGGTTTCCGGCCTTGATCTGGTCGATCCACAGAGGGATAACGGAGCCGCGGGAACACATGACATTGCCGTAGCGGGTGCAGCAGATTTTGGTCTGTTCAGGAGAAACGGTGCGGGACTTTGCCACAATAACCTTCTCCATCATGGCCTTGGAGGTGCCCATGGCATTGACGGGGTAAGCAGCCTTGTCAGTAGACAGGCAGATGACAGTCTTGACACCGGCATCAATAGCGGCAGTCAGCACATTGTCGGTGCCGATGACATTGGTCTTCACCGCCTCCATGGGGAAAAATTCACAGGAGGGCACCTGCTTCAGGGCTGCGGCGTGGAAGATGTAGTCAACACCGTGCATGGCGTTGCGGACAGAGGCGATATCCCGGACATCACCGATAAAGAACTTGATCTTATTGGAAGCCTCCGGCAGCTTGGCCTGAAATTCGTGGCGCATGTCGTCCTGCTTCTTTTCATCCCGGGAGAAAACGCGAATCTCCTTAATATCCGTATCCAGAAAGCGGTTTAAGACGGCATTGCCGAAGGAACCGGTGCCGCCGGTGATCATCAGGGTCTTGTTGGCAAAAATACTCATGGCTAGTTCTCCTTCCCTCGTTCCTTACAGAAGCGCTTGGAACAGGGTCACATATTTTTTCGTACAGATTTCTGTGGTATAGTTTTCAAGGTAAAGCTTACGGCAGATTTTTCCCATCTGCGCCACAGCCTCAGGGCTTCGCTGCATGGTGCGGATGGCATCGGCCAGCTTCTTCGATTCGCCGTTTCGTACCCACGCACCGGCACCGGCTTCGACATCCCGTACGATATCGCATTCATCCATAATCGCAAGCAAAGGCAGGCCCTGCATCATGTAGCTGTAGGTCTTGCTGGGAACGCACAGGCCCGTGGCACCCTTTTCCAACGAAACAAAGGCGCAGTCGCTGATGGCAAGCGCATCCCGGAAAGCTTGACCATGGAGGAAATCATGAATGGCAATATTGGCGATTCCTTCCTCCGCTGCGATGGTTTTCAGCTTTTCCATTTTGTTGCCGTGGCCGGCAAAGAGGAAGAAAACATCCTCATTTTTCAGTTCCCGGATGGCACCAAGGATGGTATCCATATCCTGCATGGTGCCCATATTGCCGAAGTAGGACACAACAAAGCGGTCCCCCACCATATCCCGAAAGCGGTTTTTCTCCCGGTTCCGATCAGACTCACCCTGATCGGCATACCAGTTGGGGATCACATCTACCTGTGCATCAGAGGCATTCCGGTGGGCAAGGATATAGTCCTTCATTTCAGAAGACAGGGCCACCACCTTGTCCGCCCGGCGGTAGACGCGTTTGTTGATGTGCTCCATCAGACGGCAGATGATATTGCCCTCCCGGAGGGTATTGGTCACCGTGGCAACCTCGGGATACAGGTCGTAGGAAACGAAGACCAGCTTGGTACCAAACAGCACCTTGGCCCAAGAGGCGATCCACGGCAGGATGGGCGGATTGGAATAGACCACCACTGCCCGGTAGGAAGCCATTTCAAACAGGTGCAGCAGCACCATGAATGTAAAGGAAAAATAATTGATGATGCGGCCTATGAAGCCTGCACGGCCGGTCTGAATGTATTTCAGTCGGTGGATGTGGATGCCGTCCACCGTTTCCCGGACAGGAATATTTTGCCCCTCGGAATATTCCCGGGGATAGCCGCAGAGGGCGTCCACCGTAAAACCGGCCTCTTTCAGCGCCTGCACCGTATCCCAAGGAAGCTGGGCGGAGGAAATGTATTCAGGATAAAAAAACTGACACAAGAACAGGATATCCTTTTTCTTTTTCAAATACCTTCCTCCTTATAATTTATTGTAAGGTGGGGGCTTGCCCCCACTCTGCGCATTATTTTTCCGTTTCCATGACGGATTCCGCAAAGGATTTTACGCAGTAATTCTTAGGATATTTACTGATCTCAAGATCATAACACAGGCTGCCGAAGGCTTTATCTGCAAGGTCGGTAACTGGGTGCAGCAGCTTCAGTGCCCATGCAAAGCCCTTGACCAGAAGAATGTCCCTTCCATTCGCGTGAGCAATCAAATTCACCATGTCACTGGTGTTGACATATTCGTTGTTCTGGGGACAGAAAATGCCCTCCGCTTCATCCTCCAGCAGCAATCGGATAAACTCCGACAGATTTTCGATATACAGCATGGAACGCCGGTTGTCCACATAGGGAAAAACCGGCAGTTTTTTTGCAAGTTTTGCCAAGGTCTGGTAATTGCCCTTGCAGCCCTTTCCGTAGATCATGGGCGGACGCAAAACGGCAAGCTTGAAACTGCCATCTGCAAGAGCTCGCAGTCCTTCTTCTGCCTTAGCCTTGGAAATGCCATAGTTATCTTTGGGCTTTAGAGGTGTTTCCTTGGTAATGGTGACGGTCTTCCCCACCGGGGCATCCAGACCGTAAACACTGGCGGAGCTCATAAAGAGAAACTGCTTCACGCCCTCATGCTTGGCCTTTTGGGCCGTTTCAACAGCCAGACGGGTATTGACCCGTTCGTACAGTTCCGCCTGCGCCGGGTCGTTTTTGCTTTCCTTTTGGTGGACGATGCCCGCTACATGGAGCACCGCATCATAACCGGAGAAGCTGAAGCTTTTCCAGCCATCGCCGACCATATCCACGGTGTCCACCTGATAATCTTCCGGCCAGCTGCTCAGATATTGTGCTACCGAAACACCTACATAGCTGCCTGCGCCTGTGATAAGAAGCTTTTTCATTTCTGCTTCTTCTCCTTTTCCAGCTGGCCGGTACCGCCTTCTACTACGCCGTCGGATCTCAGGACGGAGGTGATGGTACCGAAGAAGCACTTGCAGTCGAAGGCGAAGCTGAGCTTCTGCACATATTCGCCGTCGAGCCGTGCCTTCACATCGATGGGCAGCTCGTCCCGGCCATTGATCTGGGCCCAGCCGGTAAGGCCGGGGCGCACATCGTTGGCGCCGTACTTATCCCGTTCCGCAATCAGGTCAAACTGATTCCACAGAGCAGGCCGGGGACCGATGATGGACATTTTGCCGGTAAAGATCTGAAAGATCTGGGGCAGTTCGTCCAGCGAAAGCTTCCGCAGCACGCCGCCTACCCGGGTGATATACTGCTGGGGATTCTCCAGCAGATGGGTGGGCGTGTCCTTGGGCGTATTCATTTTCATGGTGCGGAACTTCAGGATCTGGAAATGGGTCTTGTGGATGCCCACCCGCTTCTGGCGGAAGAATACCGGACCGGGATCATCGATCTTAATGGCAACGGCCAAAATAAGATATACAGGGGCCAGCACGACAATGCCGCAGCCGGACAGCACAATATCCAGAAGACGCTTTCCAAATTTCTGATACATGCGGATTTCTCCTTTTATACTTCAATCTTGCGCTTATAAGTGGGGACCACTTCTGCAACAATGTCCTTCATGTTGCCCACCTCTGTCTTACAGGCAATTTCCAAACGGGCAAGCTGCTCCTTGAACTTTTCATCGTCCATTTCGATGGGCTTTCCAATGTGGATCAGCTTATTGGCAGTTTCCTGCAGGCCTTCTTCCTTCATCAGCAGTTCCTCATAGAGCTTCTCGCCGGGACGAAGACCGGTATAGGTGATTTTGATATCCACATCCGGTTCATAGCCGCTGAGACGAATCATATTTCGGGCCATGGTGTCGATTTTTACCGGCTCACCCATATCCAGAATGAAAATTTCACCGCCCCGAGCATAATAGCCTGCCTGCAGCACCAGACTGACGGCTTCGGGAATGGTCATAAAGTAGCGGATGATGTCGGGATGGGTGACGGTGACAGGGCCGCCGGCCTCGATCTGCTTTTTAAACAGAGGGATCACAGAGCCGTTGGAGCCCAGCACGTTGCCGAAACGAACCGCCACAAACTCGGTTTTGCTCTCCCGGTTCATCATCTGGACCACCATTTCACACAGACGCTTGGAAGCACCCATGATGTTGGTGGGATTTACCGCCTTATCTGTGGAGATCAGAACAAACCGTTTTACACCATATTTTGCGGCAGCCTTGGCCATTTTATAGGTGCCGAACACATTATTCTTGATAGCCTCGTTGGGACTGTCCTCCATCAGAGGCACATGCTTATGGGCTGCAGCATGGAAAATCAGATCCGGCTTGTATGTGCCTACCACATAATCCACCCGGTTTGTATTGCGGACAGAACCAATGAGCACCTCCAGATCCAGCTCCGGATATCTGCGCTTCAGTTCCATCTGGATGTCATAGGCGTTATTTTCGTAAATCTCAAAAATAATCAGCTTTTCCGGCTTGGCACTGGCGATCTGGCGGCACAGCTCGCTGCCGATGCTTCCACCGCCGCCAGTGACCAAAACGGTCTTGCCATGGATATAATCAAAAATCTCCTCCAAGTTGACCTTGATGGGGTCCCGGCCCAGCAGATCCTGTGGGTCTACGTTCCGCAGCTTGCTGACGCTGACCTCGCCGTTGACCATCTGGAAAATACCGGGCAGAAGCTGGACCTCGCAGCCGGTGGTGGTGCAAATATCGAGGATCTCCTTACGGGTCTTGGCATCGCAGCTGGGGATCGCAAAAATGATCTTGCTGATTTTATAGCGTTTGACAGCATCGGGAATGTCATGACGGTTACCTACGATGGGCGCGCCGCAGAGCCGTTTATTCAGCTTCACCGGATTATCATCAATGACACAGGCCAGATTGTCCCGGACGAAATCACTGTTTGCAAATTCCAAAGCCAGCGCCCGGCCTGCATCACCGGCACCGATGATCATCACATTGCGCATGCCCTTGGTGTGGGCCATGTGGATAAATTTGCGCTGGGCTGTTCTCCACAGACGGTAGGAAAAGCGGATCGCAACAGTGCATACGAAGCTGATGAGATAGCCCATAACCATACTGGCCCGGGGCATGATATAACCGTCAAAATGGAACATGGCAACACCAATGATCGCCAGCACCAGATAAGCACCTATGATGCGAAACACCTCAGAAGTACTCACAAAGGCCCAGATACTGCTGTACAGGTGGAACAGCGCCAGAACCACTACGGTAACAAGGCACCAAGGTCCTATGGCTGACAGATAGCCCTCCAAGTGCATGCTCCGAATATTGTCAAATGCAAAATCATAGCGAAACCACAGGCCCAGAAAGAAGGACCCGGCAGTCGCCAACACGTCCAGCAGCATGATCAGAACAATCTTTGACAAAACATGTGGCGTTAACTTGCTGTTTTTTCTCAAACTCATTCTCAAACACATCCCGAATGTGTAAAAATCTCACAAAAGTGCATTTCTCTGATTATTGTCTGCATAGTTCATTTTATTATAACACATCCTGTCGAACTCAGCAAGCAGAAGTTTTCTTTCCGTGTAGATACAGGCGCAAAAAATGCCCGCAGATGTGCACTGCGGGCATTTTCTAGGTTTATTTTGCGGCGGCTGCACATTCCCGGACAATGGTCTCCATCAGGTCCAGCTTCTTCAGCATATCCTTTGCCAGTGCGATCTGGCAGCGGGTGCGAACCAGATTGTGGTCCGGTGTACGGATCTTGAAATACAGATCGCCATCTAAGTAGTCGGCAAGGAACCGGGTGGCAAGCTCTGCGGTGAGAACAAAGCAGCTGAGCGCAAGAGTCTCCAGTTCCTTAGGGGTTACCGTCTTCGCAGTCTTGGACAGGAAGCCCTCGGCAAAGGCACGGAATACATCCAGATTGACACCCACCTTCTCGTAATCCCGGCAGTCCTCCTCCACATAGTTGGCTGCGAACCGGATGGCATCGCCAAAGTCATGGCCCATCAGACCGGGCATAACTGTATCCAGATCGATCACGATCATAGGATCGTTGGTTTCGGGATGGAACAGGACATTGTTGATCTTGGTATCATTATGGGTAACGCGCAAGGGAAGCTCTCCGGCAGCCAGCAGGTCGGTCAGGGTACAGGCTTTGTCCTCCACAGACATTAGGAAATCGATCTCTTCCTGCACCTGCGTTGCTCTGCCTGCCTTGTCTTCCCGAACTGCTTTACGGAAATTCTCGTATCGCTGGCGGGTATTGTGGAAGCCGGGAATGGTTTCGATCAGCTCAGAAATGTCGAAATCCTCCAGATCCATCTGAAACTCACCGAAGGCTGCGCCGGCGTTGCGAACAATCTGCAGGTCCGAAACTGCATTGAAGGTAATGGAGTGTACATAATTGGTCATGCGCCAGAAGTTCTTGCCATCCACTACATAGGTTTTCCGGTCCGCGGTGTGGTGAAAATGAAGGGCCAGCTGTCCGGGCTTCTTGGCACGGATATGCTCCGTGACCTTATCGATGTTATCCATCAGACCGATGGGATTGCGGAAAGCGTAGGTGTTAATATTCTGCACCAGAAAGGACTTGGGCGTTCCATCCGGCAGCAGGAAATTGACTTTATAGGTACGGTTGACGTTGCCCATCTGGATGGTTTCGTAACCGAGATATTCGTAGTCGATTCGGAAGAGTCTGCTGACTTCCAGCAGCTTGTTATGAAGGTCCATACTCTTCTCCTCTCTATTTATAATACACAGTTGTATATTTTACCTTATTTTTGCTCTTTTGTCAACCGCAAACGTCACCCGCCGGTGCCAGCGTCAGGTACATCAGATCAGCATCAACAGACTGGCCCCGGACCTTGAGAAAGCCGGGGTAAGTACAGATTTTCCGGAACCCGTATTTTTCATACAGATGAATGGCAGCGGCATTGTCGCTGCGAACCTGCAGATCGATCACTTCAAAGCCATTCTCTCCGGCAAAGTCCAGAATTGCATCAAGAAGCCGGCTGCCAATCCCTCTGTTCCAGTATTCTTTGGCAACGGATATACTGAAATCTCCTCTATGGGCCATCCTGCGGGGCAGGCGGCTCAGGGATGCAATACCGATGATCTTACCGTTTTCCTTAGCCAGCACCATAAGATCATCCTGCGAATGTTCCAGCTGCGCAAGATAGGCTGCTTCCGCCTCCACGCCAAAGGGCAGCCCCTCTGCGCCAAAGGTCAGATTGTCCGTTTCTGCTCCCACTTGACGCAAATAAGCCAAAAGCTCCGCAGCATCAGAGGACGTCGCTTTTTCAATGGTCATGCTCATCACTTCTCCCCTCTGTTTTCTTCTTTAATTTCTATTCCAAGCTCTGCTGCCAACATGTCAATACATTTTAGAAAGCTTTGGATCACGCGACGGTCTGTTTGCGCGGTTTGTCCGGTGGCCCACAGCCAATCGTGCAGATGGAAGGCTTCCGCCGCAGCTGCCCTTACGATTTGGCAAGGGCCTGCTGCAGACTTTGCAGCAGGCCCTTCAAAATTACAGGTGTCCGGGGAACAGTTTTTCGATGGCAGCCCGGGCGGCATCCTGTTCGGCGCGCTTTTTGCTGCTGCCGATGCCGCTGCCTACCACCTTGCCGTTAAGAGTAACCTCTACGTCAAATTGTTTGTCGTGGTCCGGGCCGGACTGGCCTACCAGCGAATAGCTCAGGACCTGATTTTTCTTCTGCTGCACCAGCTCCTGCAGCTGGGTCTTGTAGTCGGCATTGTGGAGCTTGGTCACAGGGACCTCCACCAGAATGAACTGCTGCACCACCTTCAAAGCAGCATCCAGTCCACCGTCCAGAAAACAGGCTGCAATAACGGATTCCATAGCATCGGCCAAGATGGAATTGCGGTTTCTTCCGCCTCCCTGCTCCTCGCCGTGGCCCAACAGCAAATGGTTTCCCAAGCCGATCCGGTTGGCGGCGGCAGCAAGGGTCTGTTCACAGACCATGTCTGCCCGCATTCGGGTCAGTTCCCCCTCGGGACGGTTGGGGAAATTACGGTACAGATACTCCGCCACCAGCATGCCCAGTACGCTGTCCCCCAGAAATTCCAGCCGCTCATTACTGAGTAGGCTGTTATGCCAGCGTTCGTTGGCATAGGAGGAATGGGTCAAGGCATTCTGCAGCAGAGTGATATTTTGGAACCGGTAACCAATGGCGGCTTCCAGATCTTTTATCATGCTTCAGCACGCTCCTTCATGGCAGCAAGGTCCTTCTCCAGCTGCTCGGTAAAGTTGCTTTCTGCGGCGATCATCGCCTGCTTGATGCCGTTGCGGAAGGCAAAACGGTCAGAATTGCCGTGGCACTTGATAACAGGCTTCTTGATGCCAAGAAACTGGGTTCCGCCGATCTCCCGGGAGTCCATCAGCTTCATCATGTCGTCCACACCGGCCTTGCACAGCAGGTAGCCGATCTTGGATCCCAGATTCCGCTTGAACATCTTCTTCAGCAGGCTGCCCATAAACATAGCGGTACCCTCGATGGACTTAATAAGGACATTGCCGTTGAAGCCATCGCAAACCACCACATCCACCTCGCCCAGAGGGACACTGCGGGCTTCTACATTACCCACGAAGTTGATGAGGCCCTTATTGGCAGCGTCAGTCAGAAGGGCGTAGGCATCCTTTTGCAGCTGGGTGCCCTTGCTGTCCTCGGTGCCGATGTTCAGCAGACCCACCTTGGGATCCTCAACGCCCAGTGTGTACTTGGCATAGGCCGAGGCCACCAGACCAAACTGCAGCAAAAATTCCGGCGTACACTCGGCATTGGCACCGCAGTCACAAATAATGACCTTATGTCCTGCCTTGGTAGGCATAGAGGGGGCCATGGCAGCACGGCGAATGCCCTTGACCCGCTTAGCGATGAGGGTGGCACCGGTCAGCAGAGCACCGGTGGAACCGGCGGATACGAAGGCATCGCCCCTGCCCTCGGAGAGCATTTTCAGGCCCACCACCATAGAGGAATTCTTCCGCTGATGAATGACTCTTGCGGGGTCATCGTGCATATCCACCACATCATCGGCATGGGCGATCTCAATGCCTGCGGGCAGGTTTTCAATGCCGTTCTTTTTCAGAACCGCAAGGATCTCCTCCCCGCGGCCAACCAGCAAAATCTGCGTACCATAAGCCTTTGCGGCATCAATGGCGCCCATTACGGGAGCTTCGGGAGCGAAATCGCCGCCCATGGCATCCAGAATGATCTTCAACTGCTCCACCTCTTTCTCTTTAAATGCCCTTGGCCACCAGCGCGTCAATTACTTCCAGAGAGCGGTTGGCGATGGCCAGATTCTTTTCTGCTTTCTTACGAATCCGCTTTTCCAGCGGAGAAATAATGCTGAAATTGATATTCATAGGCTGGAAATTTTCAATGCTTCCGTCGCTGATGTACAGTCCCAGCGCACCGATGGCAGTGGTCTTGGGGAAATCGGGCAATTCCCTGCCCTGCACCTTGGCTGCCATGGCAACCGCTGCCAGATAGCCGGAGGCGGTGGATTCCACATAGCCCTCCACACCGGTCATCTGTCCGGCGAAGGCCACCAGAGGGTTCCGGCGGTCGGCATAATACTTATCCAGCAGCTTGGGACTCTGCAGGAAGGTGTTCTGATGCATGACACCGTAGCGGACAAACTCCGCATTTCTAAGGGCCGGGATCATAGAGAAGACCCGCTTCTGCTCGCCGAATTTCAGATGGGTCTGGAAGCCCACCAGATTGTAGACGGTTTTCGCAGCGTTGTCCTGCCGCAGCTGAACAACGGCATAGGGCTCCTTCCCGGTATTGGGGTCCACAAGACCCACGGGCTTCAGGGGGCCATAGCGAAGGGTATCAAAGCCCCGGCGGGCCATGACCTCCACGGGCATGCAGCCCTCGAAAACGTTCTTATCCTCGAAGCCATGGACCTCCGCCTCCTCGGCGGTGGTCAGCTCTTTGATAAATTTCTCATACTGCTCCTTATTCAGGGCGCAGTTGATATAGTCAGGGGTGCCCCGGTCATAGCGGGACTGCCACCAGGCAAGGTCCATATCGATGGACTCCGCCGTTACCAGAGGCGCGGCAGCATCAAAGAAATGCAGGTATCCGGTCTCACCAAAGTATTTGCCGATGGCATCCGACATGGCATCGGAGGTCAGAGGGCCGGTGGCGATGATGACAGGGCCCTCGGGAACCTCCGTAACTTCCTCAGAGATCACAGTGATGTTGGGATGATTTTTGATCTTCTCCGTGACCATTCTGGCAAAGCCGCCACGGTCCACGGCCAGACAGCCGCCGGCTTCCACCCGGGTGGCTTCAGCGCACTCCATAATGAGGCTGCCGACCCGGCGCAGTTCCTCTTTTAGAAGGCCGACGGCGTTTTCCAGTCGGTCACCCCGAAGGGAATTGGAACAGACCAGCTCTGCAAAATCCTCACTGTGATGGGCGGGGCTCATCTTCTTGGGCTTCATTTCATACAGGGTCACCTCGATGCCCCGGTTTGCCAGCTGCCATGCAGCCTCAGAGCCGGCAAGGCCGGCACCAATTACTTTTACGTTCATTCTGCGGCCTCCTTTGCCTTCTTTGCGGTGGTCTTCTTCGCAGTCGTCTTCTTGCTGGTGGTTTTCTTCGCGGCAGTCTTTTTTGCGGCAGGCTTTTTGGCTGCTGCTTTCTTTGCGGGTTTCTTTTCTGCCGTCTCTTCGGCAGGGGCTTCTGCGCCTTCCTCGGCAGTTTTCTTTTTATAATAGCCCCGCTGGTCCTCCGGGAGGAACTTGGAGCAGGTCTCGTTGATGCAGAAGGGCTTATTGCGGCCCTTGCCGGACTTCTTGAACATGGTAAAGCCGCACTCGGGGCAATCCTCGGCGGTGGGAACATCCCAGCTCATGAAGCCGCATTCCGCGCCCTTTTCACAGGCGTAGTAAGCATAGCCCTTCTTGGACTTGCGCTTGAGCATACCGCTGCCGCACTTGGGGCACCGGCCCGGCATCCGCTCCACCAGGGGCTTGGCGTTTTTGCATTCGGGGAAGCCGGGACAGGCAAGGAATTTGCCGAAGCGTCCCATTTTGATGACCATGTTCCGGCCGCACAGTTCGCAAACTTCGTCTGTTTCTTCCTCGGGGACCTTGATACGGACACCTTCCAGTGCAGTTTCCGCCTCTTCCAGCTCTTTCTTAAAATCAGCATAGAACTCGGCAAGCAAGGCTTTCCAGTGCTGCTGGCCCTCTTCCACCGCATCCAGACGGTTTTCCATGTTGGCAGTAAACTCCACGTCGATAATGTCGTTGAAACGCTCCATCATCAGGCCAGTGACGATTTCACCAAGGGGCGTAGGCGCAAGGCGCTTGTCCTGCTTAATAACGTATTCCCGGTCCTGAATTGTGGAAACGGTTGCAGCATAGGTAGAGGGGCGGCCAACGCCCTTTTCTTCCATGGCCTTGACCAGCGTTGCTTCGGTATAGCGGGCGGGAGGCTGGGTGAAATGCTGCTCCTTCTGGATCTTGGAGGAAGCGGCCTTCTCCCCTGCGGTCAGATCAGGCAGCGGAGAGCCCATGGCTTCGCCGTCATCGTCCCGGCCTTCCTCATAAACAGCAATGAAGCCGGGGAAGCGCATGCTCTGATGGCTGGCACGGAACACATGTCCGGCACACTCGGCATCGATGGACACGGTATCAAACAGGGCATTTGCCATCTGGGTGGCAAGGAAGCGGCTCCAGATCAGCTTGTAGAGCTTGTACTGGTCGGGGGTCAGGCTGCCGCGAACACGCTCCGGGTCCAGCTCCACATGAGAGGGACGGATGGCTTCGTGGGCATCCTGCGCACCGGACTTGGTCTTAAAGACATGGTGCTTTCCATAATAATAGCCTTCGCCATAGCGGCTGCGGATAAACTGGGCAGCTGCATCCATGGCTTCGTCAGAAAGCCGCAGAGAGTCGGTACGCATATAGGTGATAAGGCCCGTCGTGCCTTCTCCCTCCACGTCCACGCCTTCGTACAGCTGCTGGGCGATCATCATGGTCTTCTTGGGGGTAAAGCCAAGCTTCCGGGATGCCTCCTGCTGCAAGGTAGAGGTGGTAAAGGGAGGTGCGGAGGAGCGCTTCTTCTCTGCCTTTTTTACATTGGTAACGGTAAATTCTTTACCGGTGATATCCTCAATAACGGACTGGGTCATGGCCTCGTTTTCCAGCTCCTGCTTTTTGGGGCTGCCATAATAATGGGCCACAAAGGAACCGGGCTTGCCAATTCGGTTCAGTGTCACATCCAGAGACCAGTATTCCTTCGGCTGGAAGGCCCGGATCTCATTTTCCCGGTCCACCACCAGACGGGTGGCAACGGACTGGACACGTCCCGCAGACAGACCCCGGCGGACCTTCTTCCACAGCAGAGGGGACAGCTGGTAGCCCACGATGCGGTCTAAAATGCGCCGCGCCTGCTGAGCATCTACAAGGTCATAGTCGATGTCCCGGGGGTTCTGGATGGATTCTCTGACCACCTTCTGGGTGATCTCGTTAAAGGTGACACGCTGGGCCTTTTCGTCGGACAGGCCCAGAAGCTCCTTCAGATGCCAAGAGATGGCTTCGCCTTCCCGGTCCGGGTCCGTTGCGAGATACACTGTCTCTGCCTTGGCGGCATCTGCTTTCAATTCTTTGATCAACGCTTCCTTGCCCCGGACAGGAATGTACTGGGGGGTAAAGTCGTTCTCCAGATCCACGCCCATTTTGCTCTTGGGCAGGTCTCGGAGATGGCCCATACTGGCCTTAACAGTAAATCCCGGGCCGAGATAGCGGCCAATGGTCTTTGCTTTGGAGGGGGACTCCACGATTACAAGATTATGAGATTTTCCCATGCTTTGAAAATTCTCCGTTTCCTTATTTCAAACTGATGCGTTTTCCCGGCAGACGGCGCAGGACACCCTTGAGCTCCAGCATCGTCAGACTGGACAGCAGTTTTCCGGTAGTCAGGCCGGTTTCTGCGATCACATCGTCTACCAAGCGCTCTCCACTTTGCAGGGCAGACACGATCATCTGCTCCTCCTCGGAAAGCTTTGGTTTCTCTTTATTTACGTCACTATAAGCGCTGGAAGGCTCCTTGTCAATGCTTTTTTTCTCTAATTTTTTCTTAAGATGCGTCTTTTTACCGGGAACAGCGGCAGTTTGGGCCACTTTGGGGAGGGTCTTTTCCGGTTCTGCCCCAGCTGCTTCCACCTCATCCGGGTAGGCCGTCTGATGGACAGGCGCAGTTTCCTTCCGAATCTTATCCGGGTACAGGGCTTCGTATTCACTCAAAATATCCCAACCGGAGGATACCATGATGGCACCGTCCCGCAGCAGACGGTTACTGCCCACAAAGGAAGGCATATCAATATTCCCGGGAACCGCAAAGACATCCCTGCCCTGCTCAGCAGCCAATCGGGCGGTGATAAGAGCACCGCTTTTCTCTGGGGCCTCCACCACCAGCACGCCGTTGCTTAGGCCGCTGATAATGCGGTTTCGTTTGGGAAAATTCCACTTTACCGGAGGGGTCCCCGGCGGAAATTCACTGAGGATGCAGCCATAGCGCTCCACATCCTTGAAAAGTGCCCGGTTGGATAAGGGGTAAACGAGATCTGCACCGCAGCCCAGCACGCCCACTACCTTTGCCCCGGCAGTGAGGGCACCGGACATGGCCATGCCGTCAATGCCATAAGCCATACCGGACACTACGATGCCGCCGCATTTTCCGATCTGGTAGCCCAGCCGTTTGGCAGACGTTAAACCGTAAGCAGAGGCCTTTCGGGTCCCTACTACGCCGATGACGGGGCTGGAGTCCAGTGACGGCAGCTGCCCCTTATAATAGAGGACCAACGGCGGGTCAGGAATGTTTTTCAGCGCTGCAGGATAGGCTGCATCCCGGTAGGTCAGGATGTGCAGGTCCTCCTGCTGGCAGGCCTCCAAAATCTGCTCTGCAGAAACCAGTTTCTTGTCCTGCAGGGCCTCCAACCCCTCTGGGGATAGGCCGTCGATATGCGCAAGGGCTTTCTGATCTGCAAAATAAAGATCTTCCGGGTCCTGAAAATGCTGCAAAAGCACCGCTTTCATCCGGTCATTGATGCCCGGACGATGCGCCAGCCACAGCCAGTGTATCAGCATTTTCCTTCACCCTTTCTCTTTCTGTAATGTTTCCAATGCGGGGCGTCGAGGACGCCGCCCCCTACATTTTTAATTCTACTGCTTCATCTGCCACATGACGATGGTGGCTGCCACGGCGGCATTGAGGGATTCGCAGTGGGGATTCATGGGGATGATAAGCTCTGCATCGGCGCTGTCCAGAATTTCCCGGCGGACACCCTGTCCTTCGCTGCCGATGACCACTGCCATCTGCTTTAGGTCCCACTGGCGCAGGTCCTTTGCCCGGTCCGAAAGTGCTGTAACGCCGATGGGGATATTCGCTGCGGTGCAGGCAGCTTTCACTTCTTCCCATTTGGCCTGCACCACCTCGGTGCGGAACACCGCACCCATGGAGGAACGGACCACCTTATGGCTGTAGGGATCGGCACAGCCCTCCAGCAGCACCACAGGGATATCCAGCGCATCGGCTGTCCGCAAAATGGTGCCCAAATTGCCCGGGTCCTGAATGCCGTCCAGCAGCAGCATGCCGGGTGTCGGCGTAAACTGCTTTTTCTCCGGCAGGCGGCACAGGAACAGCGCCCCCTGAGGGCTCGCCATGGGAGAAATGGATTCCATCACATCTCCCGGCACCCGGATGAGCCGAACGGTTTCCGGAATCTCCGCTTCCACACCGTCAGAGAGGATCACGGTGTCCAGTCCGGGAAAATATTTTACTGCTTCTGCCAGCAGCTTGGTACCGTCAGCGGCAAAAAGGCCCGCCTCTTCCCGGTTTTTTTTGGAGGAAAGCAGCTTTTTCACCTGCTGCAGAAGGGGATTCTTTCGAGAGGTAATTCGTTGCTCCATCACAGCTTCTGCACCGCCTCAAGGGAATAATTGTCGCCAAGGACTACCAGAATATCCTTTGCCTGAATCTCATAGTCCGCCGGAGGAGAAACATTGACACCCTGTTCTCCCTCAATGGCAATGATGTTGACCGAGTGCTTGGCCCGGACGTTCAGGCCCTTCAGGGTCTTTCCCACCCAGCTTTTGGGGGCGGGGACCTCCAGAATGCCGTAGTCCTCAGAAAGTTCGATATATTCCAGCACATTGTGGCTGTGAAGGCTGCGGCCTAACCGCTGGGCGTTCTCCTGCTCGGGGATGACGACCCGATTGACTCCCAGCTTTTCCAGCACCCGGCGGTGAGTCTCATCATGGGCTTTGCAGACGATGTATGGAACGCCCATCTCCTGTAAATTCATGGTGATCAGCACGGAGGCTGCCAGATCATCGCCGATGGCAATAACAGCACAATCCATATCCCGGACACCCAGTGCCCGGAGGACCTCCTTATCCTGTGCATCGCCTACCACGGCATGGGTCACATCATTTGCCAGCTGCTGCACCAGATCACTGCGGATATCCATGGCCAGCACCTCTGCACCCAGCGTACACAACTGCCGGGCCAATGCCTGTCCAAACAAGCCTAAACCGATAATGGCATAAGATTTCATAGCAAACACTCCTGTTATCCGATCAGCAGCTTCGTTTCTGCGTAGCGGAAGCGCTCCTCCGCCCGGTCTCCTGTCAGGAAGCCCATGCTGATGGTCAGCACGCCGACTCTGCCGAAATACATATATACGATAATGAGAATTTGTGCGGGGATGCTCAGACTTCCCGTGGCTCCTGCTGTCAGTCCCACGGTGGCCAGTGCAGACACCGACTCATACAGGGCATCGGTAAAGCCGATGGGAGACGTGGCGCTGATAAAAATGCCGCCAAACATGGCAAGGGCGATCATAATAAAGGCAATGGTCATGGCATCCAGCACCTGTCCCTGTGGGATCGTGCGCTTATAGACGCAGACCGTTTCCCGTCCTCTTGCCCGGGAAGCCATAAACAGCAGCAGCACCACAAAGGTCACGGTTTTCAGGCCGCCGGCGGTGGAGCCGGAGGAGCCGCCGATGAGCATCAGCACCATGCTCATTGCCTTGCCCCCCTCTGTCAAAAGCGCCTGATCGATGGCGGCGAAGCCTGCGGTGCGCAGGGTAATGGACTGGAAGAGGCCATTGAGGAGCTTGTCTCCCACGCTAAGATCGCCCAGCGTGCCGGGATTGTTCCACTCTAAAATGCAGGTCAGAAGCCAACCTGTAACAATCAGGGAAAACGTGGTCAGCAGAACCAGCTTTGTATATACACTGAATTTTTTGAAGCTATGGTGCTCCGCGATCTCCTGCCAAACCACGAAGCCAAGACCGCCTATCACCACCAGTGCACCAAGGGTCAGCAGCACGATGGGATCCGACTGGAATTCCAGCAGGCTGGCTCCGGGGCTCATGCAGCCGAAGATATCAAAGCCCGCATTGCAGAAGGCGGAAATGGAATGGAAAACTCCCCATTTTAGAGCATTGACCACACCAAACTCCGGCAGGAAGCGCAGGAACAGGATCAACGCGCCAATACCTTCTACGAAAAAGCTGCCTTTCAGCACGGTTTTCTGGAGGTTCACGATGCCGTCCATATCGCTGACGCTGAGGGCCTGTGCCATGACGAGGCGCTGCTTGAAGCCGATGCGTTTTCGCAGCACAAATACCAGCATGGTGGCAGCAGACATGAAGCCAAGACCGCCGATCTGGATCAGGCTGATGATGACCACCTGTCCAAAGCCGCTCCATTGGGTCCATGTATCGTAGAGCACGAGACCGGTGACACAGGTCGCGGAGGTGGCGGTAAACAGGGCCGGGCGGAAGCCGCAGGACACGCCGCTGCGGGAAGCGATGGGCAGCGACAAAAGTGCTGCACCCAGCAAAATTATAGCTGCGAAAACCAGCGCGATAATTTTGGTGGTACTTAAGCTTTTCGGACGTTTTTTCACCCAAAAGGCATACAGCCGGGCTCTCAAGGTCATAATGCCGCTCCTTTCCGGGGATAATACTTCTCCATGATACTATGTTCCTTATTATAACAGGTTTATCCGGGTTTGCAAGGGGAGATTTCCACGCCGCAAAAAATGCAGGGCGGGGTCTTGACCCCGCCCTAACGCGTGATGTTTATTTTTCCGGCAAGGAAAGCTTGGTTCCGTCGGGAAGGAGAATGGATTCCACCTTTGACAGGTCGATCTCGGTTTCCGCTTCCAGCTGGCTCATGCTTACGGAGCAGTATGGTGCACCGTTCATACCGGTCAGAACGATCTTACTTCCGTCTTTCATGACCACGGCAGCTTGTTCCTCGGGGAAGTCAAAGGCATGGGTACCTACCAACGCAAGGCCCTCGGGATGGAGGATCGCTGAGGTAACGGTGAAGTATTCGTATAGGGGGTCCATAGCTCCAGTTCCGTCTGTAACATAGCCTGCCAAACTCTTCATGGTGATAGGATCGGTTAACAGTTCCATGCCGTCCTCAAATTCAATCATAGGAAGATCCTGCGGTTCCAGTGGGAAGGTTTCAGCGATGGCATCTACAGCCTCCTGTTGGACACCCGGCATGGGGATGATGGTTTTATCTGCCAGCTGAATATAGGCAACTTCGGCCAGATCAATGGGCTTTTCAAAGCAGCTGCCGCCTGTAAAGTCCATATGGGAACCATCCTTCATCACAATTCGCGACTGTACGCCAGTCCAGCTGAAAAAGTCCGGACTTCCCTCAACCGCTTCATGGGTCAGCTGAATGCCCAAGGGGCGAAGTTTAATGGATGTAACTTCCATGTCTTCCAGTACATCGGTACCATCCATTCTCCAACCTATGCAGGCCTTGACGGTAATTGGTTCTGCCAGCAGTTCAACTTGGCGTGGATTCCAATCGTTTAAAGGGATGTCGAATTTCCAGGTACCCTCTGTCAGCAAAATATCCTTGCTTTTATTGGTTTCAAAATCAAAACTGTTCAGGTACAGGTCCTCCCAGTAGACAGGGATGATATGTCCTTTGGGATAGACAAAGCTGCCATCCTCCGGATACTCCCAAGAAGCGGCGTATTCCTCCACAATGGAATAACAGGTGTTCAGCTTTCCATCGCCATCCTCCCGGCAGTATCCGTAAGTACCATCACCGGAGGAAACCTGTACCGTATGATCTTCCGGATCAGTCAGAGCAACCCCCTCCGGGGCTGTGATCTTCAGGATGATCTGATAGCCGTAACCATCGCTAAAAGCGGATACCGGCTCAATTGTATAACCGTTGATTTCCTGTCCTGCCGGTACCGCTCCATCGTCCAATTCTTCCCAGCCATCGATGAGCTTCGGCTCCAGAGAAAAATCAAAGGTATCGGCAATCTGCTCCAGCTGCTGCCTTCCCAGCTTATGGAATTTTGCAACCGGCTCGCCGTTTTCCTCTTCCTCATAGACATCTAATATGGTACGTATACGTAAGGAAACAGTATGGTTGGGCAAATCACTGAAGAACCATGCGGAAGACGCTTCTTCAGAACTGACAATGAGAATCTGATCACCGGAAGCAGTGGTATAGTTCCACTCCTCCCATTCCGCTTCCGTCAGGATGGCGGTATCGGGGATCAGACAGCCCTTGTTCCGGTAATAAAGCCAGCCCTGAGTGTGGATGTCTTCCCCTTCTTCACCGGGGAGATCATACAGGAAGTGCAGATTTAGACTTCCGTTTTCATAAAAGCTGGTAACACACATATCAATCACTGCATCACTGCCGGGATTCAGTATATTTTCCACACCAAGGGCCTTTAACATCATTTTATCACTTTGAAACTCTATCTTCTTGCCCATGGGCTTTAGATCATACTTATCCAGAATTTCGTCCAGCTTGCCCTTCATTTCCTGAGTATACAGGATATAACCGTAGTATTCTGCCGGGAACACCGGCTCCCTACCCCAGACCTCCCCTTGAATGGTTCTGTCGGGATCATAGGTTTCCGTAAATTCATACCATTCCCGGGCGGCCTTGGCAGCAGGGGTATTGCTTAAGCCAGCAAGGGTCAGCACTTGCTGGGTCATCGTGTCCTGACCCACATAAGCCACAGCTTCGCCGCTTCTCGGGTCATAGTCGTATACGTCATAGGTCACTTCCTGCTCTCCCAATTTGATTTCCTGCATACTCAGCACATACACGATACCGCACCCCACCAGCAGGAGCATCAAGGCAACGATAGCCGCCACCAGCAGGGGCCGGCGGAAGAGCTTGCGGGTCGTTGGCTGGCTGATGGTGCCGTATTCGGCTTCTTCGATGAATTTGCGGTCGATATAGCTGAAGCCCTGAAATAATTCCTTGCCGTTCATACGGTAATCCCCTCCCTTTCCAAGTGGCGGCGCAGCTTGTCCTTTGTTCTGGAAAGCTGCATTTTTACCTTACTTTCCGTCATGCCGTAACGCTGGGCGATCTCCGCGATGGTGTCCACATACCAGTAGCGCCGCAAAAAGATCAGGCGGCTCTCCCGGGGCAGGCTTTCCAGAAAACGGTTCAGGCTCTTTCCGATCTCCTTACCCTCCATGGCGCGGTCCCGGCTGGTATCGGGGATGCACAGCTCCATCTCCTGTGTGAGGAAAACGACCTCTGCTTTTCGCTTGGCAGCCTGCTTCCAGTCCAGCTTATTCAATGACAGGTGGCGGCAGATGGAGGCCAAAAAGGCATAAAAATGGGCCGGGCGGCTGGGTGGGATAGCATTCCATGTTTTCATATAGGTATCACTCACGCTTTCTTCCGCGTCCTCATGATCCTGCAGCAGACGGTTTGCCAGTGTGTGGAGCCGTCTTCCATATTCCGCATCCGTCTGGGCAATGGCATCTTCGTTCCGGGCCCAGTACAGCTCGATGATTTTCGCGTCTTCCACGCTTGTTCACATCCTTTCTTTTTTCTGCTCACCCTTATAGACCGTTTTCTCCCTTGATTCGTCACACCTATCATAGCATTTATTTGAAAAAAGAAAAGAGCCTGCTTCCCAAAGGAGGCAGGCCCTGACCGTAGGGACGATTCACGAATCGCCCCTACAAAGTGATTTTCTACATCAGCGGAGCAAACAGGCGGAGGATATACTGCCATGTCCCCATGGCTTTTCCGCGGGTGGCACGGTATTGCTCCGTCACCTCCCGGCACTGGGTGAAGGTGGAGACAAAATCTGCTGCGATGTCCTGTACCGCCTCGCAGCCAATGAGCAGCACATTGTTCTCAAAGTGGTGGTACAGACTGCGGTAGTCCAAATTAGAGGTGCCAATGGATACGATCTTTCCGTCGCAGATGCACTGCTTGGCATGGCAGAAGCCGGGGGTATACTCATAAATGCGGACACCGTTGCGGACAAGGCCGCTATAGTAGGACCGGGTCACGGCATAGACCGTCTTCTTATCCGGGATTCCGGGAGTAATGATCCGTACATCCACGCCCCGCATGGCTGCCAAACTTAAAGCGTGGCTCATTTCGTCGGTGATGATCAGATAGGGGGTCATAAAATAAAGGGTCTTCTGGGCCTGATGAATGAGATTCAGGTAAACATTTTCCGCCACCCGTTCCTCGTCCAGCGGGTTATCCGCAAAAGGCTGGACAAAGCCCCGGGCGGGAACGCTGTGGGATCTGTCCAAATAGTTTCGGGAATCTTCCCGGTTCTTGACCTGCACGCTCCACAGTTCCAGAAAAGTCTCCGTCAGGCTTCGCACCGCTTCACCCTCCAGACGGATGCCGGTATCCTTCCACTGTCCGTAGGGATGGGCACGGTCAAAGTATTCGTCCGCCAGATTGTAGCCCCCGGTAAAGCCCACCCTGCCGTCAATGACGGTGATCTTCCGGTGATCCCGGTGGTTCATAAACAGGTTCAGGATCGGCAAGGCCGGGTTAAAGGGCACGCAGCGGATACCTTTTTCGTTCAGCCGCTTAGCAAAAAGCATATTCACCTTGCCCACGCTGCCGATATCGTCATACATCAGCCGGACCTCCACCCCCTGCTTTGCCTTGCGTACCAGAATTTCTTCCAATTCTCGAAAGGAGGATTCGTCCTCTACAATAAAATACTCCATAAAAATGAAGTGCTCCGCCTTTTCCAGATCCCGCTTCATGGCTTCCAGCGCCAGCTTTCCCTCAGGGAAATAGCGAACGGTGGTATTCTCATATACAGGATAGCCCGCCCGGTGCCACAGGTAGCGGCTCTGGTTGGCGGCGCTTAAGTCATGCGCTTCCAAATGGGAAAAGGCCCGGAGTGCCTGCTCCGGAGCATCTCCTGATTTGCGCTCCCGGTCTTTCCGAAGACGTTTGCTTACGCCGGGATCACCCAAAATTTCAAACAGAAGGTACAGGCTTAATCCCAGAAGCGGCACCGCAAGGATCAGCATGATCCAAGGCATCTTCATGGCGGCGTTGGTGTTCTTGCTGTTGAGATACAGCACCACGGTAATGGCCAGCAGTCCCGTAATGCCGGAGATCAGCTCAGAATAATCGTTTAGCCACTGCACCCGCACCAAGATCCAACCCACCTGCATGACCAGCGAAATGCCAACAAATACCATCCGCATAACGCTGTTGCCGCTGGGCTTGTGCTCCGGCTTTTTCATGATGACCACACTCCTTCTCTTTGCTTTTATTATATAGGATATCGATATCTTTTTCCAGATTTATCCCGTTTCTTTACAAAAAGTTTATGGTTGGACAGGGTGTATGATAATCGTAGGGGGTGGCCTCCGGACACCCCGTAATGCAGCTGCTACATTTGCATATTTTTGGTTGCGTACTGCACGGGACGTCGAGGACGCCGTCCCCTACAAACAGAAAAGCAGGCAGTTCAAAATTTGAACCGCCTGCTCTGTATTCTATTCATTTTCCAGATCCTTCAGCAGCTGCTCTGCCTTTTTCTGGTTTTCCTTTGCCACGTCAATACCCTCGGTGCTGTCCTTGCTGAAAATGATCCGCAGGGTCAGGATGATGAGCTTGATATCCAAAAGCAGGGAATAGTTTTCGATATACATCAGGTCCAGACGAAGCTTATCGTAAGCGCTGGTGTTATACTTGCCGTAGATCTGGGCGTAACCCGTCAGGCCTCCCCGGACCTTTAAACGGTAGGCAAACTCCGGGATCTCCTTGCAGTATTCGTCGGCAATGACCTTCCGCTCCGGGCGGGGACCCACGATGCTCATATCGCCCTTGACGATGTTGATGATCTGGGGCAGCTCGTCCAGACGGGTGGCCCGGATGATCTTGCCCACCTTGGTGATCCGGGGATCATCTCCTGCCGCCAGCACGGCACCGGAATACTTCTCCGCGTCCACGATCATGCTGCGGAACTTGAGAATGTCAAATTCCCGGCCGCCACGGGTCATGCGCTTCTGCTTGAAGAAGACGGGACCGCCGTCCTCCAGCTTGATGGCCACTGCCACCACTGCCATGAAGGGAGATGCGATCAGCAGCGCGATGGAGCCCAGCAGAATGTCCATGGTCCGCTTGGCAACCCGCTGGGCAGGGGTCAGACCGGTGCCCTTTACCAGCAGCAGAGGGGTATCGAACAGGGTAATATTCCGGGCACCTCGGAGCATCACATCCGTCAGCTTGGGGGCCACATAGGTTCGGACGCGGTACTGGTAGCAGAATTTCAGAATGTCGTTGCGCAGCTGGGCCGGCACATCGTTGAGGATCACCGCATCATACTTGGGAATCTCGTTAATGATGGCCTCATAGCCCTCCTCCACACAGATCAGCTTGGAAATGTTATACTTATCCTTCCGGGAGTCCATCTTGATCTTCAGCTCCACGCCCCGCTTATGACCGTAGATCAGAAGCATATCATGGGGGGCATACAGCTTATGATACACGGTGGTGAACAGGAAGATCATGGCAATGGCCACCGCAAATTCCACCACCGTCAGCATCAGCATCGGTGCCGGGGTCAGCATGGTATTGGCAATGAGGCAGACCTGAAAATAGGTGACAAAATTCACGATGCACAGGGAAATGATCTGTCCGATCATCAGGTCCATCCGGTGAAGCTGGCCGAACATGGTGCATTCGGAGTTCTGGAAGAAGGCATAGAGCAAAATGCCGTAAATGCCCATCAGCACATACTTACCCTTATATTCAAAGTAGGGCAGCTCGTAGCCCCTGCGGAAGACGATATAGTAGAGCACCGTCAGGACTGCCACCTCCAGCAGCGTTTCCGCCACCCGAAGCAAGCCCTTGGTATCCTCATAAGCGCCGCGGCTCAGTTTTTTCATGGTCTTTCAGCACATCCTTTTCTTTGTATCGACATTAGGACATATTTTATAAATATTACCACAATTCCGGAAACATTGCAAGAGAAACCCATCTTTTTTGCATACAACCACCGGTTGATGGGCGGTCAACGGCTGGTTGAATCAATTTTGCCGCCGTCTTAACGAATATTTGATAGCTTTTTTTGCCGTTTTATGGCATGATAGACCCATCAGATATCTGGGATCCATTACATTTTAAAAGGAGGTATTCTCAATGGAAGAAACCTTGGGAAAGCGGATCTCCGTGAACCGCAAAAGGCTGGGACTGACGCAGGATGCGCTGGCAGAAAGACTGGGCGTGACCGCGCAGGCCGTCAGCAAATGGGAAAATGACCAGAGTTGTCCCGATATTACCATACTTCCGAAGCTGGCGGAGATTTTCGGCATCACCACCGATGCCCTGCTGGGTGTGGAAAAGCAGACGGTATATACAGGAGAGGTTATCACAGAATCCCCGGAAGAAAACGAGCCGGAGGGGCTGCACATTGAAAAGGACGGCTTTCAGATCCATTTGGGCGGCGGGCGCAGAAGCAGCATTGCCTTTGCCTGCTGGATACTTTTGATCAGCGGCATTTTAATGGCTTCCCACTTTCACTGGCCAACCCCAAGTTTTAGCTATACCCTGTGGGATTTGCTCTGGACCTCGGGACTGCTGGTATTCGGCATATCAGGACTGCTGCGCAGGTTTTCTGTGTTCCGGTTTGGCTGTGTCTTCTTTGGCGGGTACTTCCTGCTGCAGCGGGGCGGTCTGCTGCGGGAAGACAAGCTGACAGGACTGATCTTCCCCATTGTCCTGCTGATGTTCGGTGTGGGCCTGCTGCTGGATGCCCTGCGCAAGCCCAGCGGAAAAGGGCTGCATATTTCCCATAACGGAAAAAATGTCCGCAATGACCTGCAGTTGGAGGGAGATACCTTTTCCTGCGAGACCTACTTTGGGGAAAACGATTATCTGATCCGCCTTCCCCGGCTGTCCGGCGGTACGGGAGATGTCAGCTTTGGACAAATGACCGTAGATTTAAGCGCCTGTGAAGAAATTGCAGAAGACTGTCATGTGGAGCTAAGCTGCTCTTTCGGACAGCTTACCGTACTGGTACCTAAAAAATTTCAGACAAAGGTCCTCCCCTCTGCTGCCTTTGGCAATGTGGAAGAAAAAGGAATGGCAGACGCCGCAGCAAAAAGCCTTCTGACCCTTTCCTGCGACGTCAACTTTGGTCAGATCACCCTTCGGCACATTTGATGACTGCATTCCGCCGCAGCCACTGCGGCGGAAGCTTTTTTTGCTTAGCCCAATTTTTATGTCAATTGTTCTTGCTTTTTTCTCTGGGCAATGATAGAATATCATTGACTATACCATAAAAAGGTAGGGATATATCAATGGGCAAAAAAGATTTCGATATCGAATTTGATTTTGACGAAGAATTCGGCTTCGACCCCAAGTCTTTCCTTGGAACCGAAGATTATGATAAAAATATGGATTTGAACACCTTTTCTGACGAGGAGCTGGGCCTGACCCGCCGTATGGACCCTGTGGAAGAGGATGACGCTGCCGATACCGATGATTTTGATCTGGATGAGGAAATGAGCTTTGATGATTTCCTGAACATGGGCAGCGAGGAGGAAGAAGAGGATCAGGAGACTTTCGTTGACGAAGTCCTTCCCGAGGAAGAGGAGACGGAGCTGCCTGAGGAAACCGAACCTGAGGAGATTGCTATGGACGAAAACATGGAATACACCGAAGACGAGGAGCTGCTGGAGCAGCCTGCCTACGAAGAGGAAACCGAATACGAGGACGAAGAGGCCTACGAGGAAGAATCTGAGGAAGAGGTCTACGAATTTGACGAGGATGACGAGGACGAGGACGACGAGGAGCCTGTAAAGAAGCCCCGCAAGCAGTTCCAGATGCCCAAAGTCACCCTCCCCAAGATCACGCTCCCCAAGCTGAAGACCCCCAACATCTTCACCAAGTTCTACGACCTGTATTTCGCCCCTGTGCTGGATAAAAACTGGCAGAATCCCGAGGATCCTGTGCAGGATCCCGATGCCCCCCGCCGCCGCCGCAGAAAGACCAAGGCGCAGGTCTTCAAGGAGGTCTACCTGCCCCCCATCATCGCCTGTGTCTGTCTGGTTCTGGTGCTGTCCTTCCTGATCGGTTCTCTGTCCAATGTGATCGAGCAGCGCCGCATCGCCAAGGATGCCGAAGAATCCCGTCTGCAATCCTCCATCAGCGCCGCTGAACAGCAGCAGCAGGCTGCACTGATCGTTGCCGCAGAGGCTGAGCGTCTGGCTGCCGGCTATGACTATCAGGCTGCCATCGACAAGCTGGATTCTCTGGGCAACCTGAATGACTTCCCCGAACTCAACGAGAAGCGTGCCGAGTATGCCAATGAGCAGATCGCACTGGTCCCCCATCAGGACCCCTCTACCATCCCCAATCTGTCTTTCCATGTGCTGATCGAGGATATGGCCCGGGCTAAGAAGGATACGGAGCTGGGCGGCAAGTACAACCGCAACTTCGTCACCACCGCTGAGTTCTCCAAGATCCTGCAGCAGCTGTATGATAACGGCTATGTGCTGGTGGACTTCAACAGCTTTGTTGGTTCCTCCACCGATGTCAACGGCAACGAGAAGTTTGAGATCGTTCCCATGTACCTGCCCGCAGACAAGAAGCCTGTGATGATCACGGAGACCATGGTCAACTACTTCGAGTACATGATCGACAGCAACAACGATGGTCTGGCCGATGCACAGGGCGACGGCTTCGCAAGCCGTCTGGTTCTGGATGGCAATGGCGATATCAAGGCCGAGTATGTCAATGCAGAGGGTCAGACTCTGGTGGGCAACTATGATCTGGTGCCCATTCTGGAGGACTTCATCAAGGCACATCCCGACTTCTCCTACCGGGGTGCCCGAGCCATTCTGGCTGTCACCGGTGACGAAGGTGTCTTCGGCTACCGTTGCAACACCGAGTACATCGGAAGCAAGAGCCAGAGCTTCTACGATCAGGAAGTGGCTGGTGCCAAGAAGATCGCCGACGCTCTGCGGGCCAAGGGCTACACGCTGGCAAGCTATACTTACGCCAACAAGAAATACGCCGACATGAACGCCAACAACATTAAGGCCGACATGGGCAAGTGGGAGCAGGAAGTTACCTCCGTTATCGGTCCCATGAACGTCTTTGTCTTCGCACAGCAGAGTAATCTGACCGATTACACCGGCACTTCCTTTGATGTGATGTATCAGGCAGGCTTCCGGTTCTTCATCGCCAACGCCACCAATGCCACCTCTGCCACCACCACGGTGAATCAGACCTATGTCCGACAGAACCGTTTGATGGTCACCGGCAACTCCATGGCTTGGAATCCCAGCCTGTTCACCGGCATGTTCAACTGCTCCGCAGTTCTGGACACCGCCATCCGCGGCGATGTGCCCAACGGCTAATACGCAATAAATCGTGCGCCGGGAATTTCCCGGCGCACATTCTATATTTGGAGGAACCATATGGAAATCAAACTTGGAACGTACCGGCATTTTAAAGGAAACCTCTATGAGGTCATCGGCATTGCCCACCATTCGGAAACCATGGAGCCTATGGTGGTCTACCGGGCGCTATACGGTGCGCATGGACTGTGGGTCAGGCCTGCAAGCATGTGGAATGAGATCGTGGAAAAGGACGACTACCACGGACCCAGATTTCAATACATCACAGAATAACTGTAGCGTGGACAGCCCTCAGCCCGCCGCAACGCAGTCTTTGCCTTATCACGGCGTCTTGAGGGCAAGCCACCCTACCGTTCCCCGTTCTGCAAAAAGGACGTACCGCTTTCACGGTACGTCCTTTGGTTATGTATGCAATTACAGCACGATGAAGGTGCAGCCGCCGGGGGCGACTTCGATGGTGCCTGCGGGAACGGTTACGCCATCCAGAGCGGGCAGCTCGTCGTTTTCACCCAGAACCAGTTCCTTACCATTCAGCAGCATGGTACGGGAGCGCATGGAGCCGTTGCCGGTGAGGGCATAGACCTCTGCCTCCTTGGGCAGCTCCACGGTAGTGGGCTCGTCCCAAGAGTTGTTGATGACCAGATAGGCGATGCCGTCCTTGCCATCCTTGCGGGAATGGGCATAGACATGGGCACCGGGACGAATGGCTTCGCCGGAGGCATAGCAGGTATCACCCATGATCCGCTTCCACAGCAGCACGGAGAAGTAGCTGGGACGAGGCACGAAGGTGCCGTGCTTCAGCCAGCCGTAATCGGAGGAGGCCAGGGTGTTATGGAAAATAACACCGTTGGTCACGGTGGCGAAGGAGCCGATCTCATTAAGGGTACGGACAACTTCTGCATAGGTGGAAGCCCAAGTATGGCCGCCAGCGCCGGCATCGCCGGACTCCGTGACCCACATTTCTCCGTTGGGTTCGGCGTATTTGTCACGGTAGGTCAGGAAGCAGCGGCCGGTATGGGCTGCGGCACCCAGATATTCCTCGCTCATACAGCCCTCATAAGGCGTAAAGGCAGAGGGCATCATGATGGCCATACGCTCGGAAACACCGTTATAATAGTGATAGGAGAAGATATCCAGCTTCTCGGTGCAGCCGTCCATCAGATCCGCGGTAGAGCAGTAAGGCAGGGCGGCGGCGATGCCTGCGGTGTCGGCAGCTTCTCTGGCCCAAGGATGCCGGTTGCCATAAGCATCCACGGTCATGGCGTTGGGGTCGGTATCGGAGGGACCAATGATGGTGCACTCGGGATAATTCTCCCGGACCCACTTGTGGAAGATGTCCTGATCCCGGCGGAAGTCAGCGGCGGTATAGCCCTTGGGGAAGCCGGTATTCTGGAGCATGTTGGGCTCATTGACAAATTCCACAGCCTCGATGGGGCAGCCCAACTCCTTGGACAGGGCAAAGATCTTCTCTGCCTGCTCGGGATGCCAAGGCTCATTGGCAGCATGGAGGCCATCGCAGTTGGCAACGGAGATCTTCAGCTTGCCGCCCACAGCCTTAACAAAGTTGCACAGATTGACCCACTGCTCCTTACGCAGGTGGTTGAAGTATCCTTCTGGCATACCGGTGCCATCAAAATCATAATAGGTACGGGTGGCCCAAGTGCCGGACACGCGGACCCAGCAGGAACCCAGTTCCTTTGCCAGCTTGATCAGACGGGGATTGGTGGTATCGATAGGATCATACCACTGATGCATTGCTGCAATGCCCTTGCTCAGATCGGGGGGAGGAACCTGCTCGGTGCCGTCAACCTGTGCATCAGTATAGGCCTTCCAGAAGGTGCCGCCGGTGACCTCAGTCATTTCCACATTATAGGAAATCAGGCGGGGATTCATTTCACGAAGCTTCTCCAGACCCTCTGTCCGGAGCTTTACAAATTCAGCCATTGGGATCAATCTCCTTTTTATCAAATGGGGCATGCCCTTACAGAGTAATTATAGTGCATTTCCTGCCGCTTCGGGAGAGACAGAATGTCGCAATTGTGACACTTTTAAAACAAAAATAAGCCCTCCATTTTTGGTCGTTTCGCCAAAAATGGAGGGTATCTTGTCACAGGTCCTCCCATCGCATGCTGAACAGCGGCTGGGTAAACAGCCTTAACGCCAGCTGGGCCATCTCCTTTGGGTCCTTGGTAAAACCATCGTGATGCCAGCGCACGATCATGGTCATCAATCCGCAGACTGTAACCATGGTGCCATATTCCCGCAGCTGGGGGTCGGTGATCTGCATGAATCTGGGAATGGTGTCGATATTCTTGCTATAGGCCATTGCCCGCTGGATCAGCATCCCACTGAGATTGCTCTTTTCCAGTGTATCCAGCAGCTGCCTCTGCCCCACCCAGTACAGCAGCACCTGCTCCATATAGTACAGCGGCTGGTTCTCCTGCGCCTGCTCTCTATAGATATCGAATCCGTCATAGTCCATCAGTGCATGGTCGATGAGGGAATACAAAGCCCCATCCTTACCGGAAAAATAACGGTAAAAGGACTTCCGGGGTACCCCCAGTTCCACGCACAGGTCACTGACGGAAATATCCTCATAGCGTTTTTTCTGCATGATTTGAAGCAGTCCCTGCTCCAATTCCCGCTGTCGGGCTGCCGAGCGGGCGGTCTGGCATTGCTTATACATAGATTTTCCTACCCTTTTCCAAAGCTGCTGTGAAACAATACCTGCTTTCCCTGCGCCTGCGCGTAGGCGATCTCCTGTCTGACCGATTGGCCAATATAACCGCCGATGTCCACCACATAGATGGCATCGGATAGATCGATCTTTCGGTAGTGGGCCGCCGTTAGGGCCTCCACCGCCTCCGGAGAGAGGATCACGCCCGTAGGATCGTAGACACACTGTAATACATTCATATCCTGCTGCGTTTCCAAGACCCATGCGATCTCCCGCATTTCCTCGGCAAAGCGCATGCTTCCGCAAATGGTAACTGTTTTCATAATCTTTCCACTCACTTCAGCCCATTGCCCCGCAGCTCGATGATCTGATCCCGGAGTACGGCAGCATACTCGTATTCCATCATCCGGGCAGCTTCCTTCATCTGCTTCTCCAGACGGGCAATTTCCTTTTCCTTCTCTGCCTTGGTCATCTTCACGCCGGTTCTGCCCCTCCGTTCGGCAGTTGGGGAGGATATCTCGATCAGGTCACGGACGGACTTGATAACAGTCTTGGGAACGATGCCATGTGCTTCGTTGTAGGCGTTCTGGAGCTCTCTTCTTCGGGCTGTTTCGTCCATAGCAGCACGCATGGAGGGTGTCACATGATCGGCGTACATGATAACCTTGCCGTCGGCATTTCGTGCAGCGCGGCCAATGGTCTGGATCAGGCTGGTTTCCGAGCGCAGGAAGCCTTCCTTGTCCGCGTCCAGAATGGCCACAAGGCTGACCTCCGGCAGGTCAAGACCTTCCCGGAGAAGGTTAATGCCCACCAGAACGTCAAATTTCGCCATCCGAAGGTCCCGGATGATCTCCATGCGTTCCATAGCTCCGATGTCGGAGTGCATATAACGGACCTTGATGCCTGCCTTTTGCAGGTACACCGTCAGATCTTCTGCCATTTTCTTGGTAAGGGTGGTCACCAGTACCCGCTCGCTTCGGGCAGTGCGGGCATTGATCTCTCCGATCAAGTCGTCGATCTGGCCGTCAATGGGCCGGACCTCCACCTCCGGATCCAGCAGGCCCGTGGGGCGGATCACCTGCTCCACCGTCTGACCGGACCGGGTCCGTTCGTACTCGGCAGGCGTTGCGGAAACGTAAATGACCTGATTGATCTTGTTGTCAAACTCTGTAAAGTTCAGAGGGCGGTTGTCGTAAGCAGAAGGCAGGCGGAAGCCATAATTCACCAGTGCATCCTTGCGGCTGCGGTCGCCTGCATACATGGCCCGGCACTGGGGCAAGGTCACATGGCTTTCGTCAATGAACATCAGGAAATCTTCCGGGAAATAATCCAGCAGTGTGGTGGGCGGCGTACCGGGGGCACGGCCCTGAATGACCCGGGAATAATTCTCGATGCCATTGCAGAAGCCGATCTCCGTCAGCATTTCCAGATCATAGGCAGTCCGCTGGGCGATCCGCTGGGCCTCGATGAGCTTGTCATGGGCACGAAACCAAGCTACCTGCTCGTCACATTCCCGCTGGATCTCCAGCATGGCCCGATGGAGTTTTTCCTTGGATGCTACGTAATGGCTGGCAGGATAGATGGCTACATGATCCAGAAACCGCTCCGCAATGCCGGAAACTGCATTGATCTCGCTGATGCGGTCCACCTCGTCACCGAAAAACTCCACCCGGATGGCTTTTCCGGACCAATAGGCGGGGTAAATTTCCAGCGTATCCCCCCGAAGGCGGAATTTGTTTCGGGAAAAGTCCAGATCATTGCGCTCATAGCGGATCTCTGCCAGCTTCCGCAGCACATTGTCCAGCGGGTATTCCTGTCCCACCCGGAGGGAGATGACCATGCTCTTATAATCAATGGGGTCGCCCAGACCATATAGGCAGCTGACCGAACTGACCACGATCACATCCCGGCGCTCAAACAATGCTGAGGTAGCAGAGTGGCGCAGGCGGTCAATCTCCTCATTGACGGAGGCATCCTTCTCGATATAAGTATCCGTATGGGCAATATAGGCCTCGGGCTGATAGTAATCGTAGTAGGAAATGAAATACTCCACCGCATTGTTAGGAAAAAATTCCCGAAATTCGGTGCAAAGCTGGGCAGCAAGGGTCTTATTGTGGGCCAAAACCAGCGTGGGACGGTTCAGCTTTTCAATAATGGAGGCCATGGTAAAGGTCTTACCGGAGCCGGTAACGCCCAGCAGCGTCTGCTCCCGCAGTCCCCAGTTGACACCGTTGACCAAACCAGCAATGGCCTCAGGCTGATCGCCTGAGGGACGGTATTCAGAAACCAGTTTGAATTTATCCATAAAAGACCTCCTTACAATTCTGTTAAAACCACAGCCAGCTCCGCTTTTCCGGCATCTTGGGATTGCTGCACCTCCTGCAGCAGACCCTCATAGAATCGGACCGCTGTTTCCCGGCGCTCTAATGCAAGTGCTCTTCCGGTTTTCGTATAAAAGCGGTCATAGAGCGGTTCCAGCTTATATTTATACTCCTGAAAGAAGGATTTCGTCTGCTCCCCTGTCCCGTACAAAATCAAGCCCTCCGGACCAGTGGTGTACAGGGGCGTGCCCATATGGCCCTGATACAGCAGGGTCCGAGCAATTCCCATGGCCCCTGCCGCATCCAGCTTGTCCGCATCAAAGAGGATCTTCGCCTCCAAGGTTTGGGGCTGGTTGTTTTCCCGGAAGCGGTGGGTCGTGATACAGTCCCTGACCTGCCGTGCAAAAGATTCCTCATAGCCCTGCTCCAGCAGGAAGCGGTAAGCCTTCTCTCCTCCGGCTTTCGCATGACAAACCTTCGGGTCCTGAAACTGGTCCTCCCGCCCAACATCATGGAGCAGGGCTGCACAAATCAGCACATCCCGGTCTGCTTCCGGCTCTGACTGTGCAATCAGCAATACCGTATTCAGCACACGGTAAACATGCTCCCGGTCATGGGCACTGTCCTTCATGCAGCAGTGCATATAGCGTTCGATTTGGTGATAGCTTTTCTTATTCATCATTCTTCCCGCCCTATGGAAGCAAATATTCGTCAAAACGGCAGCCGGATTGGACCATGGATACATAGTCCCCTTCCGCCACCACAATATGGTCTGCCAGATGGACCTCCACCGCGCGCAAGGCTGCTGCCACCCGACGGGTGGTCTGAATATCCTCCGCAGAGGGAACTGCCACACCGCTGGGGTGGTTATGCGCCAAAATCACCGTGGTAGCATTGGAAGACAGCGCGGTTTCCACGATCTTCCGCACGGATATATTGGCGGAGTTCACGCTGCCCTCTCCCACTTCCTTGCAGCACAGCACCTTGCACTTGGCATCCAAACACAGGAGAAAGACCGTTTCCTTTGTGCGCCCAAAGAACCGAGGCACCAGATAGGCACCGCAGGCATCCAGCGTGGTCAGGATCTCCATCCGTTGGGCGCTGTCCACCTGATAATAGCGGCACAGCTCCGTCACCAGAGCCAATAAGGTCGCAGAATGGTCACTGATGCCGGGAACCTTTTTCAGCTGTGTCACATCAGCTTCCAGCACACCGGACAGACTGCCAAACTGATTCAACAGAGCGTGGGCAATGGGGTTCGTATCCCGCTGAGGGATCGCATAGAACAGCAGCAGCTCCAGCACCTGAATATCTGTGAAATTATCCAGACCCTCTTCCAGAAAGCGCTGCTTCAGCCGCTCCCGATGGCCCTTGTGAATGGTGGTATTTGCCATAATTTCCCCTTTGTCGATTTTTCGCGTATATTCACTCTTGCTATTTTTTTCGTTTCCCGGTAGAATGGGGATACAGGTCGAAACCTGCCGGGAAAGTTTTTTCCCTTTCTGCACATCCTAAACCCATTAGGAGGGACCCATGGAAAGAAAGATAGATTGTTTCGGGATGCTGGATCTGATGATGCGCCCCGGATTTTGTGTAAAAAACACCGAGATCGTGCATGTGAATCCTGCAGCGCAGGCATTTCTCCTGACCGTAGGAACTGACATACAGACCTTGCTGCTGACCGGACAGGAAGAATACCGGGCCTTTACAGACGGCTGCCTGTATGTAAAGCTGGCGCTGTCTGCCGGCAGCTGCGGTGCCTGTGTGGTCTGTTGGGAGGATCAGCATGTCTTCCTGCTGGATCTGGAGGAGGATGAGGCCGTTTTGCGGGTGCTGGCCCTTGCCGCCCGGGAGCTTCGGGAACCTCTTACCAGCATGATGCTCTGTTCCGATCATATGTATTCTTCGGAATCTGACCCGGACGCTTCTGCCCGGATGAACCGCAGCATCCACCAGATGCTCCGCCTCCTCGGAAATATGTCCGATGCAGGCCACAGCATTTCCGTATCCCGGCAGGAAACACTGGACATTGCCGCACTGCTGGCAGAAATTTTTGAGAAAGCGCAGACCTTGACGGAACAAACCGGTCTGACACTGCGCTATCAGGGACTTCCCGGTGAAGTTTTGGGATTGGCAGATGGTCAGCAAATCGAGCGTGCTGTCTTGAACATCCTTTCCAATGCCATCAAGTTTACGCCGAAGGGCGGGACCATCGACGCTGCACTTACCCGTCACGGCAAAATGCTGCGTCTAAGCATCACCGACAGCGGTTCCGGCATTGCCGAAGGGATTCTGCGCAATGTGTTCTGCCGGTATCTCCGACAGCCCGGCATTGAAGACAGCCGCTTCGGCCTTGGACTTGGCATGGTTCTGGTTCGTGCTGCGGCTGCCAATCACGGCGGCACCGTGCTGATCGACCAGCCCAGCGGAAAGGGCACCCGGGTCACCTTAACCCTCGCCATCCGTCAGAGCACGGAAACCACCCTCCGCTCCCCTGTCATGCGGATCGATTACGCCGGAGAGCGGGATCATGGGTTGGTGGAATTGTCGGATTCTCTGCCCCTTGCTGCATATCAAAAATGATTTCTCTTTCTCCCGGCCTTTGGGCCGGGAGTTTTTTATGCTTCCAAATAGCTCCTCAGATACTGGCCCGTATAGCTTTCGGCTACCTGTGCCACTTCCTCAGGGGTACCGGCGGCCACGATATAGCCGCCGCCGTCGCCACCCTCAGGACCGAGGTCAATGATATGGTCCGCGGTTTTGATGACATCCAGATTGTGCTCAATGACCAGCACCGTATTGCCTGCATCCACCAACCGCTGCAGCACTTCGATGAGCTTGTGGACATCGGCAGCATGGAGGCCGGTGGTGGGTTCGTCCAGAATATAGATGGTCTTGCCGGTGGACACTCTGGCCAGCTCCGTTGCCAGCTTAACACGCTGGGCCTCGCCGCCGGAAAGGGTGGTGCTGGACTGACCCAGCTTCACATAGCCAAGGCCCACCTCTACCAGTGTCTGTGCCTTTCTGCGGATCTTGGGCAGGTTTTCAAAGAAATCCACCGCTTCCTCCGCCGTCATATCCAGCACCTGCGCGATATTCTTGCCCTTGTACTGGACCTCCAGCGTTTCCCGGTTATACCGGGCACCCTTACAGACCTCGCAGGGTACATAGACATCGGCAAGGAAGTGCATCTCGATCTTCACAAGGCCGTCACCGGAGCAGGCCTCACAGCGGCCGCCCTTGACATTGAAAGAGAAGCGGCCCGGGCCGTAGCCACGGATCTTGGCATCGTTGGTGGAGGCGAACAGATCCCGAATGTCGTTGAAAAGGCTGGTATAGGTGGCAGGGTTTGAGCGGGGGGTTCTGCCGATGGGGCTCTGGTCGATATCGATGACCTTATCCAACTGCTCGATGCCCTTCACGCAGCTGCACTTTCCCGGACGGGTCCGGGCGTGGTTCAGCCTGCCAAGAAGGGTCTTATTCAGAACTTCATTCACCAGACTGGACTTACCGGAGCCGGATACACCGGTGACACAGGTCAGGGTACCCAGAGGAATGTCCACATCCACGTTTTTCAGATTGTTCTCCGCTGCGCCCTTGATGCTTAATACCTTTCCATTTCCGGTGCGTCTGGCAGAGGGAACAGGGATCTTCTTGAACCCGGAGAGGTACTGGCCCGTAACACTGCGCTCACAGGCAATGATCTCTTCCAGCGAACCTGCCACCACGATCTCACCGCCCCGGCTGCCAGCACCGGGACCCACGTCCACAATGAAGTCAGCAGCCCGCATGGTATCCTCGTCGTGCTCCACCACGATCAGGGTATTTCCGATGTCCCGCAGGTGCTTCAGGGTTCCCAGCAGCTTATCATTGTCCCGCTGATGCAATCCGATGGAAGGTTCATCCAGAATATACAGCACACCCATCAGTGAGGAGCCGATCTGGGTTGCCAGACGAATGCGCTGGCTTTCGCCGCCGGACAGGGTGCCGGAGGCCCGGGACAGAGTCAGATAACCTAAGCCCACATCCATCAGGAATTGGAGGCGGGATTTGATCTCCTTCACGATCTGGGCCGCCACCATGGCCATATTGCCCTCCAGATGGAGGTTATTCATAAATTCCAATTCCTCCCGGACGCTCATGCGGCAAAAATCCATGATGCCGATGCCGCCCACGGTGACAGCCCGGGCAATTTCCGACAGGCGGTCTCCGCCACACTGGGGACAGGGGGCAGAGGCCATGCACTCCTCCAGCTCCTTCCGGGCAGAATCGGACTGGGTTTCTTTATAGCGGCGGGAGATATTGTTCAGGATGCCCTCGAAGGGCTGCTCCAGTACGCCCATGCCGTTGCCCCGGTTGTAGGACATGCGGAGCTTCTCCCCCTTGGTGCCCCAGAGGATCACGTCCATGGCTTCCTCGGACAGGTCCTTGACGGGAGTGGTCAGGGAGAAGTGATATTTCTGGGCCAGCGCCTCGAAGTACATACGGAAAATAGAATCCGTCCGGGCACTCTGCCAGCCGCTGGCCTGAATGGCACCATCAAAGATGGATTTGGTTTTATCCGGGATCACCAGATCCGGGTCTGCCACCAACCGGAAGCCCAGACCGGTACAGCTGGGGCAGGCACCGCTGGGATTGTTGAAGGAGAACATCCGGGGCTCCAGCTCCGTCATGGAAATACCGCAGTCATCGCAGGCATAATTCTGTGAGAAACTCAGTTCCTCCTTGGTGGTAGGCAGTTCGATGGTCACAAGGCCGTCAGAGTGGGCGCAGGCAGTCTCAATAGAGTCTGTCAGACGGCGGCGCAAGCCCTCCTTCAAAACAAGACGGTCTACCACAAGGTCGATGTTGTGTTTCTTATTCTTTTCACACTTGATTTCTTCTGTCAGGTCGTAAAGGATGCCATCCACCCGGACACGGGCGAAGCCCTGCTTTTTGGCATCCTCGAAGACCTTCTTATGCTCGCCCTTTTTGCCCCGGATGATGGGAGACAGGACAATGAAGCGGGTCCCCTCCCCCAGTGCCTCCACCCGGTCCACGATCTGGTCGATGGTCTGTCGGCGGATCTCCTTACCGCATTTGGGACAGTGGGGAATACCGACTCTTGCCCACAATAGGCGCAGATAATCATAAATTTCCGTCACAGTGCCCACGGTAGAGCGGGGGTTTTTGGAGGTAGTCTTCTGGTCGATGGAAATGGCGGGAGACAGTCCGTCGATGGAATCCACATCCGGCTTGTCCATCTGTCCAAGGAACTGCCGGGCATAGGAGGAAAGGCTCTCCACATACCGCCGCTGGCCCTCGGCATAAATGGTGTCAAAAGCCAGGCTGGACTTTCCGGAGCCGGATAGGCCCGTAAAGACCACCAGCTTATCCCGGGGGATGGTCAAATTAACATTTTTCAGGTTATTCTCCCGAGCACCCTGAATTTTGATTTTATCGTTCATAGTTTACTCCTGTATATCCGTTTCTTCAAAAAGAAGATAATTCCCAGTTTCCTTTACATACACGCAGATACCGCCCGTATATTTCCAGTAGGGCACTTCGTCCACATCAAAATTGTATTCTCCATCCCGGTTTGGGACCCGATTGCCGATGAACTCTGTAAGGATCCCGTCCGGCAGTCTGCTTGGACCGCCTTCCGAAGCTTCCGCATACCGGTACAGCTTTCCTTCTGCCATGGCCATGGGCGGCAGCTGGTCTTCTGCAGATCTGGTATCTATGACCGTCGCAAGGACCGCCAGTAGGACAGCCGCCAGCAGAATCATGATCCACTTCTTTTTCATCGTTCTGCCCCTTTCGGTGAGAAATTCTTTACAGAGTATTATACCACAATCTCCAAAATCCTACAATACCTATTTCAAACAAAATTTCGTTTTCCTGACGAAAGGGGCTGCTGTTTTTCCCGGAATTTTGGTTGCTCTTGATATTGCATTTTCCCGGAGTAAAATGCTATAATAGCAGTATAAAATGGTTAGGTATGGCCTATAGGAGAATCACTATGTTTAAAAAGGCAAGCAACGAAAGCTGGCTCATTGTGGGCCTTGGCAATCCCGGACGGGAATATGAGAAAACCCGCCACAACTGCGGCTTCCGGGCACTGGACCTGCTGGCGGACGCGCTAAACTGCAAGGTCGATAAGCTGAAATTTCAGGGGCTGTACGCCCAGACAAACTACAAGGGAACCAAGGTCTTCCTGCTGAAGCCCCAGACCTACATGAATCTGTCAGGACGCTCTGTTCTGCAGCTGTCCGCCTATTTCAACATCCCGCCCCAGCGGATCATTGTGATGTTCGATGACATTTCGCTGGAACCGGGACGGCTGCGGATCCGGCCCAACGGCTCAGCCGGGGGACATAACGGCATCAAGTCCATCATTCAGGAGGTGGGCTCTCAGGAGTTCCCCCGGGTGAAGATCGGTGTGGGTGCCAAGCCCAATCCCAACTACGACCTTGCTGACTGGGTGCTGTCCACCTTCTCGGCAAATGAAGAAAAAGCGCTGGCTGTGGCACTGGACAATGCGGCCAAGGCTGCCCTCGCCATCATCGAAAGCGGTGTGCCCGAAGCATCCAACCGCTTCAACGGTTCTCATCCGTAATCCTATATTGTCAAAACACGGAAAGGGGGGTAAAAACCCACTTTCCGCGTTGCCACGTGCAGCTAAGAATGTGTGGCAATCTCCAGACGCTCCTACCAGTTCCGTTATATCGAAGATTGCCACGCCAGTGTGAGCACTGGCTCGCAATGACATGGTAGCTGCCGCACTCTGCATATATCTTACATGTCCCTATTTATGGAGGTACTTCTTATGGAACAGCTCCTCTCTCTGTTAAAAACCATTCCCGAGTATGCTTCCGCCGTGTCCGCGCTGAAACGCGGTGAAAGCGTCGCCATCACCGGCATTGGTCAGATCAACCGCAGCCATATGCTGTCGGGGCTCCACCGGGATATTCCCCGTCCTATGGTACTGATCTGTCAGGACGATATGGCGGCACGGCGCTTGCAGGAAGAACTGAAATGCTTCCTTGGCACCACTGCCCCCATTCTGCCGGGACGGGATCTGACCATGTATGACGCCGCCGTTGTTTCCCGGGCATGGGAACAGAAGCGGCTGCGCCAGCTTTTTGATCTGTCGCAGGGAAAAACGCCCCTGCAGATCCTGACATGGGAGGCCCTCAGTCAGCGGACCATGCCAAAGTCTGTGCTGATGCAGGCGGCTTTCACGCTGGAGGTTGGTCTGGAATACCCCATCGATCAGCTCATTGCCAAACTCACCGCCGCCGGCTACAGCCGCTGCGGCATGGTAGAGGGCAGCGGCCAGTTTGCGGTGCGCGGCGGCATCATCGACATCTTCTCCCCTGCCGCGGATCAGCCCATCCGGGCGGAGTTCTTCGGTGACGAACTGGATACCATGGGCTATTTCGACCCCCAGACCCAGCGTCGAAGTGAAAATATCGAATCTGTCACGGTCCTGCCTGTTGGCGAGACTCAGCCCAGCCTGCACCCCAAGGGTATTGCTGGCCTTTGCAAAGATATTGCCAATCTGATTTCCCGGCAGAAGCGGCGGAAAAACGTCAATGAACTGCTGGTCGCTACCCTGACCAAGGATCTGGAAAAATACGAAAACGGTTTGAGCAATCCCGCATCTGACCGGTATATGGCCCTTATCTATCCCGAAATGGCCACTGCCGCCGACTACATCCCGGAGGATGCGCTGGTAGTGATCTGCGACCATGCCAACCTGCGCCGCAGTGCCAATGCCCGGTCCGACGAGATGGGCATGCAGCTGGACAGCATGCTGCAGGCCGGTCTGGTAGCCGGTGAGCTGTGCGACTATGTCTGCCAGTGGGAGGATTTCTGCTATGGGCTTAAGGGAAAAACCTGCGTCTACTTCGATGCCTTCGGCGGTACCTCTTATCCCGAGGAGTGTCCGCCCAAGCAGTTGCTGCCCATGACCGCCAAGCAGCTTCCCAGCTACGGCGGCAATCTGGACACGGCCGCCTCGGACCTGAGCCATTACCAGAAGCAAGAATTTGGTTCCCTTGTCCTTTGCGGTACCCGCCGCCGGGCGGAGCTTTTGCAGGAAATGCTGCGAGCCAAGGGACTGTCTGCTTTTCTCTGCATCCCCCTGACCACACTGCCCAAGCCCGGGCAGATCCTACTGAGCGAAGGCACCCTGCCCTATGGTATGGAGTATCCCCTTTCCCGGCTGGCTGTCCTCACCGAAGGACAGCTCATTGCCCGCAGTGAACCCAAAAAGAAAGCTGCCAAAAAGACCGGCTCCACCAACCGGCAGAAGCTAAATTCCTTCACTGACCTGACCCCCGGTGATCTGGTGGTCCACGAAAACTACGGTATCGGCCGCTTCGTGGCCATGGAGCAGATCAAGGTGGATAATGCAGTCAAGGATTATATCAAGATCGCCTATCAGGGCAGCGATACCCTCTTCGTTCCCGCCACCCAGCTGGATATGGTCAGCAAATACATCGGCGGAGGCGGCGAGGATGCCAACGTCCGTTTGAATAAGATCGGCTCCGATGCCTGGCAGAAGACCAAGGCCAAGGCCCGGAAGGCTGCCAAGGATATGGCCGGAGAACTGATCCAGCTCTATGCCGCCCGGAAGCGGCAGCCCGGCTTTGCCTTTGCCGCTGATGCACCTTGGCAGAAGGAATTTGAAGATAACTTCCCCTACCCCGAAACCGATGACCAGCTTCGCTGCATCGCAGACATCAAGCGGGATATGGAAGCCCCCACCCCCATGGACCGGCTCCTCTGCGGCGATGTAGGCTTCGGCAAAACGGAGGTTGCCCTTCGTGCCGTCATGAAGGCCGTCATGGACGGCAAGCAGGTGGCCATTCTGGTGCCCACCACCGTGCTGGCCCAGCAGCATTATACCACTGCCGTTTCCCGGTTCCGGGGCTTCCCGGTGAATATCGATGTACTGAGCCGCTTCCGCAGCCCGAAATTGCAGCAGCAGACTTTGCGGAATCTGGCAGCAGGCAGTGTGGATCTCATCATCGGCACCCACAAGCTGCTGCAGAAGAGTGTCCAGTTCAAGGATCTGGGCTTGCTCATCATCGACGAAGAGCAGCGCTTCGGTGTTTCCCACAAGGAGCGTCTAAAGGAGATGTCCAAGGGCATCGACGTACTGACCCTGTCCGCTACCCCCATCCCCCGCACGCTGAACATGGCCCTGTCCGGCATCCGGGACATGTCCACCATCGAAGAACCCCCTGCCGACCGTTATCCGGTCCAGACCTTCGTAATGGAGCACAACAATGCCGTCATCGATGACGCCATTCGCCGGGAGGTAGAGCGGGGCGGTCAGGTCTATTACCTCCACAATCGTACCGAAACCATTGACCAGTGCGCTTCCGCTCTGGTGCGCCGGATCCCCGGCCTGCGGGTGGGCGTTGCCCACGGTCAGATGGGCGAGGATGCCTTGGGCGACGTGATGCAGGCCATGACCGAGGGGGAAATTCAGGTGCTGGTGTGCACCACCATCATCGAAACCGGTCTGGATATCCCCAATGCCAACACCCTGATTATTGAAAACGCGGACCGCTTCGGCCTGAGCCAGCTGCATCAGCTGCGAGGCCGCGTGGGCCGCTCCACCCGTCACGCCTATGCCTATTTCACCTACCGTCCGGATAAAAACCTGACAGAAATTGCGGAAAAGCGGCTGTCTGCCATCCGGGACTTTGCAGAATTTGGCTCCGGCTTCAAGATCGCCATGCGGGACTTGGAGATCCGCGGCGCCGGCAATCTGCTGGGTGCGGAGCAGTCCGGCCACATGATGAGCGTGGGCTATGACATGTATCTGAAGCTGCTGGACGAAGCCGTTCTGGAAGAACAGGGGCAGGCACCCAAGGCTCCCGACTGTACCGCCGATCTGAACGTCACCGCCAATGTGGATAAAAACTACGTTTCCCGGGGCGAAGAGCGGATGGACCTGTACCGCCGCATGGCAGCAGTCCGGACGCAAGAGGATGCGGACGACCTGCTGGATGAGATCGTGGACCGCTACGGCGAGCCGCCCAAGGGCGTGCTGAACCTCATCGACATTGCCCTGCTCCGCGCCAAGGCACGGGAGGTGGGCATCAAGGATATCCGCCAGAAGGGCGGCGATGTACTGTTCACGCTGGCAAACCTGAATTTCGAAGCCGTTGGTTCTCTATGTGCCGATGCAGATTACCAAAAGCGGGTCACTTTCCTGCCCAATGCCAAGGAGCCGACCCTGCGGCTGAAGCTGGCCACCGGTGTAGACAGTCTGAAACAGAGCAAGGTGTTTATTGACCGGTATCGGGGTTTTTGTAAGATCGGATGATTTTCTGTAGGGACGATTCCCAAATCGCCCGAAACGCCGAAGCCCTCACAAGGGCGATCCTTGAATCGCCCTACATAACATTTTTTAAGAAATTGTTAAAAATATTGCATTTTCCAAAATATATGCTATAATACCCAAAACTTTTCCATATAAAATCTACTGAGAATGGAGGACATTCCATGGCACAAGGAAAATTTTCCAGCCCCCGGCCTCATCGGGACGAGGAGCGCCAAATCGAGGAGGCCTTTCGTCAGGTGACGGGGCAGGCTCCCGCTCCCAAGGCCCATGCCCCCCTGATGACCAAGGAGGAGCAGCTGGCACAAACCATTCGGGAGATTCAGGAAGAAACCGCTTCTTCTGCCACGCAGGTGCTTCCCCAGATTCCCCAGCAGCCTGTCCCCACCCGGGAACGTGCCGCCTTTGACGCAGAGGATGTGGATGCCTTCTTTGACCGCAGCATCCCTTCCTACGAGCACCGGGAGCCTGTCAGAGACTATTATGAAGAGGAACCGGACTTTCTGGATAAGCTGGCAATGTTCCTCGGCAAAGCCCTTGCTTTTTGTGAAAAGAATCGGAAAGCCGTGCTGGTAGGTGCCTGCGGCGGTGCATTGCTGCTGATCCTGCTTTTCATTGGCATTTTCTTTGCCGGAATGCGCCCAACTGAGGTTGCTGAGGAAACCATTCTGCACAATGTTTATCTCGCAGACATCCCCGTGGGCGGTATGGATAAGGCCGAGGCCATTGCTGCTGTGAAACAAGCCACCGCAAAAACCTACACCGCTCAAGATATGATTATCGACCTGTCCGGTACAGAGCTGACCCTGTCTCCCAGAAAGACCAAGGTTTCTTTGGATATCGCTGCTGCCGTTGATGCTGCCTATGACTATGGCCACACCGGCACCAAGGCGGAGCAGGAGCAGGCTGCATCCCGGACACAGCCCTATATCATCGGACTGTTGCCCTATCTGGATCTGGATACGGACTACATTATGGACGTTCTGACGGAGTATGCTGAGGAAGCCGGCAGCACACTGACCCAGCCTACCTATGGACTGGAAGGCCGGGAGCCGGAGCTGCGTGCTGACAAGTTCGACGAGGATGCTCCCACCCAGACGCTGGTCATCACCCTTGGCACCCCCGGCATCGGTTTTGATGTAAAAGACGTTTACAACGATGTGCTGGATGCCTACAGCCTCCACGTTTTTGAGGTCTTCGTGGAAAATGTGACCACCACCAGCGATCCCGAGGAAGTGGATCTGGAGACCATTTACGAGGAATTTTATATTGCCCCCGTCAATGCCTCTGTCGATCTGCAGACCTATGAGACCATCCCCGGCTCCTACGGCTACGAGTTTGATATCAAAGCCGCTCAGAAGCTCATTGACAAGGCGGATTTCGGTGAGGAAGTCCGGATCCCCATGCAGTATATCGCGCCGGAGGTTCTGGATGATGATTCCTTCTTCCGGGATACACTGGGCAGTTATCAGACCCGCAGCAGCGGCAGCAATGCCCGGAAAAAGAATCTGGAGCTGGCCTGCGAAGCCATCAACGGCACCGTTCTGGATCCCGGCGAGACACTGTCTTTCCGCAGTGCCCTGAACAATGTCCGAGGCTTCCAGTCCGCGCCTGCAGACGGTGGTCTGGAAGATACCGAGATGGGCGGTGTTTCTCAGGTTGCTTCCACCCTGTACTACGCAGCGATGCTGTCCGAACTGTCCATCGATTCCCGCAGCAACCACAGCTACATCCCCAGCTTTATTGAGCAGGGCATGGATGCCACGGAGAATCTCACCATCCGCAACGCAACCGGCTTCCCCATCCGCATTGATGCCAAGGTCTCCGGCGGCTATGTGAAGGTTTCCATCGTGGGTACCGAGGAGCGGAAGCATTATGTGGTGATGGAGTCCACGGTTTCCAACACTTACAAGCCCGATGTAGAATATCTGGAATTGGAATTTGACAACACCGAGGGCTACCGGGACGGCGACATCATTGAAGAAGGCAACGAGGGTTACCTCATCAAGACCTACAAGGTCAAATATGACTTAGAATCCGGACGGGAGCTGTCCCGGGATTTTGTCACCAACTCCCAGTATCCCGCCAAGGCCCAGATCGTAGCCTTCGTCAAGCCCGAGCCGACCACGGAGCCCACCACAGAGCCTACCGAGCCTCCCACCGTGCCGACACAGCCTACTGAGCCCCCTACGGAGCCTACCCAGCCTCCCACAGAGCCCACGATTCCCGCTACCCAGCCGCCAACGGAACCTCCTGCCCCCGCCACCGAGCCTTCTGCAACAGAGCCTGCCTCTGTCACAGAGCCGGAAGCCATCGTGGAGACACTTCCCCAGAGTGTGGAGGAAATTCCCGCTGCATAAGAATGGGGCTGTTGCAAAATAACGCAACAGCCCCTTAAATTATGGAATTGTCTACATCCTGCGGATGTAGGGGCGGATATTATCCGCCCGCGGGCGACTAATAGTCGCCCCTACAGATTCTATTGGTAGATTTCTGTATTTTGCAACAAGCCCTTTATTTAGTTAGGAATTACCTCTCCATGCTCATCCAGAAGATAGATCGCGTATACGTGAGGAATCTTTACTGGATCGCCGGATTTCTGTACCTTTGAAAAATCATAAATCACTCTAATTTCATTACCGACCTCGATCATGGGAATGCCGTCAGCAGAAATCACCTCTTTAGACACACCGATCCTAGTTCCTGTGAGCCCATCACGGGATTCGTCAATACATTCCACAATAATATCAGTTTCCGTTATTTCCAGTACTTTTCCATTGAGATAGTCCTGTCCTTTCTGATGAGAGCAGGCACATATGGAAATTGCGCAGAGGCATAGCAAGACCAACACCATCGTTCTTTTCATACCGTTCCGCTCCCTTTCTGCATTTCCGTTTACCACCGTGTCATATTTTTCTTAAACTTCCGAGCATAAGCCTGTTTCAGTTCCTCCGGCGTAATGCCGTAACAGAGGAGCACATCATTGTAGTACATCAGCACATCCGCCAGTTCTTCGATCAGGTCCTGTCTCAGCTTCTCGTCCGTAGAGGCCTGCTGCCCACCGTGTTTTTTGACGATGTCGATGACTTCCCCAATTTCTCCGATCATCCACAAGAGCTTGTTTTGTCCTGTTTCCGGGCCAATGGGCTCCCATTTGTGCTTATATTTTTCCTGCAGCGCCTGCTGCATCTGCTGCATTTCCTGCATCGTAAAGTCTTTCATTTTTCCTCCGTAACAGGCCGCTTATTCATTTTCAAAATGTAGCGGTTTTCGTTCCATGTAAGCTCCATATACGATAAGTCGCTGGGATAAAACAGGGCGCACAGATAATCCTCCGTTTTTTCATTGTGCTGCCTCCAAGGTCTCCACTTTAATTTTATAGTATCATGGTACCTGTGAAAAGTCAAACCGGTATGTATAACGCCTCTCTATACGCAAAAGCCCGTCCTCGGTTGAGGACGGGCTTTTTTTATTTTGCACGGATATCCAGATGATAGTCAATCACACCGGCTTCGGTGTTTTCGATGCTGATGTTATAGCTTAAATCGATGACACCACCATCGGGGACGATGTCATAGAATAGACTGGTGGCTTTGACAGTAAGCATCAGGGCCCCGAAGGGCATCTGGTACAGGGATTCGTGGGGAACATCCTGCTGGAAGATCATCTGGGACTTCAGGGCACCGGTACGGGTCAGGACGACTTTACCGGGTTCTACCCGGAAGGTGGTGGTGACACCGGCCAGTCCAGTCAGCTCGCTTTCCTCGTAGCTGATGTCCCAGCCGCCATTGCGAAATTCCATGGTACCCTCGGTCACCAGCTCGATCACTTCAGGCTCCTGATCGGGATAATTCTGGCGGCCGGTGATGGACAGTACAACGGTCTGCTTCATCCTCAGGCCTCCTGTGCCAGCCGGATCAGCTCATCGATCAGCTGGGTGTAGGGAATGCCGCTGGCAGCAAACAGCTTGGGGTACATGGAAATGGAGGTAAAGCCCGGCAGGGTATTGATCTCGTTGAAGACCACCCGGTTTTCCTCAAAGGTAACGAAGAAATCCACACGGCTCAGGCCCTGACAGCCGATGGCGCTGTAGACCTTCACAGCCTCCTCCCGAACGATCTCCTGCACATCCTCGGGGATCCGGGCAGGAATATAGGCGGTGGAAGTGTCGGTGATATACTTGGCATCGTAGTCATAGAAGTCAGCACCGGAATCGATCTCGCCGCAGATGGATGCCACGGGATTTCCATTGCCCATGACGGCCACCTCGATTTCCCGGCCGTGGATAAACTCCTCTACCAAGATCTTCTTATCGAACTTTGCCGCATTCACAAGAGCCTGCTTCAGAGCCTCCCGGTCTGCAGCCTTGGAAACGCCAACGGAAGAACCGGTTCCGGCAGGTTTGACGAACATGGGATAGCGGAACCGCAGCTCCAGAGAATCCAGTGTATTTTCCATCCGGTTTTCCAGCTCAGCGCTTCTGACCAACTGCCAGGCAGCCTGAGGAACACCGGCATGGTCCACCACCAATTTCGTCAGGGTCTTATCCATGGACACAGCGGATGCTGCCACATGGGGGCCTACATAGGCAATGCCTGCCATCTGCATCAGGCCCTGCATGGCACCGTCCTCACCGTTCTCGCCATGGAGGACAGGGAACACCACATCGATGTGCCGGCGCACCACGCTGTCCCCCTCAAAGGTCAGCAGGCCCTGTCCCCGGACAGGGGAAATGGCCGCAGGATGATTATCAGGGTGCTCCTTCCACGTGCCCAAAGGCAGCATGACATAGTCGTCACCGCCAAAGAGGATCCACTGGCCCTCCTTGGTGATGCCGACGGGGAAAACATCGTATTTTTCCTTATCGATATTGTTCAGAACGGATTCCGCAGAGCGCAGAGAAACCTCATGCTCCGGGCTGATACCGCCGAACAGAATGCAAACGCTTAATTTTTTCAAGAGATCGCCTCATTTTTTAAATATATTTGCTTTTCCATCTGGAAATCTAAAAAATCAATGCTATAATAATCAACATCAAGCTGTTAGGAGGATCATCATGCAGATCAATCTGACCAACAAGGAATTCCGCCGTCTGCTGGATCTTGTTTATATCGGAAATTGGGTGCTGAACTCTACCCGGGGCAATGACCGCTTTCAGGATTATGACGATCTGGAAAGCAAGATCTTTGCCCTGTCCCCTGCCCTTTCGGAGCCGTGGAATGGAACCATCGTTCCCTCTCGGGCCTATGCCGAGGGCGGTATCCATGAAGCCATTGCCTATTATGAGGACAATGTATTTTATGAGATCCTCGCCGAGGAGCTCTCCCGCCGGGATATGAATTATCCCGAGATCAGCGAGGAAAACTACGACGAGATCATGGGCAGAATGCAGCAGTATATGGAAGAATTTCAAATTTCCGGCGTAGACCGGCTGGTATTGGAAAATGAATAAGACCGCAGGGCGTGCAATGCACGCCCTTGCATTTTTTGCTTCCCGCAACGGGGAGCTTTTTCTTTTTATTCGCTGAGCAGTGCCTCGCCTGCCCGGAAAATATCACCGGCACCCATGGTGATGACCACGTCGCCCTCCCGGACATTTTCCCGCAGGTAATCCGTGACCTCCGGCAGGGTCTCGCAGAAAACAGAACCGGGGATCTGCTCCGCCAGATGGGCAGAAGAGATACCGATGGTATTCCGCTCTCGTGCGGCATAGATTTCTGCCAGAACACAGACATCCGTCTTCTTCAACTGCTTGACAAAATCATCAAACAGGGCGTTAGTGCGGCTGTAGGTATGGGGCTGGAAGGCCAGCACCAGACGGCGGCCGGGCATAGACGCACGGACGGCATCAATGGTAGCTGCCAGCTCATCGGGATGATGGGCGTAATCGTCATAAACATCTGCGCCGTTAAATACGCCCTTAAACTCCATGCGGCGTCCTGCACCGTGGAAGGACTCCAGACCATGGGATACGGCTTCTCCGGGAATGCCCATCATCCATGCAGCGGCGGCGGCAGCAAGACCGTTGAGGGCATTGTGCCTGCCCAGAACGCCCATATCCAGATGGCAGTAGAACTCACCGTCGCAGATGACATCGAAATGCCGCCAGTCGGGGCACATATTGGCAGCATGGATCCGGTTGTGATTGCCCAGACCAAAGGAAACATAGTCGATGCCTTCCATGGCCTGCACGGTATGCGCATCGTCACCGTTGGCGATGACACCAAAGGTGGCAAGCTCTGCAAACTTGTGGAAGGATTTCTGAATGTCTGCCAGATCCTTGAAGTAGTCCAGATGATCGGCCTCCACGTTCAGCACCACTGCCAGCGTGGGGAAGAAATTCAGGAAAGAGTCGCAGTACTCGCAGCTTTCCAGCAGGATGGTGTCGCCATGGCCTACCCGGTGGCTGGCATGCAGCAGAGGCAAGTATCCGCCGATCATGACGGTGGGGTCCAGATTGGCCTCCATCAGGATGTGGGTCATCATGGAGGTGGTCGTGGTCTTGCCATGGGTTCCGGAAATGCAGACAGCATTCTTATAGGACTTCATGATCTCGCCCCAAGCCTGCGCCCGCTCAAAAACGGGGATGCCTGCTGCCCGTGCTGCGGCAATCTCTGGGTTATCATTGTGTGCAGCTGCGGTACGAATGATGCATGCAGCGCCTTCAATGTTCTCCGCGTGATGGCCGATGGCCACGGGAATGCCCTGCCGCTCCAGTTCCTCCGTACCGGCAGAGGCGCTCATGTCAGAGCCGGTGACCTCCATGCCCATACCCTTCAGCACAAGGCCAAGAGGACGCATGGAAACTCCGCCGATACCCACCAGATGTACATGCCTGCCGGGAACCAGATATTTTGCGATCTTTTTATTTTTAAACATAAATATGGGATCCTCCGTAAAGGAAAATTGTTGCATAGCCTTTCGCATTATACAACACCTGCCTTGATTTTACAACTACAAAAATTAGCAATTTGTTACCATTTCGCCACTTTTTCGCTTTTTCAACAGAAAAAACCACGAAACCGTTTTCGCAAACTGCTGCAGTATTCTATGCATAACAAGAAAAGAGGACTCCCGAATTTTCGGAAGTCCTCTTTGGAAAATAAGAATTATGCAGCCTTCTTCTGCTTGCTGTTGATCACCAGCAGAACTGCGGCCATCATGGCAAGAGAAATAGGCAGTACGATCCAAGCATTCTGGATGAAACCAGCCAGAATATAGCCAACAAAGGTCACACCCGCCACAGTCAGAGCATAGGGCAGCTGGGTATTGACGTGTGCAATGTGGTTGCAGTCAGCACCGGCAGACGCCATGATGGTGGTGTCGGAAATGGGAGAGCAGTGGTCGCCGCAGACAGCACCGGCCAAGCATGCAGACACGGAGATAACCATCAGTTCTCCGCTGGGGAAAACGGCACAGACGATGGGCAGCAGCACACCGAAGGTACCCCAAGAGGTGCCGGTGGAGAACGCCAGACCCACGCCAATGACGAAGATGATAGCAGGCAGGAAGTTTGCCAGACCGCCGGCAGCGCTGCGGACCAGCTCTGCCACAAAGACCTTGGCGCCCAGCTGGTTGGTGACACCGGACAGAGTCCATGCAAAGATCAGGATCAGGATGGCAGGAACCATGGCCTTGAAGCCGTCCACGAAGGAATCTGCAAACTGCTTGAAGGTGATGACCTTCCGGGGCAGATACAGGATCATGGTAACGGCCAGCGCAAGGAAAGAGCCCAGCACCAGACCCATGGAAGCATCGCAGCCTGCAAAGGCATCCACAAAGTTCATGTAAACGCCGCTTTCGGGATCAAAGAAGCCGCCGGTGTAGATCATGGTGGTGACACAGGACACGATCAGCACACCAATGGGCAGGATCAGATCCAGAACGGTGCCTCTGGGGTTGCCGGAAGCTTCCATATTCTCATTAACAGGATAGCCCAGACCCTTGGCGGCATTTTCCTCGGCATTGCGCATCTTGCTGTAATCCAGACCGATCAGCGCCATAAAAATAACGGTAAACAGGGTCAGCAGGGCATACAGGTTATAAGGGATGGAGCTGATGAACAGGCTCAGACCCTCACCCTCGGGAGCAACAGAGGAAACTGCGGCAGCCCAAGAGGAAATGGGCGCGATGATGCAGACAGGAGCTGCAGTGGCATCGATGATATAAGCCAGCTTTTCCCGGGACACCTTGAACTTGTCGGTAACGGGACGCATAACAGAACCGACGGTCAGGCAGTTGAAGTAGTCATCGATGAAGATCAGCATACCCAGCACGCAGGTGGAGATCATGGCACCGGCCTTGGACTTGATGTGCTTGGCAGCCCAGCGGCCATAGGCAGCGGAGCCACCGGCCTTGTTGATCATGGAGACCATCATGCCCAGCAATACCAGGAAGATCAGAATGCCCACATTCCAGCTGTCACAGATCTTACCAATCATGGTATCGAAGGTACCAAGGACCATGTTCCAAGGATTCCAATTGGCATAGATCAGTGCACCGGACAGGATACCAACAAACAGAGAGGAATAGACCTCCTTGGTCAGCAGAGCCAGTGCGATGGCGATGATGGGCGGGATCAGAGCCCAGAAGGTAGCATAGCTGCTTACCGAGCCCCGGGCTACCGTCAAGGCAGCATCAATGTTTTCGTCAAAGTTTTCGTCAACGCCCACGTTATCGGCATAGCTGTCCAGATAAGCGAAGGCATCCTCTTCTGTCAGCTCCGCAGCGCCGACAGTGAGGGTCATGGTGCCGAAGAGCACTGCGATCAAAAGCAGCATGCTCATCAGCTTGGTCAGGTTTCTCATTTTTCTCTTTCCTTTCAACGTTTACTGCAAATAAAAAACCGCGAATCCCGGAGAAACTCCAACATTCACGGCAAAGGGCGCAAGACCACGTTACGCAAGAATGATAGCGCTCCACATATTGTGACAGTCCGAGGGATCTTCTCCCGTCGTCCCAGAACCCCAAACCCGGGCGTTTGAAATTCTTCGGCAGAGCGCCCTTTCCCCTTTGCCGGGAGCCCGTCCCGCAATGGCAAAGGATACTGATGCGCACCGCACCTCTATCGATCCACTGTTTTCAATTATGAACAAAGTATAGCACCAGTATATTTCCCTGTCAATACTTTTTTGTCAGAATCCACTAAAATTTTTATCATTTTTTGTACACTCAAACCACTCAATAGGCCTTGATCTCGCCGCAGCCGAGCTTCTGTCCCGCATTTCCTCCGGGCTGTGAGCGGAAGTCATCCGGTCCACTGTGGATCACCACGGTTTTGCCAATGATATCCCACACCTCAAAACGTCCGGTGCGGGCCGCCAGAAAGGCGCGGCCCTTCTCACTGAGCAGCGGCGGCAGATCCCCCGCATGGGCGGGGTGGGTGTTTCCCTCTAAATCATAGTGTCCCCCGGTGTTTGGAAACGCTTTTCCTTCGCAATTCTCTCCTGAATGGATGTGCAGGGCAAAAAAGCCGCTTCCATTTTCCGGAAGGCCGGTCACATCCGCTGCGATCAGCGTTCCACAGTCCACGGGATAAAATTTCACCGTTCCCCGAAGACTCCCCACCCCTTTGATGCAGGCAATGGCTGCCAATGGGCCGCTTGGTACTACCACAAAATCACCTCAGGGAAAGTCTATGTATCCGTCTGCTGGAATACTACACCTGCATTCCAGAAAAACGCAGGTCGGATGGATGCATCCGACCTGCGCGTTTTTGTTTAATGAAAATGAGGACTTTATTCTCCCACTGCCTTATTGGTCAGCATGGTTTTGGTCAGCTTCAGCATGTCTGCTTTTCCCATGTGGGTATCAGCTTCACCGAGGCACAGAACCTTGCTCTGGCTCTTGCCCATGGGCAGCCACGCGGTGAGGCCTGCGCCGTTAGGATCGCCGTATTTGCAGAAATTGGTCAGATAAGAGGTCATCTGATTGCTGAGCACATGGTCCTTCCGGGTCATGGGTCGCCAGCAATTTTCCAGCGTCCCAAACCAGTACCACAGGTCACTGCTGTGCCATGCGCCGTTATCATCGCCGGGAAGACGGCGGTCAAAAAACCAAGCGTAGCTGGGCTTTTCCTGTGCAGCACACCAGTTCTTACCCATTTGATAGATCACAGGAGGCATCACATCCTCACTGGTGGAGCCTGCCATGTAGGAGATGGGATGCTGTTTTCCCGCCTTCAGCAGCTCTGCACCGGTGCCAACCACCAGCCTGCCATCCAGACAGGGAGAAGGCTGTCCTCCCTTCATGGACTTTTTCAGATTCTGCCAAGTGGCAAAGAGTGTTTGAACAGGCAGCGCCCGGAACGCTTCCAGATTCTGACAGCCAGCGGCTTCCATGACAGCATGCCAGAAATCATAAGTCTTTTCCGGCAGCTGGGCACTCATGAGCTTGCTGACACCGCCGCCGCTGGACATAACCGCCTTCTGGAACAGGCCCTCAGACAAGGGGCTGAGGCAGTGCTGCTGAACACTCATGGCACCGGCACTCTGGCCCATAATGGTGATATTCTCAGGATCTCCGCCGAAGGATGCGATATTGTCCTTCACCCAGCGCATTGCCGTCAACTGGTCAAATAGGCCGTAATTGCCGGTGATTCCTGCCTCCTGCTTCAGCTCCGGCAAGCAGGCAAAGCCCAGAGGCCCCAGACGGTAGTTCAGTGTCACACCGATTACGCCCTTGTCCGGCCATACAGGGCCGTCGAAGTGCTTTTCGTGACCGCAGCCGCCGGTGAAGCCGCCGCCGTGGATATAGATCAGAACAGGCAGGTCATCCCCTTCCTGAGCGGTATCAGGCGTAAAAATGTTCAAAAACAGGCAGTCCTCACTGTAGGTGTAGGTCTCGCCCTTGCGGAACTCGTTGTAGTAAAAGGCTTTTTCCGCAGACTCAGCCTCATTATAGAAGGCACGGGGCTGATAGGAGCAGTTTCCATAGTGGGTGGCATCATAGATGCCCTCCCACGCCGTTACCTGCGTAGGATACTCCCAGCGGCCTGCGGTGGCATAGCGGATTCCCTTGTAGGCAGCAGTGCCGGGGACCCGGCCCTCGCAGCCCTGAAGGGTGCCGCAGGGTGTTTTGACAAGATAATTCATAGCAAACGCTCCTTAATGGTTTCGATTCCAAGCGGCGGGCATCCAAGGATACTTCTTCTCGTTCTCCAGCCCATATTCCTCCAGCTTCCGCAGCTGCTCCACAACATGGGGCATGTTCATGGTCTCCACAAGCTTGCAGATAACCTTTTCACCGTTCTCTGCCATCCGGTCCCGCGTCTCAAGGTCAGGAATATCGGGCGTAGGCGCATGGTCCTGATTCTCGCCGAAGCAATAGCCGACGGCAGCAGATTGATAGCCCAATGCAAACAGGTCATTAAATGGTGCACAGGACTGAGGCACAGGATCAGAGAAGCCGGTTACCAGAGGAACATCCTCCAAACGGTTCATAATTTTATAGGCACCGACAAACATATCGTTCAGCCCCTGTATACCACCCAGTGCGTTGATATTGCCAAGGATCTTCATGACACTGTCAAGATACAAGATGGGGACACCGGTTTCATCGTAAAAATCACGGATCATGGGGCAAATGGTCATATGAGCCGGTCCGTGGAAGGAAACATAAACCTGCCGCTTAAAGCCAAGCCGCAAGAGGCTCCGGGCGATCGCACCCAGATAATCAATGCCCTGACGGACCGTGACCTGCACAGTTCCCCGGCCGGAGGCTGTTGCTCCGGAATAGAAATAAGGCAGGCCTGTGAGCACCAGACCGTCGCAGGTCTCCGCCATTTTCAGAGCCAGCGCTTCGGACAAAACGGTTTCGCAATCCAACGGCAGACCGCCATGCATCTCTGTTGTACCGACCGGGACAATGATAATGTCATTTTGCTTCAAATACTCCTGAACTTCACTGTTCAGCATTTTTCCTAAAATACGGGTACGCATAGTATTGGCTCCTTTCTGTTCCGGGCAAACCATCGGCCCTCACTTATTTATAATTATACCACCAGAATACAGTAACAGCAAGTATACAAACCGCTTTTTACGAAAAAAGCGGCACAGCCGAAGCTGTGCCGCTGATTCTGTTAAGTACGCTTGTAAGTAATGAATTACTTGCCCAGCTTAGCAGCCTTCCACTCAGCCATCTTAGCGCGGACATCCTTGTTGATGTTCCAGATGAAGGTGAAGCAGCTCCAGGAGCCCAGAGCAGCGATCAGGGGGAAGCCCAGAACCATGAGCTTGATGCCC
>JAFSCK010000030.1 GCA_017436785.1 Oscillospiraceae bacterium | reverse complement strand
GCCTGTTTGACGTTGACCGTCATGGCTATCCTGCTGGGGCTGACCGATATGGTGTACGACCCGCTGATCATTTGGGCGCCAATCCTGGAAACGGATATCCTGTTCTGCATTGGCTATGCAGTTCTCTGCCTGATGCCGCTCATCTTGGAACTGTGGACGGATTACCGTTTTTCTGCTACGATTTGATTAAATTTCAGGAGAACCAATATGGAACCTATCATTCGGGAAGAAAATAATATTTATGCAGTCGGATACTCCTATGAGGCCGATTGGAGAAAACTCTGCCGCGTGAAAGACCGCGCCGCCCACTGGTCGCGTATTGATTTTTCCAATATGAACAAGGCTGCTTATGCGGGAGTCGAGAATAAATGCGGCATGGAGATCGCCTTCTGGCTGTGCAAGGAGACCGGCGACTTTGAAATGCGGTTCTTTTTCGTAGAAAGAGTGGAGCCGGTTGGGAACGTACCGAAGGGCATGGAAGTGCTGGAAATTCCGGCAGCAAAATACGCAATTTTCATGCTGGATTCTCAAGGTAAGAGTTTCAGTGAGGATGCTTACGTTCAGGCAATCAGGGATCTGTGGCAGTATATTTTTAAGGAATGGTTCCCCGGCAGCGGCTATCGCCATGATGATGAGAAATGCAATTTTGAGGTATACTCCGGTAATACGATGCAAATCTATGTACCTGTGTGCTTAAAATAGCTGGTAGATCGACAGCTATGTATCTGATTTAGATAGATGGAAAGCGAACAAAAGCGGCGCTCCCGAGGGAGTGCCGCTTTCGTAGATTGGGCATCTATAAGAGAGGTGAAATAATGGCCTTAAGGTTGATTGCCTGCACCGTTGCAGCATCTGCTGCAGTGGGCACATTGGCCGGAGCAGGTTTTACTGTCGGGACAGCCGACGCATTGCACGCCGCGCCGCTTTTCCTTCCGGATGTACCAAACTGCGAGGCCGACAATCAGTGCAACAATCGCAATTACGATGATGTTATCCATAAAACTGCTCCTTTGAAAAATTACTTTTTCAGTGCGTACTCAGCAGCCAGAGACTTATTGGTCTTATTGATCAAGGTAACGATCACGGCCACGATGGCGGCAACCACGATTAGACCGGGCAGGAAGCCTGCGCCGACAGAGCCGGTGGTGATCAAGGTGCCTATCTGATAGACCAGGAAAGCGATGGTGTAACCGGTGGCGAACTGGAGAGCCACACCGCCCCAGAACCACTTGCGGTCATTAATTTCGGAGTTCATAGCACCCAGTGCAGCGAAGCAGGGAGGCGTAAACAGGTTGAACATCAGGTATGCCAGAGCAGCCACCTTGGTAATGGCGAAGACGGCGGCAACTTCAGCACCAGCACCTTCCATCAGTGCCAATTCCTCGGTGTCGATCAGATTCTCCAGACCCACGAAGCAGACAGCCAGGGTACCAACCACATTTTCCTTGGCAATGAAACCGGTAACAGCGGCTGCTGCCAGCTGCCAGGAGGCAACACCCACAATGGGAACCAGCAGAATGCCAATGGGAGATGCGATGGAAGCCAGAATGGACTCGGAAGCAACTTCCGTGGGCTGGAAAGACCAGTTGAAGGTCTGCATGATCTGCACAACGGTGTTGCAGACCAGGATCACGGTACCGGCCTTCACGATGTAGGCCCAACCGCGGGAGCACATGGACTTGAAAGCTCTGCTCAGAGAGGGCAGTTTATATTCGGGCATTTCAATGATGAAGAAGGACTTGCGGGCCTTGTGACCGGCGATCTTGTTCACCAGTACAGCGCCCAGGAGAATCAGGGCAATACCCACGAAGTACATCAGCGTGCCCACCCAGCTTGCGTCCTCAAAGAAGGCACCTGCGAACAGAGCGATAACGGGCAGCTTGGCGCCGCAGGGCATGAAGGGAGTCAGCATAGCGGTGGCACGGCGCTCCCGCTCATTGCGGATGGTGCGGCAGGCCATAACACCGGGGATGGCACAGCCGGTGCCGATGACAAAGGGAATAACGGACTTGCCGGACAGGCCCACCTTCTTGAAGATGGGATCCAGAACAACGGTGGCACGGGCCATGTAGCCGCAATCCTCCAGCAGGGCGATCAGGAAGTACATAACCATGACCAGAGGCAGGAATCCGATAACCGCAATGACACCGCCGATGACACCGTCAACCAGCAGAGCCTGCAGGATGGGAGCTGCACCAGAGACCATCTCACCGATCATACCCTGGAAAGCTTCCAGCCAGGCAACCAGTGTATCTGCCAGGAAGGGGCCGAAAGAGGACTGGGAAATGTCGAACACCAGGAACATCACCAGAGCAAAGATGGGAAGACCCAGCCACTTGTTGGTCAGGATATCGTCGATCTTGTCCTGGAAATTACGGTCCTTGGTCAGCACCTTACGGGTCTCCACGGAGGCAACGATCTTGTTGACAAACTCGAAGCGCTTCTTGTCGGCAGCCACAACTGCTTCTTTACTGGTCATATCCACATTACCCTGGTGGTAGGGAGCCTTCTGGGGCTGGCCGTTCAGTGCGGCAGCGGCTTTGACCACTTCACCAAGACCTTCACCGGTGGTGGAGGTGGTATCAATGACGGGGCAGCCCAGCTTCTTGGACAGGGCAGCTACATCGATATTGGTTTCCTTCTTCTCGTTGATGTCGTGCTTGTTCAGGGCTACAACAACGGGGATTCCCAGCTCCATCAGCTGGGTGGTGAAGAACAGGGAGCGGCTCAAATTGGTGGCGTCCACGATGTTGATGATGGCATCGGGGTGCTCGTTCTTGACATAACCGCTGGTGATACTCTCTTCGGAAGTGAAGGGAGACATGGAATAGGCACCGGGAAGGTCCACGGCAATCAGTTCCAGATCTCCTGCGTAGGCTTTCTTGATGGGTGCTTCTTTTTTGTCAACGGTAACACCGGCCCAGTTGCCGACCTTCTCATTACGACCGGTCAGCGCATTATACATGGTAGTCTTGCCGCTGTTGGGATTGCCCGCAAAAGCAATTCTCATGGTTGGATTCCTCCTCTTTCAATTGAAAATTCTAACAGATTATACTGTGGAATTACATTATGTTAGCAGCCGCTAACGAACGGGTAAAAGGCAATCAGCTTAAGTGCCTTTGCAATCATGCTCACACAATGATTGCTTCTGCCAACTGATTGTCAATGTTGTATCTGCCGTCCTTGATGGAAACTGTGCAGCCACCTTTTCTGCGGGATACCACAGTCACCGGTTCACCGCTGTAACAACCCAGGGAGAACAGAAACGCATTGAGGTCTTCGTCATCAGTTTCGATCCGCTTAACTGTGTATTCCTTGCCTTCTTCTGCAACGGATAAATTCATTTGTTTCACCTGACCTACGAATTTATAATGAAGGTAGTTTGCTGCAGCTAACTGCTTTGCAAATAATATATGTTAGCAGTCACTAACTACCACAATATAATAGCTCTGGGGGAAGCATTTGTCAATCCCTTTTATGAACAATCTTTGAAATTTTTCTCCCCTTGAAATTTAAGAAAAGTCGTGATAGAATTAGCTAAAGCTAATTTTTGGAGGATTTTCCATGTCTATGCACGAATCTGCCGAGATGTATCTCGAAACCATATATACGCTCTCTTTGAACAGCACCTCCGTACGCAGCATCGATGTGGCTGAAGCGCTGAATTATTCCCGCCCCAGTGTCAGCAGGGCGGTAGGCCTGCTGAAAAAGGACGGGTATCTCAAGATGGATGAGGATGGCTTTTTAGCGCTCACCGAGTTGGGTAAAAGCACTGCGGAAAAAATCTATGAGCGGCACACGATTCTCACTGCCGCACTGAAAGCATTGGGTGTTGACGAGAAATCCGCAGCAGAGGATGCCTGCAGGATCGAGCATGTCATCAGTGACAAGTCATTGGATGCTATCAAGGCACATATGAAGCAATATGGAAAAGCTGCCGAGTAATCGGCAGCTTTCGTTTTACCTGATTTCTTTTACGGTGTAACCCACCCGCTCAATACGTGCTTTGATTTGTTCGTTGGGAACTTCCTGCTCATAGGACACCGTAACGATGCCTTTCTTCAAGTCCACCACACCGGCAACACCGGGGATATCGTTGACCACTTCCGTCACCCGGTTGGCGCACTTCTCACAATGCATACCGTCCACCACGAACACCTTAGCTGCAATGACATTTTTCAGCTTCTTCTTTCTGGGCTTGTAATCACTTCCGCTGCCGCAGCAGCCCTTACGGCCTTTGCGCTTTACGATGGTCCTAACCGCAAAGAACGCGATTACAATAATGATGCCAATGATAATATAGTTTTCCATACAAACCTGCCTTTCTTACAGTACAAACTGAATGATGAGTCCCACAACAGCACAAATTACCAGAGCGATTCCTTCGCCAATCAAGCTGCCTTTGATGTGGAACCAGTAATTGTGATATTCGTCTGCCATATCCTCCGTACCCTCGAAAACGAATCTGGGGTCATGACAGAACCAACAGATATCCAGCACAACGGCATCATAAGCATTCACAATGGTCCACAGCAAAAATCCATAACCAAAGCCTTCTATAAAGGTAGTGTAGCCATTGATATACCGCAGGACCAGACTCAGAATGACAATGAACAGCACGGATGCGGTCAGCTTTGCGGCGAGTTTATTCTTCTGGGTCGGGATTTTACCCTGATACTGTGGAAGCGATTTTACCCGTTCCTGAATTTTAGGCGGATAATTATATAGTGTCTTGATTGGATCCTTTGCCATCATAATCACCATAAGGGTGAATAGCGCACACAAAGCAATCGCTTCTATTACGAAGATCATCGTTTTTCTCCTTTCTTGCAGGTAAAGCAGGCCATGGACTCCACGGTTTCCAGATTGACTTCCTCATATAGATTGCTCAGCCGCTTATAGAGCGTGGCCACTGTATCAAAGGGCGGTGTAAAGAAGCCCTTTGGTACATACAAATGGTTGATAAACCAGTCTGTCCGCTTATTCTGCCCGGCAATGTAGAAGCAGCCGCAGAAGATACCGCCTGGCTTCAGTACCCGGAAGGTCTCTCGGAATGCCGCTTCCTTGTCCGGGAATGCATGGAATCCGTTGAGGGACAGCACCAGATCAAAGCTGCTATCTTCAAAAGGCAGTGCACCCACATCCCCCTGCCGGAACTGTACGTTGGTAAGCTCCATTTTCTCTGTCCGACGCTGGGCAACGACCATCATATCTGCAGAGTAGTCCAGGCAAGTGATATCAGCATTGGGCAGGGTCTTATAAACCGGCATGGTCAGCACACCGGTACCTACAGGGACTTCCAGCAGTTTGCCGCTGAAATCTTCGGGGATCCCTGCCATGGCCAGTTCCAGATACCGGGTGTTTTCTTCCACGCCCATATTCCAGACCGCCTTGCAGACTGCCTTGCCGGGGATGGTGGAGCAGGTGATCATGCCGTCGTAGAAGGTGGCTTCCCTACCCAGATACTTGTAGGCATTCTGAATTTCTGTTTTTCTGCTCATAGAGCCACCTCATTTTCTGGCGGTCACACAAATCCAGCCCTTGCTGTTCTTATCAGCCTTCGCATCGGTGAAGCCCGCTTGGTTCAGTGCTGTTAAAATCTGTGCCGCATTATAAATGGTCATGCCGCCGATCTTTTCCACCCACTTATCGTCCTTCTTGGTTTCACCGTTGGATTCGTTGCAGATGAAGAAGGTTCCGCCGGGTTTCGTGACCCGATATACTTCCCGGAAGCAGTCCACAAGACCGGGCCAGAAGTAGATGGTTTCAAAAGCTGTGACCAAATCGAAGGTATCTTCCGCAAAAGGAAGCTGGGCAACGCTGGCCTGCAGCACTTCGCATCTGCCCTCCGCAATCGCCTTGACATTCACCTTCCGGGACTTCTCCACGCTGACCTCGGAGTAATCAATGCCCTTTACGCATCCCTGTGGACATTTCTCAAGCAGTTTTTTGATATTGGCACCACCGCCGCAGCCTGCGTCCAGAACAGCTGCATCTGCGGGAAAAGTGATATGTTCAAAGCCCCAGTCCGCCATAGCGCCGTGACCAGAATTCATCATGGCAACCATAATCTTGCCGCCAAAGCCAACAGGCTTGCGGGTATTTTCAAAGAATGACATCTTATTTCCTCCCGAAAAGTAGTGTGGAACCGGAAAGCATCATCAGTTTCGACTCACCGGGCTTCATAAACATTCCGTTTGTTGTCTTGATAAGCTGAACATCTTCATAGCCCTCAGTTTTCAGCTCTATCACGAACTTCTCCATATCCCCATACCGGGCAGGCTCCATCAGATCGTGAATAGCGAAGGTACCGCCCTTTTTCAGTACCCGAAGGGTTTCTCTCAGCAGGGCCTGCTTGTTTTTGCCCGTAATGTTGTGATAAACATAGTTGCTGGTGACCGCATCGAAGGTCTCATCCGGGAAGTCCAGCTTGCAGGCATCGCCCTTTTGGAAGCTGACATTGCTGATGCCCTCGGCTTCTGCATTCTTCTCACACAGATCTTTGTTGAAAGAAGCATACTCTGCACCCCAGCGATCGATACCGATCATAGTTCCCTGAGGATTCCGTTTGGCGCAGGCAAGGGTCAGCGCACCGCTGCCGCAGCCCACATCCAGACCCACACCGCCCTCCGGCAGCGTGATATATTCCGCAGTTCCTTCCACGATCTGGCGGGACAATTGCCGCTTTCCGTCATAGGAAAACTGGCCATTGGCATAGACACACCATGCCGTCCATGCACCACATCCCAGGGCTCCCGCACCCAAAAGGGTGGATAGAGGCCTATTTTTGATAACACATGCAACGGCAGCCAATCCAGTCGCAGCTGCACCGAATCCATAGATCATGCCATTAGGTACCCAGTTCTTGTAATCTGCTTTCATAATTACCTCTTTCCGATAATGTGGAAATCACACACATCATAGCCTTCTGCCAGAGTTTTCGTGCGGATCAAGGTGTTGCCCATCAGCTCTTGAGAGACGAAATCGATTTTACACATCACTTGCTTTTTTCTCCTGTGACACAGCATGGACAGCCTTGACTTCCTCAATAAACTGCTCCGTACGCTCCGCGATCAAACCGCCGTGGCCCACATTGCGGAACACTTTGTAAGTAAAAGCGTAGCCTGCGTCCTTCCATTTCCGAATATCCTTTGCTAATCTTCGCTCCACCTGACTGTTGATGCCGTGCCAGATATGCATATCGGTATTCTTAAAAACCTCGAAATTCATGGGACAGCCAATCAGACAGGCATCCTGGTTCTTCCAGCTTTTCCAGGTAGCATCCGGGTACAGGAGTCGCTCCGCTTCCTCTGGTTTTCTCCCTGTCAGCCTGGCGATCAGCTTTTTCCGCATAGGTCCGGCCTTGCCCATCATCTGATAAAAGAAGCCTGTGAAGAAAAACAGGTAGATTTCCTTGCACAGCTTACTTTTCATGTTGGGATAATCGTGGGTACTCATGCCGTCAGCAATGGTAGTCGTGATGGTCAGGCGCTGATCTGCCAGCACCTCCAGAAGCACCCGGCAGCCGTAGCTGAGTGCATAGAGAATGTCGATCTTGCCGCCATGCTGCTCCACGATATAGTCACCAAGGCGCTTTGCTTCATCCATCACGGACACAAACTCTGTGTCCGGCTCTGTGGGATTGAACCCATCATAAGCCACAACGAGCACATGGAAGTCCTCGCTGAGCCGCTCCGCTACCGGCAGTACACCCCGGTAGCAAACTCCGCCTCCGTGGAGCAGAACCATCAGCGTTTCATTCTGCTGTCCGAATTCAAAGTATTTCATGCCATTTCTCCTTCGTGCAGATATCCTTAACACATCCTGTTTATTGTTAGCAACGTCTAACTGATGTACCTATTTTAGCACCGTGAAAATGGCAAGTCAATCCAGAAAAATAGGGGTTGACAAATACCAATCTCATGCGTATGATTATCATAAGTTAGCAGCCGCTAACTAACTTTTCGCCATAGCGGTTAGCGACCGCTAACTACCAAATGTAGGAGTGTGATGCCATGGAAATGATTGAACTTGTGCAAGCGTTTGGATCGTTGGCAGGCATCATCTTAACTACATGCCTTTGCTTCCATGTGAAAAAGGATCTGAAGGCCCGCAGGTAAAATTCACCGAAGGAGGTTATCCTTATGTCCGACGATTATCTGGTTCGCCATTGTGCTCCGACACTTGCCGGAATCAAAACCGGAAGTATTTTCATCTGCCCTTATGAATCGAAAGACGCGTTGCTGCACATGGTTCGTGGGCTCAATAAGCGCCTTGCATCAAAGGGGTTGCGCATTCTCCCGCTACGCTTATCTGAAAAGAAGGCTTTGATTTATATTTTTCGCCCGAAATGCTTATCCAAGGATCTCTCGGATGCTGTTGCCAGAGATGTACTCATACAACACGGCTACGATACGGTAAACTGTGAAAAATGTATCGTGCAGCTTGTTAAGAGACTTCGTCTGCAGAAAGAGTTTCCTCACGAAATCGGCCTTTTTCTTGGCTATCCGCCGGAGGACGTCTGTGGCTTCATCGAAAACAAAGCTTGCAACTGCAAGTGTGTTGGTTGTTGGAAAGTCTACGGAGATGAAGAAGCAGCCAGGAAGAGGTTTGCCCAGTATAAAAAGTGTACGAAAATTTACTGTGATCAATGGGCAAAAGGAAAAGATATTGAACGGCTCACTGTAGCCGGTTGATATACCAAATCATTTCTTGAAAGGTTGGAAAACAACATGAGCAAAATTGCAATCGTTTATTGGAGCGGCACCGGAAATACCGAGGCTATGGCAAATGCCGTTGCTGACGGAGCAGAAAATGCAGGTGCCGCTGTCACAAAGTTTACCGCACCGGAGTTCAATGCCTCCATGGTAGCTGATTTTGATGCCATCGCCTTTGGCTGTCCTTCCATGGGTGCAGAACAGCTGGAAGAAAGCGAATTTGAACCGATGTTCTCAGACTGTGAAGGAAAGCTCGCCGGCAAGCGGATTGCCCTGTTCGGATCCTACGGTTGGGGCGACGGCGAATGGATGCGCACATGGGAAGATACCTGTCGCGATATCGGTGCAAATCTCGTTTGTGAGAGCGTAATTTGCATGGAAGCACCCGATGACGAAGCTGAAGCTGGTTGCCGCAGCGTGGGCGCAGCACTGGCCTGAATAAAGAAAAATGTGATACCTCCTAAAATTTCACAATTGACAATCCCCCACAGCTGTGATAGGATTTCTGCAGATGTTAGCAGTCGCTAACAACCTTTCGGTGTTAGCGGCTGTATTCATGATAAGTAGTTAGCAGCGGCTAATTAGTTTTGGGAGTGAATCTATGAGACGAAAAATGACGCGCAGAGAAGATTATTTGAAGCTGATCTACACCCTATCCAAAAAAGGGGAAGTCCGTGGCGCAGATCTTGCTGACGAACTGGATGTGAAGCGGCCTACGGTTTGTGTCTATCTCAAGCGGCTGATGGATATCGGTGACATTGTTATGGACGAACACCACTGCGTGCATCTGACCACACAGGGGCTGCAGATCGCAGAGTCCACCCTGGATAAGCACGGTATGCTTTTGGAATTGCTGCAGAATCTGGGTGTGCCCAGCGAAGTTGCCACCGAGGATGCCTGCGCCATTGAGCATAATATCAGCCCCGAAACCTACAGTGCGTTAAAGCAGTTATTGAATGAGAGGCAAGTAAGCGTATGATGATCAATAAACGGCTGATTGGTACAGTCAACGAAAGTAAAAAGTACATCGCCGGGAATGTGATTTGCCAGTGGGTATCTCTGGCTGCCAATATCACCATGATGGGAGCCATCGCCCGGATGCTGCAAAGTCTGTTTGCCGGCAGTGCCGGCGACGGACAGATCGCGCTGACGGCTGTGATTGCGGCCGCTGCCGTGGTGATCCGGTTTGTCTGTAATATTCTCTCCGCCCGGATGGGATATTTATCCTCCAAGGCTGTCAAGAAGACACTCCGGGAAATGATCTACCGCAAGCTTTTGCGGCTGGGCACTTCCTATAAGGAGCAGGCCAATACATCCGAAGTGGTGCAGGTGGCTGTGGAGGGTGTTGACCAGCTGGAGACCTATTTTGGGGCATATCTTCCCCAGTTTTTCTATGCCATTCTGGCACCCCTGACCCTGTTTGTGGTACTGAGCTTTGTGAATTTCCCCTCCGCTATTGTCTTGCTGGTCTGTGTGCCGCTGATCCCTGTGACGATTATTATGGTTCAGCGGTGGGCAAAGAAGCTGCTGGCAAAATACTGGGGTCAGTACACCGCATTGGGTGATACCTTTCTGGAAAACCTGCAGGGTCTGACCACCACGAAGATCTATCAGGCAGATGATTTCAAACACAAGGAAATGAATGAGCAGAGTGAGCATTTCCGCCGTATCACCATGAAGGTGCTGACCATGCAGCTCAACTCCATCACCATTATGGACCTCATCGCCTACGGCGGCGCGGCGCTGGGCGTGATTCTGGCGACGACCCAGTTCCGCTCTGGTCATGTGGACTTGGCAGGCTGCATCCTCATTATTCTGTTGGCGGCGGACTTTTTCCTGCCCATGCGGATGCTGGGCAGCTTCTTCCACATCGCCATGAACGGCATGGCGGCAAGCGATAAGATCTTCCGGCTGCTGGATCTGCCGGAACCCGAACAGAAAGCAGAAACTGTACCAGAGAATTGTGCTATTGAATGTAAGGGCTTGCGCTTTTCCTATGATGCAGACCGGGAGATCCTCCACAGTGTGGATATGGTATTCCCCAAAGGCAGCTTTACCGCTATTGTCGGCGAATCCGGCTGCGGCAAGTCCACCATTGCGGCCATCCTGATGGGAAGAAATAAGGGCTATACCGGTTCCATTACCGTCGGCGGCACGCCCCTCTCCGAAATCTCCGAAGAAAGCCTGATGGAGAACTTTACTTACATCAGCCATCAAAGCTACCTGTTCAAGGGTACTGTCCGGGACAATCTTCTGATGGCCCGTGCATCTGCCGGGGAGGATACCCTCTGGCAGGTGCTGGAGCGGGTAAACCTGGCAGACTTCCTCAGAAGCGAAAAAGGTCTGGATACCATGCTGAATGAAAAGGCTTCCAACCTCTCCGGCGGTCAGTGCCAACGGCTCGCCTTGGCAAGAGCACTGCTCCACGACAGCCCGGTTTACATCTTCGACGAAGCTACCTCCAACATTGATGTGGAAAGCGAAAACGATATTATGGCCCAGATTCACAAGCTTGCTGAAACCAAGACTGTGATCCTGATCTCCCACCGCCTTGCCAATGTGGCAGGTGCGGATACCATCTATGTGCTGGATAAGGGCAACATCGTTGAATCCGGCAGTCACTGTCAGCTTCTGGCAGCAAACCGCGCTTACGCAAAGTTGTGGAACGCCCAGCAGGAGCTGGAAAGCTACAATCACCGTGTCATCGCGAACCAGTCCGCAGACTGGTGTGGCGATCCCCTCTGTCAAGCAGGAGATTGCACCACAGGAATTCCCTTCGGTCACCACGTCGCTGACGCTCCTCGCAATGACAGCAAGGACGGAGGTGCAGCAAAATGAAAAGAAGCGGATTCAAAATTATGAGCCGTCTGATCGGCCTTGTAAAGCCTCTCTCCGGCTAAATGATCCTGGCGATCCTCATGGGCCTCATCGGTCACCTCTGCGCCGCCTTTATCACCGTGTTCGGCGGTTACGCCATTCTTCATGTACTCCACCCTGAATGGTCCATGAGTTTGGGCGTTCTCTTTGGGGCGGTGCTGATCTTTGCATTGGTGAGGGGCTTCCTGCGGTATGCAGAGCAGGCCTGTAATCACTTTATCGCCTTCAAGCTGCTGGCACTGATCCGGGATAAGGTATTTGGCGCACTGCGCAGGCTCTGTCCTGCCAAGCTGGAGGGCAAGGACAAGGGCAACCTGATCTCCATCATCACCTCCGACATCGAACTGCTGGAAGTGTTCTATGCCCACACCATTTCTCCCATCGCCATCGCGTTCCTGTTCTGTATCATCATGGTCTGCTTTATTGGCAGTTACCATGTAGCGCTGGGTATTCTTGCACTGGCTGCTTATATCACCGTTGGTGTGATTATTCCGATTGTTACTTCCAAACTCAGCAGTGATGACGGCATTCGTTTCCGTACCAAATCCGGCGAGCTTAGTTCTTTTGTGCTGGACAGCCTGAGAGGTCTTTCCGAAACCCTGCAATACGGTCAGGGCGAAAAACGGATGGCAGATATGAATGCCCGGACCGACAATTTATCCCGGGACGAGGAGCGGATGAAGCGCACCGCAGGCCGGAACACCGCCGTGACCAACACGGTGATTCTTGTGTTTGACCTTGCCATGCTGTTCCTCTCTGCCCGTCTTTGTGGCTTTGAGGGCTGTCTGATTACGACCCTTGCGCTGATGAGTTCTTTTGGCCCGGTGGTTGCCTTGGCTGCCCTGGGCAGCACGTTGCAGAACACCTTTGCCGCAGGCAACCGGGTGCTGGACATTCTGGACGAAAGTCCTGTGGTTGAAGAAATCACCGGCAGGGAAGCGGTACAATTCCACGGTGCTGCCGCAGAGACCGTAACCTTTGCCTACGGCGAGGAAACCATTCTGGACAACTTCTCTGTGACGATCCCCGAGAATCAGATCATCGGCATTAACGGCCGCTCCGGCAGCGGTAAGTCCACACTTCTGAAGCTCTTTATGCGGTTCTGGCAGGTGCAGCAGGGTGAAGTCAAAATTTCCGGCAGAAATGTGGATGCCATCAACACATCCAATCTTCGAGATATGGAAAGCTTTGTTACCCAGGAGACCCACCTGTTCCATGACTCTATCCGTAATAATCTGCGTATTGCCAAGCTGGATGCAACGGATGACGAAATTGTGGCGGCGTGCAAAAAAGCCTCCGTCCATGATTTCATTATGAGCCTTCCCAAAGGCTATGACACGGAAGTTGGCGAGCTGGGCGACACCCTCTCCGGCGGTGAGCGCCAGCAGCTGGGATTGGCAAGGGCCTTCCTTCACGATGCACCCTTTATGCTACTGGATGAACCCACTTCCAATCTGGACAGTCTGAATGAAGCGGTGATCCTCAAATCTCTCCATGAGGAGTGTGCCGACAAGACCGTGGTGCTGGTTTCCCACCGGAAGTCCACTATGGGCATTGCGGACACGGTCTATTCCGTGGAGCACGGGAGGATGAGCTGATGGATGTAAAAACCAAACGGGAACGGGAAAAGGAAACCGTTTCCCTGATGATCCGTCTGTACTGTCGCAAAAAACACGGCGGCAAGACACTTTGCCCTGAATGTGCCGCGCTGGAAACCTATGCAAGGCAGCGCAGTGACAAATGCCCCTTCATGGAGACGAAAACCTTCTGCTCCAACTGCAAGGTGCATTGCTACAAGAAAGACATGCGTGAAAAGATTCGCCAGGTCATGCGTTTCTCCGGCCCCAGGATGATTTTCCATCATCCTGTTATGGCAATCCGTCATGTCATCGAAACGAAAAAAGAAAAAAGACGAATGGAGAAAAACAATGAAGATTAAAAAGATACTTTGGATTTGTCTCGGCTGCATCGGTGTGGGAATCGGTGCTGTTGGCGCCGTTGTTCCCATGCTCCCGGCCTTCCCTTTTCTGCTGCTGGCGGCCTTCAGCTTTGCCCGGTCCTCCGAAAGGCTGCACACCTGGTTTGTTAATACCAAGCTTTACAAGGATAATCTGGCAGACTATGTGGCAGGCAAGGGCATGACCGTCAAAACCAAGGTCCGCATTATGATCACCGTGACCCTGCTCATGAGCATCGGCTTCATTATGATGGGTCTGAAAGGCATCGTCACCGGATGCATCGTTCTTGGCTGTGTGTGGCTGTTCCACATCATCTATTTCATTTGGGGAGTTAAGACCATTCCCGCTGCGGAGGCAATGTCCGCATGAAAAGATTTCTGAACATTGCTCTTCTAATCAGCTTTCTGATCACCATTATGGTCCCGCTGACCGGCATCCATATCCATAAACTGGCATCTGTGGTCTTTCTGCTGCTGAGTATCGTCCATACCATTTCTTACAGAAAGAAGCTGGGAACAAAGCGCTGGCTGTTACTGGGGTTGATCGTCATTTCGTTTGCTACCGGTCTCTTCGGCATGATCCTGGATCAGTTCCCTATTATTCTGATTCTCCATCGCTGCATCTCCATCGCCTTGGTATTCTTCCTGGCGATCCATATATTTGTATTTCATAAGAAGCTTTCATGAATGCAGTATTAAAAATCCCCAGAGAATTCCTCTTTTTAGCGGAGGAAACCTCTGGGGATTTTGGCTCTTGGGGACACATTACCAGCAAGCGGGTAGACCACTTCCGTAAACTTACCAAGGTAATCCTTCTATCCTTGGGCAGATTCTCCTCAACTCTCTCCAGCGCCTTATGCAGATCGATAAACACGGATATTCACTCCTTTCGCTTCGTTTACATCCGGATACATCCTGGCTACCTCCAGATCCTCCGGATAAACAACCATGAAATACTCAATGGGAGATACATACCCATCCTGTGCCATGTCCAGATCATCCTTTACTTCGGCAAAAAAATGGACCAGCTTCAGGATATCGAAGGCAGGATTCAGATAGTATTTGTATCCCAAGTTGCGTAGTTCACCATGAAACAATCCCCGATGCTTTCGCTCCGTGTTCTTAACGGAGAATTGATTGGGGTGCATCACTGGAAGGTCATTTGACCTTCCAGTTTTTGCGTTTAGGCGGCTTTTCGCTTCGCCTGTTCCGCTGCGGCTGTCTTTATGGCAGTCGCAGTTTTACTTTGGGCCACCTTGAAAGTGTAATGGATCATGATAGTGTTGCCGCATGTTCGGGAATATTTCTCTTCCTTTTCGTACACATCAATTCGGTGAATGAATACACGCAGCAGTTCCGGTGTCAGCTTCGGCATCTCGATATATGTCCGGGCATTTTCCATGAAGTCTCTGACATACTTTTCACGCAGATCCATTTCGCTGATCTGTGCGGAGAGACTTGTCAGCTCCAGTTTGAGTTCTGCCTGTTCCTGTTCATAGCTGCCAGCCATTGTGTCGTAGCGTTCCGGGGTGATTCGTCCGCAGACTCGGTCTTCGTACAGGCAGCGGATGATGTTATCCAGATCTTTGATTCTTGCATTCAATTT
>JAFSCK010000145.1 GCA_017436785.1 Oscillospiraceae bacterium | reverse complement strand
GGGTCCACCTGTTCCCATCCCGAACACAGAAGTTAAGCACATGTACGCCGACAATACTTGGCGGGTGACTGCCCGGGAAGATAGGTAACGCGAACACAAGAAACCTCCTACAAAAGTAGGAGGTTTTTTCTTGCTAAAACATGCCACCGGCATGTTTCTACGCAAGGACAATACTTGGCCTACCCGGAAAGATAGGTAACGCGAACACAATAGCCTCGACTGAAAAGTCGAGGCTTTTTTCTGCCTGCAAGTGTCCACCGAACACTTACGGACGGCAGGACAATCCCTTGGCCTAATTGGAAGGATAGATCACGAAAATTTGAACCTCCTACAATCGTAGGAGGTTCTTCTTGATTGAGAGAACAATCAGCACGGCAGATATACTTTGCTAGTAAGGAGTAGAAATTTACACCTTATCTGAGGGAAATCCATTAAACCAAGCACGTTCGTGAAAGCTCTTTTTCCTAGGAGGTGTCGGTAGCGATTTGGCAATACCGACGGGAAGGAAGCATACCAACGCATAATCGTCCGGTACACCAAGAATTTGTGCCATTTGGCAGCCGATGTTATCTTCGTCTGTGATGTGGCCCTCGTACCAGCAGCTTTGGTATCCAAGCTCTGTTATTGCGAGAAGCATGTTTTCAATTGCTGCGGAATAGTCCTGTATGGCAAAGCATTTATCACGATACGCATAGATTTTCTGTGTAAGAACACAAATCATGGCTGGTGCGGTTTCGCCTACTGGAGGTACGATTACACGGTGAAGCTTTTCTAAAATGGATGGGTCATCGACGGCAATAAGACTGGTCGTCTGCTTGTTACATCCCGATGGTGCAGCCAAACCTGCTTCCATAATTTTCACCAAGTCGTGTCTAGGCACAGGGGTGTCTTCGTATGTACCACGATAACTGTGTCTGCTGTTAATCAAATCCAATACGCTCATGTTTCCTCCAATATGTTTTCTGTGTGATCTTGATTATTCATAAGAGGTGTATTTATTTTCCACCTGTAACTGCCGATAGAAGGCAGCCCGGGCGGCTGCGGTGTAGGGATTCAGGAACAGGTGGCCGAAATTCAGCCGTATTCCATTGAAGCTGAAGCCTGCTAAAAGCTCCCAGCCAATGAAGCTGAGGTTCAGGAGGAACAGATCCATTTTATGTCCTTCCATCATCTGCTGGGACAGCTCGATGGCCTGCGATGCGGTGAGATTTGGATGCTCCGCCAGAATGAAAGGGGTCATGGCATAACCGTAGGATTTGACAATGCCGGGAATAACCAGCAGGAGGCTCCACAGCGTCGTATATAGGCTTCGGAGGAACATCTGGGCAAATCCTGTGCCAAAACGGTCGAACTGGGAGAAGAGATCCCGGAATTGGTAATCCTTCCCATCATGCTGGTTCAAAAGGAGCTGGGCATAGCCCAGTTGGATCACGCCGCCTAAGATAAAGGTTGCCAATCCCAGCGTGCCGGAGCGCAGGGAAAGGGTAATGGGGCCGATTTCCGTTTTCCAGTTCAGGGTATTGCTGATCGCTTGCAGCGTAGGATATCTTGTCAGTGCTTCAGCACTGATACTGGGCCAGAAATTGGAGCCTGTGAGCTGACCGCCCAGCAGAAAGGCTATGGCAGCCACACCAATGGATATCCCCCATTTTCCTGCCAGATTGGCTCTGGCTCTTGCCCGCAGAATACTCGCTTCCATAGTCATACCTCCCATATTTTATTTCTATTTTATTATATCGTATCCATGTGAGAATCCATGACAAAACTGTAAATTCAGTCAGAAAATGGCCGCACCCAATCGGATGCGGCCAGAGCTTATCTCTTTTTCAGTGCGGAGATGGTTTCGGTGATCTTCTTTTCGCTGTAACCGTTATCCACAGCCAGCTGGGTGTAGCGCTTGGACAGGATGGGGTCCTTCAGCAGGCCGTAGCAGATAGCGGCGGTAGCCAGCGCAGAGGCATTGGTTTCCTCCTGCTCCAGAACCAGCATGGACTGTTCCAATGCAGCATCATAGTCCCCGTCAGCAACAAAGGTGGTTGCGATCCGGCTGCGGGCTTCCAGACAGCTGCTGTCCAGATCCAGCGCAAATTCATAGGAATCCCGGGCCTTCTTCAGTTCCCCCTGCCGCTGATAGCAGGAGCCGATCTCCATGGCGAGCTTCACGGAAGGATGGAGGACGATGGCTTTGTTATACTGGCGGATAGCCTCTTTGTAATTCTGCTGCTGCATGGAAACAAGAGCAGTTGCCATAGCAACGGCATAGGTTTCCTGATCGTTGCGGCACTGGGCGGACAGCTTGTTCAGTTTATTCAATGCGGATTTGGGCATCTTTTTGCTGTAGTCACTGAGTGCGGACAGGAATTTGGCATTCAGCTGCGTATCGTCAACAAAGGCATCCTTGGCGAACTCCCCCCGGACAGATTCCTCCACATCCCGGACAGGGGCAGAGGCTTTCTGTTTCGGACGGAAAGAGAAGGCCATGAAGCAGAAAACGGCAATGATCAGGATCAACGTACCTTTGTTAGCCCCGCCGCCGGCCGCAAACAGGTGAGGCACCACCGTGGAAAAGCCCAGGAACAGCAGAATGGGGATCAGAAAACCTAATTTTTTCATGAAAACGCTCCTTTTTTGTTTATGGGAGTATTATACAGGATAATAGCGGAAATGGGAAGTGGTTTTTTAAAAAAGTAAGGCGGGAAGACCTTCCCACCTTACTCGAAACGTTATATTATTTACCGGGCTTAAAAGAATCCTTCAGGCTGACACTTCTATTGAACACCAGATGGCCGGGCGCACAATCCTTGCTGTCGGGGCAGAAGTAGCCCAGACGCATGAACTGATAGCTTGCAGGAGCCTTGGCATCGGCCAGAGAAGCCTCCACCTTACAGCCGGTGAGGACCTCCAGAGAATGGGGGTTCAGGCAGCTGAGGTAATCCTTGCCTGCGGCATCGGGATCGGCATCGTCAAAGAGGTTGCTGTACTGACGGACCTCGGCATCCACGGCAGTTTCGGCATCTACCCAGTGGATGGTAGCACCCTTGACCTTGCGGCCGTCAGCGGGATCGCCGCCCCGGGATTCGGGATCGTAGGTTGCCAGAACTTCCACCACGTTGCCGTTTTCATCGGTGACGCAGCCGGTGCACTTGATGAGGTAAGCACCCTTCAGACGGCACTCGGGGCCATCGGGATACAGGCGCTTATACTTGGGGATGGGCTGGGCAAGGAAGTCGTCGGCTTCGATCCACAGGTTCCGGGAGAAGGTAACTTCCCGGGTGCCGTCCTCGGGACGGTTGGGGTTGTTCTCTACGGTGACAGTCTCAGACTTGCCCTCGGGATAATTGGTGATGGTCAGCTTCACAGGCTTCAGGACAGCCATGACGCGCTGGGCAGTTTCGTTCAGGTCCTCCCGCAGGCAGAACTCCAAGAATGCATAGGGGATGGTATTGGGGCTCTTGGCAACGCCTACGCGCTCGCAGAAGTTACGGATGGAGGCGGGGGTATAGCCCCGGCGGCGCAGACCGCAGAGGGTGGGCATCCGGGGATCATCCCAGCCGGATACATAGCCGTTCTCCACCAGGTTTCTCAGCTTCCGCTTAGACAGCACGGTGTGGTCGATACCCAGACGGGCAAACTCGATCTGCCGGGGGGTATGGGGCACGGAAACGTTCTCCACCACCCAGTTGTACAGGGGACGGTGGTTCTCAAATTCCAGAGAGCACAGGGAGTGGGTGATTCCCTCCAGTGCGTCCTGAATGGGATGGGCAAAGTCGTACATGGGGTAGATGCACCACTTGTCGCCCTGACGGTGATGGTGCATGTGACGGATGCGGTAGATGACGGGGTCGCGCATGTTGAAATTGCCGGAGGCCAGATCAATCTTGGCTCTCAGGGTATACTTGTTGTCTTCAAATTCACCGGCACGCATCCGGGCGAACAGGTCCAGACTTTCCTCCATGGGACGGTCCCGGTAGGGGGAGATGGCGGGGGTGTTCAGATCGCCGCGGTACTCCTTAAACTGCTCGGGGGTCAGCTCGCAGACATAGGCAAGACCCTTCTTAATGAGCTCCACGGCATACTCGTAGTCCTTCTCGAAGTAATCGGAGCCATAGTAGAACCGGTCGCCCCAGTCGAAGCCCAGCCAGTGGATGTCCTCCTTGATGGCCTCCACGAACTCCACATCTTCTTTGGTGGGGTTGGTGTCGTCCATGCGGAGGTTACACAGGCCATTGTACTTCTCAGCAGTGCCGAAGTCGATGATCAGAGCCTTGCAGTGGCCGATGTGCAGATAGCCGTTGGGCTCAGGGGGAAAACGGGTGTGGACGGTGCGGCCTGCATAGCGGCCGCCCTCGGCGATATCCTCATCGATAAAAGCGTGGATGAAATTCTTGCTTTCAGTGATCTCAGCCATAATATTCTTCCTCTCTTGTAGGTTAGCGTTTCCAATAATATGTCATTATAACCCATCCATATTGGATTTGCAACAGAAAAACCTGCCCAAATCCGTTTTTTCAAACAGTTTCCTTGTGTGGAAAATGTACACAGTGCCGAAGTTTGTGAAAAAGAAGAAAACAATTTAAGAAAACTTAAATTTTATGGTTGTCATTTTGCTTATCTTACGTTAAAATAGGAAAGGATATGAAGAAGACAAGGAGAGTGAGAAAGTTGTCTGAACTGAAATACAAAAGAATCCTTCTGAAGGTCAGCGGCGAGGCTCTGGGCGAGAAAACTGCCGCAGGCGACGGCTTCGGTCTGGATTTTACCAAGATCAATGCGGTTTGCGCCTCCATCAAGGAGTGCGTGGATATGGGTGTTCAGGTGGGTCTGGTGATTGGCGGCGGCAATTTCTGGCGGGGTGTCAAGAATGGCAGCGGCAAGATGCAGCGCTCCCATGCTGATGCCATGGGTATGCTGGCCACCGTTATGAATGCCATTGCCGTGGCAGATGCACTGGAAGAGCATGGCATGGATGCCCGGGTACTTACCGCTGTGGAGATGCACAAGTTTGCGGAGTACTTCACCCGGGATACTGCAAACCGTTACTTAAACGAGGGTAAGGTGGTCCTGTTTGCCGCAGGTACCGGCAATCCCTATTTCTCCACCGATACCGGCGCAGTGCTGCGGGGTGTGGAAATTGAGGCAGACGCGGTCCTGATGGCGAAGAACATTGACGGCATCTATTCCGCCGACCCCCACAAGGATGCATCCGCTGTAAAATATGACGAGCTGACTTATGCTGAGGTCCTAGAAAAGGGCCTGAAGGCCACCGATGTCACCGCCATGGCACTGGCAATGGACAATGATATGCCCATGGTCTGCTTCGGTCTGGCGGAGGAAAACAGTATTGTTCGTGTGGTTCGCGGAGAGAAGATCGGAACCACCGTTACCAATTAAACATTTAGGAGGAAATTATCATGGCTGTTGATTTCAAGGATTACGCAAGAAGAATGGACAAGGCACTGGACCATCTGAATGATGAATTTGGTGCTGTCCGCGCCGGCCGCGCCAACCCCAAGGTTCTGGACCGCATTACTGTGGAATACTATGGCAGTGAAACTCCTCTGAACGGTGTTGCCACCATCTCCACCCCCGATGCCCGTACGCTGGTGATCCAGCCTTGGGATACCAAGCTGCTGAAGGACATCCAGAAGGCCATCCAGATCTCCGATCTGGGCATCAACCCCCAGAACGACGGCCGTGTTATCCGTCTTACCTTCCCCCAGCTGACCGAGGACCGTCGTAAGGATCTGGTCAAGCAGGTCAAGAAGTACGCCGAGGAGGCCAAGGTGGCCATGCGCAACATCCGCCGCGACGGCATGGACTACGTCAAGAAGCTGAAGAAGGCCAGCGAGATCACCGAGGACGACCAGAAGAAGGCAGAAAAGGATCTGCAGGATCTGCTGGATAAGATGATCAAGAAGGTGGATGCCGCACTGGCAGCCAAGGAAAAGGAACTGATGAGCCTGTAATTCTCAGGTATACAACCAATAGGGCGGGCTGCCCTCAGCCCGCCCTGCCAACCATAAATGCTGAACAATGGGCAAAGCTTTCTTTTTGCTTATTGTTCAACATTTAGAAAAATACACAGAAAGAGGTGCGCCTGTGGCACATCCTGAGAAACAAGATCTTCCCCCCCTGCAGCACATCGCCATCATCATGGACGGCAATGGCCGCTGGGCCAAGCAGCGGGGCCTGCCCCGGACTGCCGGGCATGCAGCCGGTGCGGAATCCTTCCGCCGCATTGCCAACTATTGCCGCACGCTGGGGGTCAAATATCTGACGGTTTACGCCTTCTCCACGGAAAACTGGAAACGCTCCCAAGAAGAGGTGGCAGGCATCATGCGCCTGCTGCGCCGGTATTTGGAGGAAGCCCTGCAGGATATGGAGAAAAATCGGGTCTGCTTCCGATTCTTTGGCGATCTGAGCCGGCTGAGCCCGGAGCTGCAGAAGCTGTGCCGGGATGCGGAAAACCGGTCTGAGGAATATGATGTACAGGTGAATTTCTGCCTGAACTACGGCGGGCGGGATGAACTGGTCCATGCCGCGAAGTCCTTTGCAGCCGATGTGGCGGCAGGGAAGTACAGGGCAGAGGACCTGACGGAGGAGCTGCTGGCTACATACCTGTATTCCAAGGATGTACCGGACCCGGAGCTGATCATCCGGCCCTCCGGCGAGCAGCGCACCAGCAATTTCCTGCTGTGGCAGTCTGCATATTCCGAATATGTATTTATGAATGTGCTGTGGCCCGACTTTGCGCCTGAGCATCTGGATCAGGCCATTGCGGAATATCACCGGCGTAACCGCCGCTTCGGAGGAGTATAAAGAAATATGAAGACCCGAATTTTAGCGGCGGCAGTGCTGGTCCCCGCGCTGTTCCTGATCGTTCTGGTGCTGCCCAAAGAATTGGCAGCAGTCATTATGGGCATTTTGCAGGCCATTGCCTCTTATGAGCTGCTGTACCGCACCAAGCTGGTGACGAAGCCCCGTCTTGTGATCTATTGTGCCCTGATGGCCTTCGCCATTGCGGTATGGAGCTTCTATGAAGCGGTCCATGCCTACTTTGTGCTGATGGTGCTGGCCTTCTTCCTGCTGATGTTCTCGGAAATGATGCGCGACCATGTGAAGATGCGCTTTGAGACCTTGTCCATGTGTTTTGTGGGCGGTCTGGTAGTGCCCTACCTCATGAGCAGCGTGGTCCGGATCCTGTCCAGCAACACCGGACGGTATGTGATTTTGATTCCCTTTGTCATTGCCTGCTGCTGTGATGCCGGTGCTTATTTTATCGGTATCCGCTTTGGCAAGCACAAGCTGGCTCCCGTGGTCAGCCCCAATAAGACCATCGAGGGTGCTCTGGGCGGCATGGCTGCGGGCATTCTGGCAATGCTGCTGTATACCTTTATTCTGGATCTGCCTCTGCGCTTTGATGTCAGCTATGGCGCCGCCATCGTGTACGGCATTCTGGGCTGTCTGGTGGGTGAGCTGGGCGATTTGTGCTTCTCCGTTATCAAGCGCCAGACCGGCATCAAGGACTATGGCAATCTGATCCCCGGCCATGGCGGTGTGCTGGACCGGTTCGATTCCATTCTGGCAGTGGCCCCTCTGGTAGAGGCTTTGCTGCTGATCATGCCTGTGATCATTTTATAAGTTAGTAAACGTAGGGCGGGGTCTGGTCCCCGCCCTACAGACGTACCACCCTTACAGGAAAGGAATCTATTATGGTAAAATGTGTCAGTGTCTTAGGCTCCACCGGCTCCATTGGCCGCCAGAGTCTGGATATCATCAGCCGCCTTCCGGAGGTGAAGGTGGCAGCCTTGACCGCCGGGACCAGCGTGGAGCGGATGCAGGAGCAGTGCCGCCAGTTTCTGCCGGAACTGGCCGTCATGGCCACGAAGGAAGCAGCGGATGCCCTTGCGGAATCCATTCAGGACCTGCCTATTCGGGTAAGCTGGGGAGAGGAGGGTCTCATCGAAGCGGCAACCATCCCTGCAGCGGACTGCGTCATCACTGCCGTGGTGGGTATGGTGGGCTTGAAGCCTACCCTTGCCGCCATTCGCGCAGGAAAACGCATTGGCCTTGCCAACAAGGAAACGCTGGTCTGTGCCGGTGAACTGGTGATGGCTGAAGCGGAAAAGTATGGAACCGAGATCATTCCCGTAGATTCTGAGCATTCCGCTATTTTCCAGTGCCTGATGGGGGCAGGGGAGAAGAAGGAAATCAAGCGCCTGATCCTGACCTGCTCCGGCGGTCCCTTCTTCGGCATGGACCGCACACAGCTGGAAAAGGTGACGAAGGCCGATGCCCTGAAGCATCCCAACTGGAAGATGGGTGCCAAGATCACCATCGACTGCGCCACCCTCATGAACAAGGGCCTTGAGGTCATCGAAGCCATGCGGCTTTACCGGATGCCCATTGAGCAGGTGGATGTGGTGGTCCACCGCCAGAGCATCATCCATTCCATGGTGGAATTTGTGGACGGTGCCGTTATGGCCCAGCTGGGCGCGCAGGATATGCGTCTGCCCATTCAGCTGGCCTTGACCTACCCTGCGCGGCTGGAGTGTCCCGTGGAGCCGCTGGATTTCCTGAGCTGCGGCAGCCTGACCTTCGCCAAGCCGGATCTGGAGAATTTCCCCTGTCTGGCTCTGGCCTACCGCTGCGGCAAGCAGGGCGGCACCGCCTGTCCTGCCATGAACGGCGCTAACGAGGAGGCCGTTGCCATGTACCTGCGGGATGAGATCGGCTTCTATGATATCTACCGGCTGGTGAGCGCCGCTGTGGATGCGGTTCCTTTCATTGAAAATCCCACTTTGGAGGAAATTCTGGAAGCCGACCGACTGGCCCGGGAGGCCGTCCGGCGGCTGCGCTGAGTTACCGTAGGGGCCGATGCCCACATCGGCCCGATATGCGCTTTATTTGTGCTCCTGTTTGGGGCGATGTGGGCATCGCCCCCTACGCAATTCTTTTGGCGATTATCTAAGCGAGGCAATTTATGACCATTCTTTTTGCAATTCTTCTTTTCAGCGTTCTTATTTTTGTACACGAGCTGGGCCATTTTGTGGCAGCAAAGCTGTCCGGGGTCCAAGTCAACGAATTTGCCATTTTTATGGGTCCCGCCCTGTGGAAGAAGCAGGTAGGGGAGACCCTGTACACCATTCGTCTGCTGCCGCTGGGCGGCTACTGCGCCATGGAGGGTGAGGATGTGGATACCGACAGCCCCCGGTCCTTCCAAAAGGCGGCGTGGTGGAAGCGCCTGCTGATTCTGGTGGCGGGCTCTGCCATGAACCTGCTGATCGGCATTTTGCTGATGGTGATCGTCTATCTGCCTGCCCAGCAGGTTGTAGACCCGGTGATCGCGTCCTTTGAAGACTACGCCACGGTGGATGACGGGGCTGGCCTGCAGGTGGGTGACCGCATCGTGGAGGTAGACGGGGAGAAGATCTATGTTTATTCCGATTTCTCCATGATCCTAGGCTTAAATCCCGGCGAATACCATGACCTTGTGGTGGAACGAAATGGAGAAAAGGTGACACTGCAGAATTTCCGGATGGAAAAACACGAGGTCAGCAACGAAGACGGCACCACAAAGCAGCTCTTTGGCATGAATTTCAGCCTGAAGGAGCTGACCCTTGCCGATCGGCTGGACTATGCCCGGGTACAGAGCCTGAATGTGGTGCGGCTGGTGCGGCTGAGCCTAAAAATGCTGCTGACGGGGCAGGCGGGGCTTTCTGAAATGTCCGGTCCTGTGGGCATCGTCCAGCAGATGACAGTGGTGGCGGAAAATTCCTCCAGCCGGCTGACTGCGCTGCTGAATATGCTGTATTTTGGCGCTTTCATCGCCATCAATCTGGCAGTGATGAACCTGCTGCCTATCCCTGCGCTGGATGGCGGCCGGGTGGTGGGTCTGCTGCTGACCACAGCGGCAGAGACGATCACCAAGAAGAAGATCGACCCCAAGTACGAGGGCTACCTCCACGGTGCCGGCATGATCTTCCTGCTGGGCCTGATGGCGGTGCTGATGTTTAAGGATATTTTTGTAATTATCAGAGGGTAATGCTATGACAAGACAGATAAAGGTAGGCGGCATCCCCATCGGCGGCGGTGCCCCTGTGGTGATCCAGTCCATGCTCAATACCAAGACCACCGATGTGGAGGGTAGTCTTCGGCAGCTTCGCCAGCTGGCTTCCGCCGGCTGTCAGGTGGCCCGGCTGGCAGTGCCCAATATGGAGGCAGCCCGGACCTTTGCAGAAATCTGCAAGGAAAGCCCCCTGCCTCTGGTGGCAGACATTCATTTTGACTACAAGCTGGCCATTGCCGCTGCCGAGGGCGGTGCCAGCAAGATCCGTATCAACCCCGGCAATATCGGCGGAGAAGACCGGGTAAAGGCCGTGGTGGATGTGTGCCGGGAGAAGCAGATTCCCATCCGCATCGGTGTCAACGGCGGCAGCCTTGACAAGAAGCTGCTGGAAAAGTACGGCCACCCCACTGCCGAAGCACTGGTGGAGAGTGCCTTCGAGCATCTGGAGCTGCTGGAAAAGCAGGGCTTTTACGATACCTGTGTGTCCATGAAGTCTTCCACCGTGCCCACCATGGTGGCGGCAGCGCGGCTGTTCCGGAGCCGCTGCGACTATCCCATCCATATCGGTGTCACGGAGACCGGTCCTGTGCGGCAGGGTCTCATGAAGTCCGCCATGGGCATCGGTGCCCTGCTTTTGGACGGCATCGGCGACACCATCCGGGTCAGCCTGACGGACGATCCCGTGGAGGAGGTCTACGCCGCCAAGGACATTCTGAAGGCCGCCGGACTGCGGAGAGAGGGCGTGAACATCATTTCCTGCCCCACCTGCGGACGGACCCGCATTGATCTCATCGGCCTCGTCAATCAGGTGGACGAAGCTCTGAAGGACTGCCAAAAGCCCATCACCGTGGCGGTCATGGGCTGTGTGGTCAACGGTCCCGGTGAGGCAAGAGAGGCCGACATCGGCATCGCCGGCGGCGACGGCTGGGGCATGCTCTTTGAAAAGGGGGAGCCGGTAGAAAAGCTGCCCTACGACCAGCTGCTGCCCGAGCTGCTGCGCCGTATCGAGAGACTATAATGAAACATGTATGTCATTGCGAGCCAGTGCGCACACTGGCGTGGCAATCCCCTGAGGTGAAGGAGATTGCCGCGTCGCTGCGCTCCTCGCAATGATAGAAAATCCTTGAGGTACCTATGAATCAGCAAATTACCTTATTTCATATGTTCCCGGACTATGAGCCGCCTGAGGAGCTGTGTGCAGCCCTTTCTCAGGCGGCCATCGTTGCTGCAGATATCGACCCGGAGACGGGCAGTGTCCATGCAGCCCTCCACAGCGAAGCCTACATTCCCCAGCGGCTGCTGACACAGGCGGAGAAGGACATTTCCCAGCTCTACGGCCTGCGCAGGCTGGAGCTGACAGCCACCCATCCTGCCTCGCAGTTATGCAAAATCGAACCGGAGGAGCTGATGCAGCTCTTCGTCAGCCGCAATTCCATGGCCCGGGGCGTTCTGGCAGGGGCGAAGTGGATCTGGCAGGGGGAAAATCTGACGGTTCAGCTGGTGGCTAACGGTAAGGATGTCCTTTTGGAGAACCTGAGTGCGGTCCAGCAAGCCCTGCGGGAGCGGTTTGCCGCCCCTGTGACCATCACCGTTGAGGCTGGGCAGACGCTGGAGGGGAAGGCCCTGTTTGAGGCTATGGATTCCATTCGCGCCTCCATGCTGCAAAAGCTTCCCACTGGAGGCCTTTCCCAGCCCAAGAAGGAGGAAAAGGCGGCAGCTCCCAGCGAGGCCCTTTACGGCAAGCCCTTTAAGGGCAATGCGGTGCCTATGAAGGACCTTTCTCTGGAGCTGGGAACCGTCATTGTAGAGGGTCGGGTCTTTAATATCGACCACAAGGAGCTGAAAAAGCGGAACGCTTGGGTGGTGAAGTTTGACATCACCGACAACACCGGCTCCGTCCGCATCAGCCGCTTCATGGAGGCCACGGAGGCAAAGCCCTTCTTGGACAACGTAAAAATGGGTGCCGTTCTGAAAATTCAGGGCAAGCTCATCGAAGACCGGTTTGAGAACGAAACGGTGCTCAAGCCCTATGCCATGCTTCCCGGCTCCATGCCCAAGCGGAAGGACACGGCGGAGGGGGCGAAGCGGGTGGAACTGCACCTGCATACCTCTATGTCCAATATGGATGCCCTGACCTCCACCGATGCCGCCATCAAGCAGGCTGCTGCATGGGGCCACCGGGCCATTGCCATTACGGATCACGGCTGCTGCCAGTCCTTTACCGATGCCCTGCATACCGTAGAAAGCTGGAAGGGTCCCCCCAAGGTGGCGGGCACCGACGATACCATCAAGATCCTCTACGGCTGCGAGGGATATTATGTAAACGATGTGGATGACCGCATCGTGGTCCACGGCACCAAGGATATGGCCTTCGACGAAGAATTTGTGGCCTTCGATTTGGAAACCACAGGCCTGTCCTCCCAGACGGACCGGATCATTGAGATCGGCGCCGTTATCCTGAAAAATGGGGAGGAAGTGGACCGGTTCCAGACCTTTGTGGACCCGGAGCGGCCCTTGGATCGGAAGATCGTGGATCTGACCGGCATCACCGACGATATGCTCATTGGTGCTCCCAAAATCGAGGAGGCACTGCCCAAGTTCTTGGACTTCATCGGGGACCGGGTGCTGGTGGCCCACAATTCGGATTTCGATACCGGTTTCATCCGGGCAGAGTGTGCCCGTTTGGGCTATGAATACAACTACACCGCTGCGGACACCCTGATCCTTTCCCAGAATCTGCTGTCCAACCTCAATAAATTCAAACTGAACATCGTATCCAACGCCCTGTCCCTGCCGGACTTCAACCATCACCGGGCCGGAGATGATGCCAAGACCTGCGGCCTTGTCATGGCGAAGCTGATGCAGAAGCTGGAGGAGGAGCACGATATCCATACCCTGCAGGCCATTAACCCGGCTATGATGGCCCTGCGCTCCGGCGGACGCATCAAGGAGCGGCAGGCCCGGCACATCATTCTGTTTGCCAAGAATCAGGTGGGCCTGCGAAACCTTTACCATCTGATTTCCCTGTCCAATCTGGAATATTTCCGCCGTGTGCCCCGAATCCCCAAGTCGGAGCTGCTGAAATACCGGGAGGGCCTCATCATCGGCTCCGCCTGTGAGGCAGGTGAGCTGTTCCAAGCCATCCTGGACCGGAAAAGCGACGACGAGATCAAGCGGATTGCTTCCTTCTATGACTTTTTGGAGATCCAGCCCCTTGCCAACAATATGTTCATGCTGGCCAAGGGTATGGCAAAGGATGTGGAGGAGCTAAAGGAATATAACCGCCGCATTGTTCGGCTGGGCGAGGAGCTGGGAAAGCTGGTGGTGGCCACCGGCGATGTCCACTTCCTGAACCCCGAGGATGAAATTTTCCGCCATATCCTCCTTGCAACCAAGGGCTTCGACGACGCGGACAAGCCCAATCCCCTGTACTTCCGCACCACCGACGATATGCTGCGGGAATTTGCCTATCTGGGGGAGGAAAAGGCCTACGAGGTGGTTGTTACCAACCCCAACCTCATTGCGGATATGTGCGAGACATTGCGGCCTGTGCCCCACAACCTCTTTGCTCCCAAAATCGAAAACTCCGTGGAGGACCTGAAGGACCTTGTCTACGGCAAGCTCCACCGGCTTTACGGTGAGAATCCTCCGGAGCTGTTTACCAAGCGTGTAGAGGTGGAGCTTCACGATATCATCACCTGTCACTACGATGTGATCTATATGTCCGCCCAGCGGCTGGTGCAGAACTCTCTGGAAAACGGCTATCTGGTTGGCTCCCGTGGCTCCGTCGGTTCCTCCATCGTGGCCTATATGTCGGGCATCACGGAGGTCAATTCCTTCCCGCCCCACTACCGGTGCCCCAACCCGGACTGCAAGCACACCATTCTGGATGTGCCCAAGGAATTTAACTGCGGCGCGGACCTGCCCGATGCTCTGTGCCCCAAGTGCGGCACCCAGCTGGAAAAGGACGGCTTCAACATCCCCTTCGAGACCTTCCTTGGCTTCGGCGGCGATAAGGTGCCGGATATCGACCTGAATTTCTCCGGTGAATATCAGGCCAAGGCCCACCAGTACTGTATCTCCATGTTCGGTTCCTCCCACGTTTTCCGTGCAGGCACCATCGGCACCGTGGCGGAGAAGACCGCCTTCGGCTATGTGAAAAAGTACCTGTCCGAGCGGGGAAAGACGGCTTCCCGTGCTGAGGAGGCCCGCCTTGCCACCGGCTGCGTGGGTGTCCGCCGCACCACAGGCCAGCACCCCGGCGGTCTGGTGGTCATCCCGCAGGAAAATGAGATCTGGGATTTCTGCCCCGTCCAGCACCCGGCAGACGACCCCAATTCCGACCAGATCACCACCCACTTTGAATACCACTCCATGGAGGAGAACCTGCTGAAGCTGGACATGCTGGGCCACGATGACCCCACCATGATCCGTATGATGGAGGACATGACCGGCGTGGATGCCAAGACCATTCCCTTGGACGATAAGGGAACCATGTCCATTTTCACCTCCTCCAAGATTTTGGGCTACGAAAACGACAAGCTCCTTGGCCCCACCGGGGCTGTGGGCGTGCCGGAATTTAATACCCGCTTTACCCGTGGCGTTCTGCTTGACACCATGCCCACCAAGTTTGACTTCCTTGTGCGGATCTGCGGTTATACCCACGGAACTGACGTGTGGCTGGGCAACGCCAAGGACCTCATCAACTCCAAGACTGCCACCGTGGACCAGACCATCGGCGCCCGTGACGATATCATGATCTACCTGATCTCCTGCGGCATGCCGGACAAGCGGGCCTTTAAGATCATGGAATCGGTCCGTAAGGGCAAGGGCCTGCCTCCCGGGGCAGAGGAGGAAATGGTGGCGGCGGGTGTGCCGGACTGGTACATCGGCTCCTGCAAGAAGATCAAGTACCTGTTCCCCAAGGCCCATGCCGTGGCCTACTGCATGATGGCCTTCCGGATCGCGTGGTTCAAGGTCTACCATCCGCTGGCCTTCTACAGCGCCTATTTCTACCGCCGCAGCCAGAAGGGCGGCTTTGACGCGGCCCTGATGACGGGAGGCATGGAAAGCATCCTTTCCAATATCGAGGCCATTGACGGCAACGACGAGGCCACCGCCAAGGACGAGGACCTGCTGACTACCATGGAGGTGGTCTACGAATTTTACCTCCGGGGCTTCAGCTTCGCGCCCATCGATATTTACGAAAGCCACGCCATCAAATTCCTCATTAAGGACGGCAAGATCCTGCCGCCCTTCGTGGCCATTTCCGGCCTCGGCGAAAGTGCGGCATGGGACCTGATGGAGGGACGGAAGGGGAAGACCTTCCTGTCCATCGAGGAGGTGGCCGCTGCCTGCCCCAAGGTGTCCAAGACCCATATGCAGATGCTCAAGGAAGCCGGTGCCTTCGGCAGCCTGCCGGATACCAGTCAGGTCAGCTTCTTCTGATTGACACCTTGACTTGACTGACAGCATTTTTTCGTTCCCGGAGAATTTTTTAATATCTATTCAACGCCCGCAGGCCCTGATAGCCGCGGGCGTATTTTCCGTTGCCGATGGGGATGCTTCGAGTGATGGTCAGGCCGTAGGTCACCAGATTCTGGGACAGATATCCCCAGAAGGTGGCGGCGGCCAGGGGGATCATGGCATTGTCGGCGCACCAGTCCCGGTAGGTCTCATAGAGGTTTCGGGAGGTGATGACTGCATCCGCTTCATAGCGGATATAGCCGTCTGAGGTCATAAACTCCGGGATGTTGTTTCCCCGGGAAATGGATTCCCGGAGATTTTCAGCGGCCCGCTTGCTGATGGTGAACTGAAAGTCACTGACGATCAGCCGCTGGAGGCCCTCCAAGCACCACAGGAGGATGCCCTCCCGCTCACCTTCCAGCAGGTAGCGCAGATAGGGGTCATCCTTCCGCTTGGGGTCCTTTTCCTTTGCCGTCAGGATGATCTGGCGGCGGAAGAAGCCGTGGCTCCGGTCGTGGAGGGCCTGCAGGGTCTCATTGCCGAAGGCCAGAAAGCGGACATTCAGCTTTCCCTGATAGCTCTGGACGCCCTTTCGCTCCAAGTCCATGGGAAGCTCGGCGGTGATGATGGATTTTAAGTAATTGGTGGATTTCAATGCATCCATCCTCAAATCATCATCCACCATCAAAAGCATGTGCTGCAGGTCCGCCCGGGCAAAGGGGTTCTGCTCCACCTTGGCGATGGAGTTGACGCACATATTGCAGCCCAGCAGCGATTTCATCACGATGCCCACACGGCTCTTTCCCTCGCCGCCCTGTCCGGTGATGATGAGCATCTTCTGGGCAATGGTGGAGGGCACCAGACAGTAGCCCATATACTCCTGCAAGGTAGGGATATCCTCCTCATGTAATAGTTCCCCTAAGAATTTCAGCCACGTAACCGGCTCCGGGGCATCGGGGTTATAGTTCACCGGCAGCCGGTAGCGGGTCAGGTGCTTCATGGGAGAGAAGCCCGTATCCAGCCGGTAGGTGCCGTTGGCCACGGGAATGTCCATGATATCCTCCAGACGTTCCTCCAGCCCCTTACTGGGACATTCCAGCCGCAGGGTTGACATAATACTGTCTACTCTAGCGAACACCCCCGTGCTGATATAGCCGCTCAGCTCCTGATAGATGCTCCGCCGCAGGGCATCCTCATCGGTGATGCGCCCCTCCGGGGAGAAGAAGGCCTTATCCTGATAGGCAAGATAATGCTTCCGATAATACTCTCTGGCAAACTCCACCTCATCGACCCGTCCCCGACCCGTCAGCCATTTGGGGACATTCTCCTGTTTTACCTGTTCGCTCATACAGCGCCTCCTTTTTGATGATGAAGGATTTCCCTTCTCGCCCTTAGTTTCAAATGGAGCGATTGTTGCCCGAAAGCGTCTTACAATTTCAAAAAAATCTCCGGGAACGAAAAAATGCTGTCAGTCAAGTCAAGGTGTCAAGGCTGAATGGGGTCCGTTGGGGTGTTTTGGTACTATAAACAAAAATCCGCCGGCCAAAGACAAAAACTTTTCTTTACCGGATATAAATTCTTCTTGCATTTCTGTATACAATTTAGTATAGTAAAGTGTACTTGAAAAAGAGAGGAAGATCATTATGACTTTGAATGAGATCGTCAACTATCTCAACGGCATTGCATGGGGCCCTTGGATGCTGATTCTGCTGGTGGGCACCGGTGTGTTCCTGACGGTGAGGACCGGCTTTTTGCAGTTTGCCAAGTTCGGCTATGCCATGAAGCACACCGTCGGTAAGATTTTTAAGAAGCAGTCCGCAGGTGAGGGCGAAGTGACCCCCTTCCAAGCCATGACCACGGCTCTGGCGGCTACGGTAGGTACCGGCAATATCGCGGGTGTCACCGGTGCCATTGCTGTGGGCGGCCCCGGTGCCGTGTTCTGGATGTGGATCTCCGCCCTGTTCGGCATGTGCACCAAGTACGCCGAGGTGGTGCTGGCAGTCCGTTACCGGGAGCGCAACGCCAAGGGTGACTATGTGGGCGGTCCCATGTACTATATCAAAAACGGTCTGGGTGCCAAGTGGAATTGGCTGGCTGTGGCATTCAGCCTGCTGGGCGCGCTGGCAGCCTTCGGTATCGGCAATATGACCCAGGTCAATACCATCGCCGGTTCCATCAACAACGCCATCGATGCCTTCGGCGGCAATACCGCTGCCGCTGCCATCTCCCTGTTTGGCCAGACCATCCCTGTTTCCAGCATCGTCATCGGCCTGCTGGTGGCAATCATCGTGGCACTGGTGCTCTTTGGCGGCATTAAGCGCATCGGCTCTGTCACGGAAAAGCTGGTGCCCTTCATGGCTGCCGTTTACATCGTCTGCGCCCTGTGCGTGGTGTTTACCAACCTCGGTTCTCTGGGCAAGGTCTTTACCATGATCTTCCAAGGTGCCTTTAACGCCGAAGCAGCCCTCGGCGGTGCCTTCGGCATCACCATCATGACCACCATCCAGAAGGGTGTTGGCCGCGGTGTCTTCTCCAACGAGGCAGGCCTTGGCTCCGCTCCCATGGCCCATGCGGCTACCTCTGAGACTGACCCTGTCAAGCAGGGCCTGTACGGCATCTTCGAGGTCTTCATGGATACCATCGTCATCTGCACCCTCACCGCCCTGACCCTGCTGTGCGGCGTGGAGGCCGGTGTTGGCATCACTTGGGGTGAGAGCGCCGGTACGGAGCTGATCGCCGCTGCCTTCTCCACCGTCTTCGGCGGCAAGGCTGGCAGCCTCATCATTGCGGTGGGCATCGGCCTGTTCGCCCTGTCCACCATCCTCAGCTGGTCCCTGTACGGCTCCCGCTGCTTCGAGTTCCTCTTCGGCACCAAGCTGCTGCCCATCTACCAGATCGCCTTCGTTGCCATCATCGTCATCGGTGCAACGCTGGAGCTGGAGCTGGTGTGGAACATTGCCGATACCCTCAACGGCTTCATGGCCATCCCCAACCTCATCGCCCTGCTGGGCCTGAGCGGTGTGGTGGTGAAGCTGACGAAGAATTACTTCGACAAGGAAAAGCTGGAAAAGTAAATACAATACGGGAGGGGCATTGCCCCTCCTGTATTCACATATCGATGCTGTCGATCTTATTGGAAATGGTATCGCCCATTTTCCATGCCACGTCCTCCATCTTGTTGGCAGCCTTGGCAGCCAGACGGCGGGTGGGATTGGTCCGGGGCATCATCAGAATAGCCACGGCACCGGCAGCAGCACCCAGCCCCGCCGTGATCGCCCATCCTTTGACATTCATGCTTCTCCCTCCTTTCGACATTAGTATACCCTGCAAAAAAGATTTCCTCTCTGGAATCTTTTTGTCTTTTCACAGGGAAAAAGTTGTGATATACTATATGTACCTGTAGGGCGGCTTGCCCTCAAGCCGCCGCAAGTTACGGAAATCTTTGCATTTTCGGCGGCCTGAGGGCAGGCCGCCCTACACGACATCACATAACAATCGGAGGCGGCGCTATGGCAATCGATGTATTACAGGAAAAGATCCGTAAATCCAAAAATCCCTCCATGCTGGAGCTTTCTCTGGCCGTTTCCGACCTGCCGCCCCACCTTCTGGAGGAAGAGGGCAGTGCAGGAAAGGCCTACGCCCGGTTCTGCCGGGAGCTGCTGGCGCATTTGAAGGGCACCGTCCCTGCTGTCCGTCTCAGCTTCACCGCCTTCGCCCTGCTGGGCCATGACGGCCTGTACCAGCTCAGCCAGACGCTGAAACGGGCAGGGGAGCTGGGCTACTATGTGCTGCTGGATGCCCCCGAAATTTTGTCTCCCGCCGCTGCGAAAGCTACTGCCGAGGCCATCTTCGGTGATGACAGCCTCTATCCCTGCGACGGTCTTGTGATCGGCGGCTATCTGGGAAGCGATATTATCAAGCCCTTCCTGCCTTTGTGCAAAAAGGAAAAGAAGGACCTGTTCGTGGTGACCCGCACCGCCAACAAATCCGCCCCGGAGCTGCAGGACCTGCTGGCAGGCTCCCGCATCGTCCATGTGGCGGCTGCGGACCATGTGAACCGCTACGGTGCCGATACCGCCGGGAAGTTCGGCTACACCCGGGTGGGCCTGCTGGCCGCTGCCAGCAGCGCAGAGAGCCTGCGGTCCCTTCGCACCAAATACCCCAAGCTGTTCCTGCTGCTGGACGGCTACGATTATCCCAATGCCAACGCCAAGAATTGCTCTCAAGCCTTCGACAAATACGGCCACGGTGCCGCCGCCTGCGGCTGTGTCGGCATCACCGCCGCATGGAAGGATGCCGAGAGCGACGGCCGGGACTATTTAGACCACGCCAAGGCCGCCGCCGAGCGGATGAAGAAGAACCTGACCCGCTATGTCACCGTTTTATAAGGAGCGCCTATGCTGAAAATTTACGGAACCCTCCGCTGCCCCGACTGTGTCAACTGCAAAGCCGATCTGGATAAGGCCGGGGTGGAGTATGCATTTCTGGACTTCGATACCGACCTGCGCCTTCTGAAGGAGCTGCTGAAGCTCCGGGATACCAGCCCCGCCTTTGACAATGCCCGGAGAGAGGGCAACATCGGCATCCCCTGCATCCTCAAGGAGGACGGCACCGTCACGTTAAGCTGGGCAGAATTTATGTAAGAGGAACAGGGCCTAAGCCCTGTTCTTTTTACTTGCTGCCCGGCATCATACCCCGGGAGCGGCCCTCCATAGTACCGGTGCTGCCGGTGGCCTCCGTATTTTCAGTGCTGTCGGTGGAACCGGAACCGCTGGGGATCATGTCCTCCAGAGGACCATTTCCCCGGTCATAGGTCTCGCTGGGCATGGTTGTCTGGGTGCTGGGTGCCGTGGTGAAGGTGGTGCTTTCCCACAGCTCCTCGTTGGTGGGCAGAACGGTAGGCTCAGACATGCCGCCTTTGTTCTGGTTGGTGCAGCCGCAGCCCACCAGCATGGAAGCGGTAAGGACAAGGGCCAAGGTCAGAAAAACATACTTTTTCATTGTTTAACCTCCAGATTGGTTTGGTTTCAAAGCTAGTATTTCCTGTTTTCTGTTATTTAGACAGAAAAAAGCTCCCGGAAAAAGTTAGCAAAACCAGTAGAAAACAGCGGGAGTTAGCATATGCTAACGATAAAAGTTGAAAATATCTGCAATTTATCGTTGCATTTTTATCGATACACATGTATAATGGTATTGTAAAATAAATACAAAAGGAGAATCCTTTTATGAAGAAGCTCACTGTTAAGAAGAATAGCGAATGTATGGCATGCCTGCAGTGCGTTCAGGCCTGCTCCGAGGCTTTCTATAAGGTGAACGATGTGACCCTGAGCTGCATCCAGATCGTAGCCAAGGGCACCGGTGCCAAGCCCAATGTCTGCATCCAGTGCGGCAAGTGCATGAAGGCCTGCGAACATGAAGCCATCACCCAGAATGCCAAGACCGGCGTGTACATGATCAACAAGAAGAAGTGCGTCAGCTGCGGCAAGTGCGTCGAGGCCTGCCCCATGCACGTCATGGTCCTGCCCGAGAACGGCCCTGCCTCCAAGTGCATCGCCTGCGGCATCTGCGCCAAGGCCTGCCCCATGGAAGTTCTGGAAATCGTGGAAAAGTAAGCTGCAAGTCATAAAAAAGGACAGCCGACGGGCTGTCCTTTTTGCATCATAAGAAAAACTTAATTTGCCTTTTTTTACTGGATGTGGTACAGTGATAGAGTATGCTGAAAAGAATGCCCTACGGAGGGAATATGCGTAATTATCAACGAAAAAAATGGATCAAACGCATCCTGCTGCTGTCTGTGCTGGTGCTGAGCGGTGTGTTTTTGGCGGCGGTGGCCTACTGGAACAGTATGCTGGGCCTTTTGACCCGGCCTGAGGAAACACAGCCCACCGTGTCCCAACAGGAAACATTGGCGGAGGCCTCCACTCCTGCGCAGACCGCCCCGGAAACCACATCCCCGGAGGAAACCTGGCCCGTGGTAGTTTCGGATAAGAGCGTGACCAACATCATGCTGGTGGGCCAGAACTGGCGGGAGGATGAGCCTAATAAGCTTTCAGACACCATGATCTTGTGCTCCATTAACCGCAATACCAAAACCATGACCATGATCTCCATTTTGCGGGACCTCTACATTGACCTCCCGCCCTATGCCGGTCATGGCCCCGGCCGAAACCGGATCAATGTCTGCTATGCCTTAGGCAGCAGCTGGACCGGCACCTCTCAGGGCGGTATAGAAATGCTGGCAAAGTGTGTGGAGCAGAATTTCGGGATCCATGTGGACCACACCATCGAGGTGGGCTTTGATACCTTCAGCGCCATCATCGATGCCATAGGCGGCGTGGAGATTGACGTATCTCAGGAGGAAGCTGCCTACATGACAGAGAAGGTGGGCTATATCGGCACCGTGGAGCCGGGTCTGCAGACCTTGGACGGCATGGAGGCGTTGGCCTATGCCCGTATCCGAAAAATCGACAGTGACCGCCAGCGCAGCGCCCGTCAGCGGACAGTGATCCTTTCGATCCTGAATAAATGCCGGGAGCTGAAGCTGATGGACCTGCACCGCATGGCTGCAGAGGTGTTTCCGCTTATCGTCACGGACATGACCAATGAAGAGATCACGGACTATATCTGGGAGCTTCTTCCCTTAGTGAAGGAGCTGCAGCTTCAGTCCGTTGTCATCCCAGTGGATAATGAGACACTGCCGGGCAGCATGTGGTATAAGACCATTGACCTGTACGGATATCCTTCGGATGTGGTGCAGTGCAATGTGAAGCTGAACCGCAGCTATCTGCTGGCCCTGCTTCTAGGCAAAGAATGGGAAAAGATTCCCTCCGGTCAGAGCAAAAAAAGCTCTTGTATTATGGCAGAACCCATGATAAAATAGCGAATGAATATTGTAAATATAATTGAAATCGTGTCCATCAGGAGGTAAATATGGGTTATCATGGACGTTTTGAAAAGCCACGCAAAAAGCGGGGCGGCAAGATCGCACTGATCGTGGTGCTGGTGCTGCTGATGCTGGCACTTGGCATTGCTGCCGCAGTCTGGATGTATATAGATTCCAAGCTGGAGAAGCTGGATATCGTAGAGGTGCCGAAAGTAGTGTATACGGAAGAGGCAACTGAGCCGACTGCCGCCCCCCAGACCACGGCGACAACGACAGAAGCAACTACCGAGGCCACTACCACCGAAACGACAGAGCCTCCCCATGTGGCTTCCAGCGAGGACTTCATCAATATTCTGCTGGTCGGACAGGCCTCCCGTGCCGGTGAGGAAGCACGCTATGCAGATACCATGATGCTGCTGACCATCAATAAGTACGAGAAGACCCTGCGCCTGACGTCCTTCCTGCGGGATGCCTTTGCCAAGATGCCCGACTATAAGGGCCATACCGGCGGCCGCATCAAGCTGACCACCATTTACCATCTGGGCTCCCACTACAGCGGCGGCGATCCCGCCGGCTCCATGGAGCTGATGAATATGGCCCTCTACAATAACTTCGGCGTGGAAGTGGACCACAATATTGAGATCGACTTTGACGGTGTTATCAAGGCCATCGACTTGATGGGCGGTGTCGGCATTGAGCTGACACAGGAAGAAGCAGATTATCTGAATGACCCCAGTCTGGATGGCTGGAAGCCCTATCGGGTTGAACCCGGATACTTCTGGCTGGATGGCGCTGGTGCCTTATGCTATGCCCGTATGCGCAAGGCGGAGGGTGATGGCGAAAGCGATATTGCGAGAACCTCCCGTCAGAGAAATCTCATCAATGCCCTGCTGGGACGGGTCATGTCTATGAGCATCTCCGACATCAATAAGCTGGCGGACGAAGTGCTTCCCATGGTCACCACCAGTATGTCCAAGCAGGAGATCAAGGATATGCTGAAGCTGATGCTGTCCATCCTGCCGGAGCTGAAAATGGAGCCCGGCGGCACTTGCCCCGTGGATGGTACCTATAAGGGTGATGAAGTGGATATCTACAGTGACGGCACATATCATAGTGTCCTTCGTTTCAACGCAGACCAGCAGAAGCGCCTGATGCGTGCCATTACAGAAGGCGAGATCGCAGAATAATTATAAAAACGGTCAGTCCCAAAGGGCTGACCGTTTTGCATAGTAGAGCGCAGGAGAATCGAGTACAGTAAGGTGTCCGTCCCGTCAAGCCGGGATGGAGCATGCGTCTACCGGACTCATGCATGGAATGGATTTTGCTCCCCAAAGGCATCACCAAAAAGAATGACCACCCATCATGGGTGGTCATTCTTTTTGGTGGAGCTGAAGGGACCACAGAGGAACTACAAAAAGTTCCGGAAACGCCGGTTTTGAAGCGTCTTTCTATACTTTTGAAAGGAATATTTTCGATCGTTAATGAAGTGTTGCCGCCATTTAGGACAATGGTATAATAATCGTCGTAAAGATAGATGGAGTTTACGAATATATTTATAAGTGCCTTTTTCTTGACAGTGTCTTGGTTTGATAGGCTTCTGATGTAATCTAAATATGCAAGAATGTGAAGGTAGTCAAACCCAATTTTTTTACGCTGTTCCATTGCCAATTGCTTTTGCAATTCTCTTTTCTCAGCTTCTCGCATATTAATTCGTTCAGTTATTTTTTGTACGGACTGCCCTTGCTCTAATGCGTTCCAAAGATTTTCAATTGCTTTTTCAGTTTCGTCAATAGCAGCCTGTATTCTTTTTATTGATAGTAAGTCTCCATCTTCCTGGCATGCCTTATACATCTCGTCAGCAATGAACTTGATTCGTTCATCGGTGAACAAGTTTAAACATGCTTGAATTACGGCTTCCTCAATCTGTTCTTTATGGACTGGCGTTTTTTTACAAGCACCCTTTTTTGATCCGTTACATTTATAGTAGTGGTACCGAGTTCCTGTTTTACTGGTGCCTCCATAGCCAGTCATAGGTTCTTTACAGTGGCCACAAAATAGTTTTGTTGTGAGGAGATATTCCATTTTGCCCTTGGTTCGCCCAGGGGCTTTTTTGTTTGCCTCAAGAATGGCTTGCACTCGTTCAAACAAAGCATCATCAATGATTCGTGGCATGCCGCCAGCTGTTTCCTCTCCTTTGTAAATATAATAACCTATGTAACGTCTATTATGCAAGATTCTATTTATACTATTTTTATTAAATTCTTTCCCTCGTGATGTTCTATACTGTCTTGCATTCAAATCTCGAATAATATCAGCAACGATATCACCAGCAGCATATCTTTCAAATATCTCTCTTACAATTTGAGCCTCTTCCTCATCGACAGAAAAGGTGCGATCTTTATTCACTTTGTACCCTAGGCCAGGATTGCTTCCATTTGACAAGCATTTTTGTGCATTGATTTGCATACCTCGCGTTATTTTTTGAGCCAGCTCAACCGAGTAGTATTCTGCCATACTCTCCAGGACACCTTCAACCAATATGCCTGATGCATCATCTGTAATATTCTCTTTAGCAGATAACACACGGACGCCATTCTTTTTTAACTTTGCTTTATTAATTGCGCTGTCATATCGATTTCTAGCGAATCGGTCTAGCTGATATACAAGAACACCTTGAAAAGCATGCTTTTCACTATCCTCAATCATTCTTTGAAAATCTGAACGATTATCGGTTGTACCACTTTGAGCTCGATCTATATATTCTCCAATAACTACATGTCCATATTGTCTTGCGTACTCATAGCAAACTTTCAACTGACCTTCAATTGATTGTTCAGTTTGAGAATGACTTGAAAATCTTGCGTAAATAACAACATTCATGATGAATCCCCCTGTAGTATGCTATTTCTCATATTACACTGTCGGGATTCAAGAAATGCAACGTATGCTGACGAAAATTGAACACATTTTCGAAATCAGTCTGACGAATTTTCGACGTTTTATTATATGGGAAACCATTCGGAGGTAGATTACGTATCATGAAATGCCTTAGTAAGTATAAATGGGTAAAGCTATATCGTGCAGCTTTGCCCCAAGGAAAGGGAATCATGGGCTATTGGGCTCGTCTTGCCGGTAGGGCAGCCTTCCGACACGGAAATGCTCAATACTGCGGGTACACAAACACTGTGACACCCGGAATGTGGTCAGGTGGTATCGTTGGCTTAAAAAGCATTTTGGGTGTTAAAAGACGTTCCCAGGCCTTGCAGATTATGAATGAACTGCAGCACTTGGGATACATTTCATATAGTTTAGATAGAAGCACAAAAAAGTTGAGTTATGAAATCGCTGACTGGATCCAGAAAGAGACTGAGACTATTGCAGGAAGCGGCACGGTTTATGCAACAGAAGGGTACGGGTTTATCTGTATGCCCAGATGTATTACCGAGAAATTGGCAGTTGGAAAAAGAATATTTGATGAGTCAGACGCATGGCTGGATCTGTGGTGTCACACGGTACACAAGGATTACGGCAATGCGTTTTCTTTTTTGGCTCCCGTGATTCAGTATGGCAAGTATGGCTGCGCTTTAACGCTGGAACAGTTGGGCCACCGCTGGGGGTGGGGAAAGACGAAGGTTTGGAGATTCTTTCAGAAGAACAGTACCACCTTCGGCCTGCAAAAACTTCCGGGATCATATGGCTGCCTGATTTTCAATTTGCGTTACACTTCTCACAAAGGGGATAGTATGCCCTCTGAGGGTAAAATTCTGTTTCTCCTGGATGCTATCAGAAAAGCATCCCGTAAGGGAATTGAGGCGAATTCTGATTCTGAGAGAATCAACAAGATGATCGCGTGGAATAGCAGATCTGTGATGAAGCAGCTGCAGGACCAAGATGAAGTTTCTGGTTGTCGTGTTTCAGTTTCAGACACCTATACGCGCGCGTATTTTTCTCATGGTAGGAACTGTAAGTATAGTAGGAACTGTATATATGACTGCCAGGGTAGATTTATAGGGGCAGCAAGAAATAGAAGAAAAGTCAGAAAGGGGAGAGTCTGCCCATTTTCCAGGGATGGGACAAAAATCTTTTTGGTTTTTCCTGTCGAAGAATTTAAAAACAGAGTGCCGCAATCCGTAATAAGTAATACAAGGCAAAATGCGAACGCAGTTGTCTATACCAGATATAAGGGAAAGGGGGTGAGGAATTGGGTAAACGAAAATCCTATGCGGAAGAAGAAATGAATTTGTCAGACCAGTCTAAGGCTTTCGTGGACTACTTAACCAGCAGAGGTGTACTGAGTGATCAAAAGATCTCAGATAAAAACATCAGAGAAAAGAAAAAGGAACTTGCTAAGAAGGCATATCATAACACGCTGCTGTTGCTTAAGCATTACAGAGACATTATCTGGGCGATGAATTCCATTCCTTCGGAATTGAAGCAGGAGCTAAATATCCCATTATCTGATTTGGACGGATTGCTTGACCGGCTGGATACAGAAATGAGTTTGGAGAACGTTGAGATGGAAAATCGGCTCAGAACAATTATGAAGTCCAGATGGTTGATTGACAGGCTGAACGAGGCGGTAAGTGTTCTCAAGGATAAGCCTACAGATGGTGATTTGCTGTACGAAGTCATTTACCGTACATATATTGGCCCGAAGCCAAGTACAATCACGAATCTGATTATAGATATGAACATGACCCGTAGGCGTTATTACAGATATCGCAACATGGCAATTGAACTGATCTCCATCAAACTATGGTCCACCCCGGATAGTAAAATTGAATTATGGTTGGATTTGTTAGAAATCTTGGATAATTAAAGGAAGGATATATTATGGGAGCCTTATTTGATCAATACCCCGGTAGAGGAAAAAAGGGATCCGGAATAACAATTTCCCACGGGGATATTATGATATTTGTATCCGAAAGAGATGAAGTGTTTCTGTACACAGGCGTTTGTCCGAATGACGAAAGCATACATTACAAAGGTCTAAATTGCAATCCTTACACGATGCACGGCCTTCACAGTACGAACAGAGCAGTCCGTGACAGGATCCGTAATTTTTATCGAATTGCTGATGGGTGTATTTATCTTGATTATTATGTGGACAGCATATTCTATAAGGATGAAAAATACAAGCAAATCAAAGCTGGACTAGCCCTCGCTACTTCTTGTGTCGATTACGGTGTAAGAGTAAATGGTCAAGATGATATTGCATTAACGAGGGCAGTGTTTGGGCTTACAGTGTCGGAGTTATCTGACCTTGTTAACGCAAGTGCAAAGGTGTTGAGTTTCACTGGAGACTACTCCTGGTTTCCCAGATTAACGCGGTCTGTAAATCGGGATAATTACTGTGATTTGACAGGTGCATGGATTCCGGCAAAGTTCCCGTATATCGCATTCGCAGAAAGTGGATGTGATTTTTCTCATGTTTCTTTATGGGGATTCTATCGGTTAATACAGTTACATACATATGGTAGACTGGATTCCCAAGTAAGCAAAGTGCTTCTGGAAGCAGGTATTGAGAAAAGTCTGTTGAACAGAGTGTTTGAGTTAGGAAAGAAAATTTGCGACAAAGATATTTGCAGAGCTGATTAATAACAAACAAGGAATATAGTTTAATGACTCGTAGGATCGACCACTATGGTTCGGTGATACGAGTCTTTTTTTACTTGTGCATATCAATCTTTGCCACGCATCAAAGGCCTCTGAATTGCGTAATTCCAGCGGAACAAACACGTGAAAAAAAAGAAACAAAAAAGGGAACAACTAGTGAATCAAGATGTGGTATAATACTATCGTCCAAACTAGGACATTCGCCAAGGGCGCTGTTTTGAAGGGCTGAAAAGCTCCAAAACAGCGCCTTTTGTCGTTTATCC
>JAFSCK010000144.1 GCA_017436785.1 Oscillospiraceae bacterium | reverse complement strand
GTCAGGGACTTGACGGTGCCGTGGTACTTCTTGCCGTTCTCGATCTCAGCCCAGATCTTCTCCTGAGCAGCCTTGCGGGCCTCGGAGGAAACAGCGCGGATGGAGCCGATAACGCGGCGGCGTGCGCGGTTGACCTCAGTGACCTTCAGGGCAACAGTCTTGCCCACCATGCCGGTCATGTCGCCGCCCTTAGCGATACCGGACTGGGAAGCGGGGATGAAGACGCGGATGCCCTTAACATTGGCAACCAGACCGCCCTTGTTCTCTTCGGTGATGACACCTTCCACAGTAGTCTTGTCCTCGACCCATGCGGCCATGTCGTCCCAAACCTTCAGGCCATCCAGCTTCTTCTTGGACAGCTGCACGGTGCCTTCCTGATCGTTGACACGAACGACGAAGACCTCGATCTCGTCGCCAACCTTCAGGATGTCCTCAGGCTTCACAGAAGGATCGGTGCTGACTTCGTCATAGGGGATGTAACCGGCGTGCTTGGTGCCCAGATCGACCTGGACTTCGGTGTTGCCGATACCGGTAACGATACCCATGACCTTATCTCCTGTATTTAAAGTCTTGATGGACTGTTCCAGCAGCTCAGCAAAGCTCTCCTCCTGTACAGCCTCAACATTGATAATTTCGCTCATAGTCTTGTTGACCTCCTTTATAATCCACGCCGGAGTCGACGCACCGGCAGTGATACCAACATCAGTAACACCGCAGAAATCCTCGGCCTTCAATTCGGCGGCGTTATCCACCAAAAAGACCTTTCCGCAATGCTCTCGGCAAATCATAGCGAGACGTCCTGTGTTGGAACTCTTGGGGTCACCTACAACGACCATCGCCTGACAGGATTTACTCAATTCTGCTGCTTCGCTTTGCCTATACTCAGTTGCTCTACATATTGTATCAAAAATTTTCAAGTTAGTAAACTGTTTTTTTGCAAAATTTCCGCACGATTTCCACAAAAATTCTGTACTGGTTGTCTGTGAAACCATGCAAATTGCCAAATTCTTAAGATTCGCTGAAGACGAGGCCCAATTTTCCAGATCTTCCCGGCTGGCAAAAACCCGGCAATCGCTGCACCATCCGGCGATTCCCTCCACCTCCGGATGGGTGGGCGTGCCGATGATGACAGGCAGTCTCCCCTCTTCCTCGGCCCGGCTGACGATGCCGTGGATCCGCTTGACAAAGGGGCAGGTAGCATCGATGATCTCCGCGCCGGTCTGTTCCAGCCGCTCCACCACACTGCGGGCCACACCATGGGAGCGGATAATGACCGTCTCCTCTGCCCGGGCCTCCTCCGGGGCTTCAATGACCCGGACGCCCATCTTCTCAAACTTGTCCACCACATGACGGTTGTGGATGATGGGGCCAAGGGTAGCGACCTGCTTTCCAGCGGCAGCTGCCTGCTCCACCAGCTCCACCGCCCGGCTAACGCCAAAGCAGAAGCCGGCGCTTTTGGCAATGCGGACACTCATGGGCCCACCTTCTTTGCGATGATCTCCCGGATGGCCGCCACCACGCCGTCAATGTCCAGCTCCGAGGTGTCCACCTTGATGGAATCCCGGCTCATTTTCAGAGGTGCCACCTCCCGGTGGGTATCCTGATAGTCTCGCTGCTGGATCTCCTTGAGGACCTTGTTGTAATCCGCCTTCTGGCCCTTGGCCTTCAGTTCCTCGGTGCGGCGCTTAGCCCGGACCTCGGGAGCGGCGGTCAGGAAGATCTTCACGGTAGCCTTGGGCAGCACCACAGTGCCGATATCCCGTCCATCCATAATGACATCGTAATTCTTCGCTACATCCCGCTGCATATCGAGCAAAGCCTCCCGAACGATGGCATGGGCAGACACCAAGGATGCCTTCTGGCCGATCTCCTGCGTACGGATGTCGTCAGTCACATCCATACCGTTCATAATCATGTGCTGCACGCCCTCTTCATCATACTCGATGCCCACGGTCAGCTCGTCAATATAGCGGGTAATACCGTCAATATCCTTGGGCGCCACGCCCCACAGGTCAAAAAAGTATGCCACGGTGCGGTAGATGGCACCGGTATCCACATAATGATAGCCCAGCTCCTTGGCAAGGCGGCGGGCAATGGTAGATTTTCCGGCCCCGGCAGGACCATCGATCGCAATCGAAATTTTCTTTGCCATATTGATTCCTCGCTTTTCTATTGTAGGGCGGGGTCATGACCCCGCCGACGCACTTAAAAACAGCACCATGTGCGTCTTATATATCCTTCTATCTTTTATTATCAAAAGGGAAAAAGAAATTCAGACTGTACCCTTCGTACACTTTCTTATTTAACCAACTATACTTCATTACTGCTATTCATTCTCGTTCTGATATATCATTTTCAGCAGCCGGTATCGTCACCAGTTCGGCGGGGTCATGACCCCGCCCTACATTATTGGTTTCTTAATTTTGCCAGCGCAGCAGCTTCTCTTTCCACAACTTCCTGACTGGTCAGCCCCAGCCGGCGGCCGGTTTCTTCGGGAGTCAGGGGCTTGCCGCCCTCCAGACCGAAGCGCAGGGTCAGCAGCTTCTGATCCTGCTGATCCAGCACAGACAGCAGGTCCAAGATCCGCTGGCGCATCTGGAACAGTGCGGTATCCTCCACCGCCTGTTCTTCTGCCTCCTTCTCCTCCTCCGGTTCTTCGGGTTTTTTTGCTTTTGCCAGCAGCCGGGCATCCTCCAGCATTTTCCGAACAGACAGGGCTTCCTCCACCGTCATGTGGAGCTCTGCCGCAATCTCCTCCAAAGTAGGATTCCGGCCCAGTTCTCCCAGAAGCCGCTCGTCTACAGCCCGGTAATCCTCCAGCGCAGTGCGCATTTTCTGACCCACGCCGCCGGACCGTGCCTGCAGCGTGATGGCCTTCGCCAGATAGAACCGGATCCAGCGGTCCCGGTGGACGGCATAATCCCCATGGCGGTAGTTCTGCACCGCCTGCCACAGGCCCATGCTGCCCTCTTGGATCAGGTCCAGCAGCAGCACACCGTAGCCCGTATGCTTCGCCGCCAATTCAATGACCCGGCTTAGGCCCAGATTGGTCAGCATTTCCATGGCGGCAACTTCACCCTTGGCGCAGCGTTTTGCCAGCACCGCTTCCTCTCCGCAGGCAGGCATGTCCGCCACTTCCTCCAAATACAACCGCAGAGGATCATTTTCTTCCAGCGCATTGGGGTCCAGCCCATTTTTCACCAGCTGGATCTCCTGCCGCAGCCGCACCGCAGCCTCGCCCACACCGGCGGTTCTGGGCAGATCGGAAATATCCAGATCCATGCAGCCGGTTTCCAAGTCCGCAAGGGCATCCTCCACCGCCTGCTCGTCAGCCCCTTCCAGCAGGGACAGCAGCGTGGCAGCAGAAATGGTATCGCCCATGCCTTTTGTCATCAAAAAGGCCTCCCAAGGGCTTTGTTCAAAGGAAAAATCCAAATCATTCATTCAAAAAATCCTCCAATCCCAGACTGGCACCGTTTTTCTGCAATTTATCCATAGCCTGCCGCTCGATCTGCCGGACCCGTTCCTTGGAGATGCCCAGCATTTTGCCGATCTCCTCCAGAGAATAGCAGGTACCGTCCTCCATGCCGAAGTGCAGCCGCAGGATCTGCTGCTGGCGTTCGTTCAATGTGGAAAGCAGGGTCTGCATGGTGTGCTCCAGCTCCCGCCGCACCAGCTCCTCATAGGGCTGGGGTGCCTGTGCATCCTCCAAAAGGGAATGGAGACTTCCCTCGTCCCCCTCTCCCGTAGGAATGTCCAGTGAAAACACCTCCGGCATCAGGCGGATCAACTCCCGCACCTTTGCCTCCGGAATGCCGCATTTCCCGGCGATCTGGGCAGGTGTCGGCTCCTCTCCCGTTTCCTGCCGTAGGGCTGCTCTGGTGCTCTCAACCTTGCGCATCCGCTCAGCCGTGTGCAGGGGCACCCGGATGGGGCCTGCATGGTTCATCAGGCACCGGGTCACGCCCTGCCGGATCCATTTGGTGGCATAAGTAGAAAAACGGAAATCCAGCGTATAGTCAAATTTCCGGGCCGCCACCAGCAGACCAATGCTGCCCTCCTGGATCAGATCCAGCAGTGCCACGCCCCGTCCTGCATATTCTCTTGCAACGCTCACCACCAGCCGCAGGTTGGAATTGACCATATGGCGAATGGCATCCTCATCCCCTTCGGCGCACCGGCGGGCCAGCTCCCGCTCCTCTTCTGCGGTTAGCCGGGGAAACTCCCGGATCTCCCTCAGAAACTGGCTGACATCGTCCTCGCCGGTGCTTAAAGGTGTCTGCTTTTCCAAAAGCTCTGTCATGCTTTGTATCCTTTACTTTTTTTCATACGTTCCATATGGGCAAGGATGTCCTCGTCGGTGGTCACCCGGCGGGACTGGTATTCCTGGCGGATGGCTGCCACACAGTCCAGCAGCGCCTGCTCATTGATGGGGCCCTGCTGGCTGTGAAGAATCCCGGCAATGTGGGACATTTCCTCCGGCGAAAAATCCGTCAGACCGTTGACGCTGACCTCCAGATGCTCCCGGTGCCGCCTGCACATCTGACCGTAGACCCGGCCCAGCAGCTCCGAGGAAAACATCTCCTGTGTCAGTTCCCGGGTCTGATCCAGCAGCGCAGGCTGTCTCAGGGTCTGGCCGATGACCATTTCCTCCGCCCGGGCAGATTTCAGATTGTCATAGTGGATGCTGCGGCTTTTGGGCTGCAGGTTCCGGGCAGGAGAAAGATCGATCTTTTCCTGCTTCTTCTTTTCTCTGGCGATGCGCCGCTTGAAGGCCCGGTTTACCTCCAGCTTCATGGCCTCCATGCTGATCTTCGCCACTTCCGCCACCCGTCCGGCATAAACCTCCCGCTGGACAGAACTGGAAAGGGTGCAGATCAGCTCCGCAGATTCCTGCAAGTATTTTACCTTCTGGTCATCATCCCGCAGGTCATACTTTTTCAAAATGGCATTGAGCTGGTATTCCACCCGGTTGGAGGATTCCTCCAGCAGAAGTTTAAAGCGGTCGGCACCAAATTTCTTCAAGAACTCATCCGGGTCCTTGGCATCCCGCATTTGCAGGACCTTCACCTGCAAGCCTGCCTTTTCCAGAATGGGGATGGCCCGCTTGGTGGCGTTCTGTCCGGCGGTGTCGCCGTCATAGATCAGCACCACCTGATCGGTGTACTTGCTCAGCAGCGCCGCGCCGTCCTCCGTCAGGGCCGTGCCAAGAGATGCCACAGCACAGTCGAAGCCGTACTGGTGCAGGGCGATGGCATCCATGTAGCCCTCCACCAAGATCAGGTAGCCCAGCTTGCTCTTTTTGGCCAAATTCAGGGCAAACAGGTTCTTTCGCTTGTTAAAAATCAGAGTTTCCGGGGAATTTAAGTATTTGGCTGCGTTCTTATCCTTGTCATTCATGATACGGCCGCCGAAGCCGATGACATTGCCCCGGACATCGATGATAGGGAACATCAGCCGGTCCCGGAACCGGTCAAAGAGGTTGCCGTTCTTTTTGGAGATGGTCACAAGACCGGAATCCCGCAGCTCCTGATCGGTATAGCCCTTCTTCCGCAGGGCATCCACCAGAGAAGACCAGCTATCCGGGGCATAGCCGATGCCGAAGCGGGTCAGCACACTTTTGGGCATACCGCGGCCATAGGCATATTGCAGTGCCTGTGCCCCTACAGGGGCATACAACTGGCTGTGGAAGAATCGGGCTGCCTCCTTGTGCAGGGCCCAGAGCCGCTCCTGCTGGCGATACCGGGACTGGTACTGCTCATCCTCAGGAACCTCCATTCCCACCCGCTTAGCAAGGGCACGGACCGCATCGGGGTAGCTCAAGCCCTCGATCTCCATCTGAAAATTGATAACGCTGCCGCCCTTGTGGCAGCCGAAGCAGTAGTAAATGCCTTTGTCGGGAGCCACGGAAAAGGATGCCGTCTTCTCCCCATGGAAGGGACACAGGCCAAACAGGTTCGAGCCGGAACGCTTCAGAGAAACGTACTGCCCAACCACATCCTCAATGGGGTTTCGCGCCGTTAATTCATCCAAAAATGCCGGGGGGAATGCCATAGTCCCACTCCTTTCTGTTAAAATGCAAAATTATTTTTTCCTGCAACACAGCAGTCCCATAACCGCGTAATAAATCAGAAATACGGTACCCAGAGGCTTCTCGATATCGATCACCTGTCCGCTGTACTGGCTGCCCATATACAGCAGCACCGCCCCCATGGCTATGCCAAACAGACAGCCCCACCATTTTCCCCGCGGAGGAAAATGGCCGCAAGAATGGGAAAGCCGATATAAACCAACACAATGGGCTGATACCCGGAGATCCCGCCCGCCAGAATAGTTAAGATGGCATAAACCATGCAGATCAGCACCGCAGGCATCAGATACAAAAACCGTCTCAAAGTCTTTCCTCCTTACAAAGCCAATGGGCAAGCCCCGCCGTCAGTGCCAGCAGCACCATGGCACCGATACCAAGTCCCGTAAAACCGCCCATACCCCCTGCGATGCACCAGAAAATCGCACCGGCAGCAGCAAAGCTGCGGACCCGTTTGATATCCGGCCCTCTCAGCGAAAAGATCACCGTAACGATACCGGCTGTTCCCGCCATAAAGGGAAAGGGCTGAGCATAGCCGATCAAGACCCGGGCAAATCCGGAAACCTCCCGCAGGAAATACTCATTACCGGGACCGGCATAAAACCGCATCACCATAGCACCGGGCATGGCGGTCAAAATCACCGCAAGCAGCGGCAGGAGAAACAGCAGTGTCGAAATGGCCTTTCGCTTTTTCATACGGCTTCCTTTCTGCACATCAAAAATCATTTTGCATTGTGCATTCAGCATTTTGCATTATACCACATTACCCCCGAACATGCCAGCCTGTGGGAATGAAAATCTCGGTATATTTATCCACAGCGTAGTTATCCGTCATACCAGCGATATAGTCGCAGACGGTACGCTCCAACCCCTCGAAGCTCAGCTGGGGGTGGAAGTCCTCCGGCAGGGCTTCGGGACTGCGCATGTAGTATTCAAACAGCTTTCCCAGCATGGCCTTGGCCTTGCTTTCCTCGGCTTTTGCCACAGGGTTGCGGTAGACCCGCTCAAACATAAACGACCGCAGGTCCTTCAGTGCCTTCTCCACCTCCGGGGACAGGCAAACCGTTCCCGCCTCCCGGGAGGTGCGGATGGCATCCGTCACCAGCGTGTTGATGCGGACGGAATGGCTGTGGCCCAAAATGTCGGTGATGGCATGGGGAATGTCATCGTTGGTCAGGATGTTGGCCCGGATGGCATCATCAATGTCATGGTTGACGTAGGCGATCTGATCCGAACGCCGGACGATCTGCCCCTCCAAAGTACTGGGCCATGGGTCACCGGTGTGGCAGAGGATGCCGTTGCGGACCTCATGGGTCAGATTCAGCCCCTCGCCGTCCTTTTCCAGCACATCCACCACCCGCAGGCTCTGCTCGTTGTGCCGAAAAGGCCTGCCAAGGCACTGGGTCAGGGCCACTTCGCCGGCATGACCGAAAGGGGTATGGCCCAGATCATGGCCCATGGCAATGGCCTCTGCCAGATCTTCATTGAGACCCAACGCCCGGGTGATGGTGCTGGCAATTCGGGAGACCTCCAGCGTGTGGGTCATACGGGTGCGGTAGTGATCTCCCTCGGGCTGCAAAAATACCTGCGTTTTATGCATCAGGCGGCGGAAGGACTTGCTATGTACGATCCGGTCAATGTCCCGCTGATAGCAGGTTCGCACATCCCCCTCCCGGTCTTCCTCAAACCGGGGACGGCCCGCAGATTTGTCCGCAAAGGATGCCAAAGGATTGAGCCTTTTGTGTTCCTGCCGTTCCAGTTCTTCCCGCACTGTCATATGTAACACCCCTTATTATTCCTGTCATTGCGAGCCAGTGCGCACACTGGCGTGGCAATCCCCACCGATTCACGAGATTGCCACCGGCAATCGTTTATCCAAAAGCGCTGCCTATGCGCCTCGCAATGACGTTATTTATTATGTAATCGGAAACGCCCTATATTCCTGCCCCAATTCCATACCCTCCACGGTGCCGGAGGTCATATCGGTCAGCTTATCCAGAAAGGTTTGGGCCAGTGCCTCCGGAAACAGCAGCTCCAGCTCCACCTCGGCACCGAAATCCGTCTGGCGAATGATGCCCTCACATTCTCCCACCAGCAGCTTTACCCGCTCGTAGAAGGGATAGGGGCAGGGCACATACAGCACCGTCCAGACCCGCTTCATGGATTTTCCTGCCGCATCCACGGCGATCTTGGCACCCTTGGTATAAGCCCGCACCAAGCCGCCTGCGCCCAAGAGGATTCCACCAAAGTACCGGGTCACCACGCAGACGATGTTGTACAGGCCCTCCCGCTGCAAAACCTGCAGCATGGGCATACCGGCCGTTCCGCCGGGTTCCCCGTCATCGGAAAAACGCACTGCACCGTCCTTAATGATATAGGCCCAGCAGTTATGGGTGGCATCGTAGTGCTGCTTCTTCATTTCCTGAATTTTCGCAAGGGCCTCTTCCTCTGTTTCCACCGGCCACGCCCGGCCAATGAAATGAGATTTCTTCTCGTAAAATTCATCCTCGCCGAACTTTGTCGGCACCAAATATTCGTCCATGGATCACAGCTCCATTATTCGTTCGTAGGGGCCGATGTGGGCATCGGCCCCTACGGTGCTTACATTTCCAGCGCAATATACTCCCGCAGTCTGCCATAGAGGATATCGTCCAGAATGGTTTCGATCTCGATTCCGTCGGCGGTATAGTCCGTGGAGATCACCTGCGCATTGTTGTGCAGGGTTTCCACCATGCCGCCCATGGAATAAGGCAGGCACACCACCACATGGTGCCGGGCCTGATCCAGAGCCTTTTCGATGGCCTTCAGCAGGCCGTCCATATTCATGCCCCGTTTTGCGGAAATGGGCACGGTATTCTCCCCATGGGGCAGGTCCTCGGGATATACAAGGTCTGCCTTATTATAGCATTTCAGCACAGGGATTTCCGGCTTCGCCAGCTTGGCAATGAGCTTCTCCACCACCTCGATATGCTCCTCCCGGTTAGGATCCGAGGCATCGATGACATGCAGCAAAAGGTCTGCATATTCCAGCTCCTCCAGCGTTGCGTGGAAGGCATTCACCAGATGGTGGGGCAGCTTGGCAATAAAGCCAACCGTATCAGACAAAATCACATCCAAATTGTCAGACACCGTCAGCTGCCGGGAGGTAGTGTCCAGCGTATCAAAGAGGCGGTTGTTGGCAGGAATGCCTGCATCGGTCAGCTGATTTAAAAGCGTGGATTTGCCCGCATTGGTATAGCCCACGATGGCAACCACAGGGACAGAATTTTTCCGTCGTCGCTCCCGCTGAACACTTCTGACCTTCCGGACCTGCTCCAGTTCCTCTTCCAACCGGTTGATCCGCTCCCGGATGTGGCGGCGGTCCGATTCCAGCTTGGTTTCACCGGGGCCACGGGTACCGATGCCGCCGCCCTGACGGCTGAGGCTTGCACCCATGCCCGACAGCCGGGGCAGCAGATACTTATACTGGGCCAACTCGACCTGCAGACGGCCCTCCTTGGTCTTCGCCCGCTGGGCAAAAATATCCAAGATCAGGGCACTTCTGTCCAGCACGGTCACGCCGATAATCTCTTCCAGCGCCCGGATATTACCGGGGGATAATTCGTTATCAAAGATGACCATGGTAGAAGCCGTAGCCTCCACCAGCATTTTCACTTCCAGCGCCTTACCCTCGCCGATAAAGCTGTGGGAATCGGGCGTGTGGCGGTTCTGCAGTACCTTTCCGGTGCAGAAGCCGCCGGCTGTTTCCAGCAGGGCTTCCAGTTCTTCCAAAGTCTCATCGGTTGCGATCTGATCTTTCCGGAAACAGTCTGCGTTCAGGCCAACCAGCACCGCCCGCTCCTGTACATGCTCTTCAAAGGTTGCTTCCATAGTTCCTCCATTGGCCCTGCTTTTTTGTAGGGGACGGCGTCCTCGACGTCCCGGCAGCAGGGTGCTGCATCTCATTGGGGATTTCCGGCGAATCCGCACCGCACATATGCGGGGCGTCGAGGACGCCGCCCCCTACATTCTTATTTCATAGTATACCATATTCTGTGCGGTAACGACAACAAATATCTTGTCAGAATTTGTGAACAAAACGAAAAAAATCCGGACTGCAAACACAGTCCGGAAATTTTCTGTTTTCTTACTTCAGGCCAAAACGCTTGTTGAAGCGATCAACACGTCCACCGGTGTCAACCAGCTTCTGCTTGCCGGTATAGAAAGGGTGGCACTTGGAGCAGATCTCAACACGAATGTCCTTCTTGGTAGAACCGGTAGTAAAG